>JACSRJ010000175.1 GCA_014879835.1 Anaerolinea sp.
GCCCACGCCCCGCCACGCGCCGCCCTGAAGCTGATCGATCAGCCCTTCCACCTGAAAAGTCAGGGCCACACTCAGATCGGCGTGATGGGCAAAAATCCTTGCCATCTCACGCAGCCCATCATACTGTGCCCGAATGACTTTGACCACCAACCCACTGTCCCTTGTGTGAACTTGTCGCGCACACCGGGGAGCATAACCAAAAGCGGCGCGCCTCTTGCGAGGCGCGCCGCCTGATTGAATTGGCGGATGTTACAAAAAGGGCGAGTCATAACATGCGGGATGCTCCCCCACAAGAGACTTCACCCCTCTCTTGCCCTAATCGCAGCGAGTCCAGTCGATGCGCGCCCCCACATAGTTCACACTGCGCCCAATAATCCGGATGAGATCGCCCGTAGTTGAATACAGGTGAATTTCCGGCTCACTGCGCCCGTTAAAGCGTTCCACCGCAAACCGCTTACCGTCCTGTGCCCATGTCACAAAAACACTGTTGGGGCCAGCGGGCGTTTCAAATAGCAACCGAGGGGCATCTTCACCTGTGTGCGCCAGCCATATCGACGACAGCCCGATCCCCGAAAACTGAATTAGGGCGTAATCTTGACTTGGGGAAATACTCACCTTGCCCAGATCAAAATTGGGGATGCGTGGTGCGGCAAAACGATAAACCTGATCGCCGCTGAAGGCATAGCCTTCGTAGCCGATTTGTGTTTCCGTCTGCCACCAAAAGCCGTACTGCTTTTTGACCGAATCAAGCCAGATCGAATCGACTTTTTGCAGTCCTTGCGCCAAACGCACCCGCTGGTTGGTGCCCATGTGCACCTGATCAATCGCATAAGCGCCACCTTGCTCGCTGACCACCACCAGCGATTCTTGCTCCGGAATGAAGCGCAGTTCGGTGATCCTTGCATCTAGGTCTTCGAGGATCGTCAGTCTGGAGCCGTCAGCCCGCGCCCATGTCAAATAATGCACTAACTGCCCGCCTTGCGCGGCCTGCCACTGCACCAGCACATATTGATTGTCGGCGGACCATTCAATGAATTCGATGGAGCGCGCCTCGCGTACTAAGGGGACACGTTGAGTAGCGTCAGCATTCATCAGATCGACCCCTAGTGCCCCTCGTGAGGCATTAAAGGCAACTGCGATTCGCCCTTCTGGGTTGCTCCTGATGCGCATCAAGGGATCTGCTCCACCAAGCGGAATATCCACCCCTTCGAGTAAGGTTTGTACCGTGCCCGTGTTGAGATCAAAGGCATTCAGGTTTCGGGTAAAGGCTCCTTCTGAGGGCTGCGAAAGGTAAATAAGAGACTCACTATTTGGCGACCATACTACTGGGCTGAAGCTCAGAATCCGACTCCCCCGTTGGACGCGATGTTTGAGGCTGATCTGATTACCCTCAACTTGGTATATCCAGAAGTGATGACTAAGGGCTTCATCAACATACTGAACCATCAGATAACGCCCGTCTGGTGACCACTCCGGAACCGCAAACCCTCCCGGCGGAAGTTTGAGATCAATGGGTTTTTGTGCATCTGTCCTCACTGGGATGATCAGCCCGCCGTGATTACCAAAACCGCTTTCATAGGTGATTGCCAGATGATCACTGGCAGGGGCCCATTGAGGATGAATAGTGGAGGCAGTGACCACCACCGAGCGGAGCATAGTCAGGGTTTGCGCGTCCCAGACGCTGAGTACTACCTGTGGAACCCGTCCTGAGCCGACACTGCTGACCACAATCGAAAGCCCATCTGGTGACCAGCCCACCATCTGGGGTGAGGGAGAGGCACTGGTGGAAATGCTTTGGCTGAGGGTTTCGCCCGTAGCAGCTTCAACAAGGGTGAGGGTATAACCACTGTTGGTGCTAAAATCGGTCGAAAGATAACTAAAGCGCGCCGAATCAGGTGACCAGATCACGTTAGAGACGAAGTTCTCGCCTTGTACCACCCGTTTTGCCGCAGGCAGTTCACCGGCATCTGAGGCGTAATTGGAACGTACCCAAACCGAGAGGGAACTGCCATCAATACCCCACTCAGCCTGATAACGCCCGTCAGGAGAAAGTAGGGTTTGAACGGGGGCAATAATCTCCACCCGCCGTCGATCTCGAACGATGAAGCCATTGATCGTATCAATGAGGGTGTTTTCACCCTGATATAAACGTAAACAGCTATAGTCATCCGGGACAGCGCGCCCCAAAGCCACCGCTCCACCCAGAAGCGCGCTGGAAAAAAACAAGAGACTCAAGCAGATCAATACAAAGGGACGGGCTTTCAAAGAGACTCCTTCAAGGGTTTAGGGAACTTTCACCCACCACAGGTGATCCAAGTTATATCCTGAAATTCATGTGCCGGGGGAAATCGTCGGGCGAGCGTGCCCTGTGCATCATAAATCTCAAGGTTAGGCAGCCCACCCGATTGTGTGCGCCGGACTGCCAACCATACCCCATCAGGCGACCATACGGGACGGAACATCTGGCGTTCTGAAGCCAGCCTTGGCGTAGGGTCTCCCCCATCAGCGGGGGCAATTTGCAAGCTGACCGAGGTATCAAGATTGCTCAGAACGTTTACTGCCGCCAGTGCGCCGTTGGGTGAGGGCGTGATGGCGCTTACCCGGCCATCCACCCGGAAGTGGTAAAGGGCTTCCCCCGTGAGTGAGAAGGACATAGCGCCACCACGTGGGGGAGAATTGGAGGGGGTGTACCAGTTAAAGGTAATGTCTCCAGCATCCGATTCCTCAAGTTTTTCCACCGCGGGCAGCCCATGCGTCAAAAGGTAATGCTCCCCGCGTCCCAAGCGCACTGCCTCCACGGCAAAACGTCCTTCACGCTGGGAAATATAAGCGAGGGAATTGCCGTCGCTCATGAAACTCACCGTATCAACGGTCTCCATGCCAGAGGCAAGGCGTTTAAGCGATAAGGTCTCAGGATCAAGACTGTAAAGGGACATCCACTGTCCTTCGCGGGGGAACAAAGCGATCATCCCAGAGGTTGTTTGGAAGGGCAAAAAGTGAAGATTTTCCATCAACACCGTGATCGTCAGGGTATGGGGATCGACGCTCATCAGATCATGAAGTCCGTTAAGGCGCTCGCGGGTCATGAGGAGTTTACGCCCGCCCTCAGCCCACGCGATAAAAGGTTCACTATCTCCGGAGCGGCGATCAATCTCAGTCTGGGCGCTGCCCACATCAGCGATTACCACCCCTTCCGGCTCAAAAATATCCACCCGCCAGTGCGGAGGATCAAAATAACGGGCTGCAAGCTGCGAACCATCGGGCGACCACAACAGCCACCACTCCAACGGTGAGGAGAGGGGGAAGGCAATCTCACTTTCAGCCTCAGGCTGCGCCACCATCAAATAGGGCTGTTCGGCGTTGGCCACATAGGCAAGCTGTCCCCCTGACCACGCCATAGCCAGATGAGGCGGTTCACGTTGAGGCAGGTCGTAGGAAACTAACCGATCTTCCTGAGGTGACCAGAAATACAAACGGTTAGGCGCAATTGGACTGGTAAAACTAAAGACCGCGAAGTGATCATCTTCAGTCCAACCGTGAAAAGTGAGACGTACACTGGTAATCGGGTTGTTTGTTGAGATCACCCGGCGGGCAAAGATGCCACCTGCTGGATCGGCGGCAGCAACGTTCAGACGGCCTTTGCCATCTAACCATGCAAAAGCCACCCGCAGCCCATCCCGTGACCACCCGATCCCGATGGCGTCTTGCACCCCTGCTTGAAGGGGCACAGCCCCCGGTTCTCGAATAGTGCGCCAGCACCCTACTCGCTCAGAGCAGGTCGTCCCGCCCCGAAAATGTTTGCTTGGCGCGGCACTTTCCAAATACAAGGTGATGGCTTCACCCGCCTTGCCGGTCAGATAGGCCACGTAAGTGCCATCAGGGGAGATTGCGCCTCGAGCGTTGATCACCTGAGGCAGTGTGTAGCGATTGTTTACTTGCTGAACAAACCCAGAGACCCGATCAAAAATGAAAGAGGGTTGGCGGGCGGCAGAGGCAAGCAAACAGGCGTATCCTTGCCCTGTGGCTTTGCCCACAAGCATCATACTTCCGGTCACCATACTGAGGATCATGCCCCCAAAGATGACCCAACCCATACCCCGTAGTTTCATTTTGGTTCGGAATCCAGTACAAATGTACTTGATGGGAATCATTCAATTCTAAACCATGATACAATGATTCTGTCCATCCGCGATCATCGGGGGAAACGCATGTACACAAAAAATGAATTACTGTTTCCACATTATGTGATTCCCACTTTACGCAACCTGCGCGGTGAGGAATGGCAGCAGTTAACCGCTCATGTACTAGCAGTCCCCGAAACCCACGAGTCCAGCCTCGCTTTTGTACTGATGATGATTCGCCTGAATGGGTGTTTAAGCTGCGAGACCGACAGCTACCGAGCCATGCGGGGCTGTGCAGCCTGTGCCACCCAAACCCTAAGACGCTTCAAAGGCGCGGATCGAGAACTATCGCGGCTTTTCCAGCAAGCGTTGGAAGATATTCGCCAACATCATGCCTATGGGGCACAGGGACAACCCGCGGCCCACACCTAGAACCAACTTCCGAGGGGTTATCCCCTTATTCTTTATATTCTTTCAAGATTCTTTCAAGCGTGATCAAGGGCGCGGCGTGTTATAAGAGCCGCGCTCTTTGCGTTTTTTCTTCAGATCATCCCCACGCTTTTTGTGCTGAACAGACCGCCTGTTTTTCACAGGGGGCCGTTTGAGAAGCCATTTGAGAAGGGCATCTGTGACTGGGCTTGCCTTCACCCTCTAGCCGCTGCGCGGCGAGGAGAGAGACAGAGGATGCGGGTATTTACCCAAAGGGGGAGTTTAAGGGATCTACCCCTCAAGGGTTGATTCCCTCTTCACCCACGAAGTGTAGGAGAAAGGGGGTGTTTTCAGGGGCAGGTTTTTCATGAATATCCCCTATTGGGGGATGTAGGAAGCGAAAAAAGCGCCTTGTAGGGGCAGCCACACGGGGCTGCCCGGTCTTCTGTCTGCACCCGCCGGGCGACCATGTGGGGCCGCCCCTACGGCGAATTTGCTTTTGTTGGGGCGTTTGAGGGGTCTACCCCTCAAGAGTCGAATCCCCTCTTCGCCCCGCGAAGCGTGGGAGAAGGGGGCGTAGGGGGATGAAGGGTTCTTGATACCCTTCCCTCAAAAACCTAACCTTGAAAGGAAGGGGGGTGAGGGGGGATGAGGTCAAGTGCGTAACTCCTATACTTTTCAAATGACCTCGGAGTGAACCCGGATTTCCATGCGTTCGCACAAACCCCCTATGGATAGGTTTGACTCCGTTCTAACCGTAGACTAACATCAAGTGGATGCCCTGTCCTGATGGAGAGAGGTTGTGAACGTGACCGGCTCCACATTAACCAGAGAAGACGCCCTTCAAGAGGGTGGAGAAATGCGCCAACGTCGTCCTATGTCCCAACAGCTCCGTTACAGCCGTGAACGCCTGCCTGCATGGATGAAACAGCTCCCTTATCTTCGTGTCCCTCCGGTGCGGGAGGATTTCACCCTGATTGATCGGGTTGAGATGCGCCGAGTTCTGGGGGAAACCAATCCAGATGTGATCAAATCTATCGAACGCGATCTTGATTTGTTGGAGAGTGATCTGCTGAGGTATTTCATTCGCCGTGATGCAGATGCAGCCATCAACCAGAATCGTTACCGCCTCTTTCAGATCGGTTATATCGTTCTGGCCATGCTGGCGACCGTCGTTGGTTCTTTGATGGTCATGGCCCTCAACAGTAGTCCTCGTTGGGTTCCAGTCCTAAGCTTTATTGAAACGGGTATCGCCCTGCTGGCCACCTATATGAGTAATCTCAGCAATCGGATCGAGAGTCCCCTGCACAGTTGGATTGACAACCGCCGTCGAGCAGAGAATCTGCGCCGTGAATTTTTTCGGTACCTGATGAATATGCCCCCCTATGACACCCTTACCGGGGCTGTGCGTCGGATGACTCTCTCCAAACGTGCCGCGCTCATTAATCAAGGTCAGATGCCCGATGACGCTGTGGGACAGGAGGGCAAGTGATCATGGCTGATATTAAGATGCAAGCTGATCGGCGCTATTTGGAAGCCCTCGATAAGTTGTTTAACCACTTTGCCTTGCAAGATCAGAAGGTTTTTTACGAGCAGGCTGTGGAGCGCAACAACCGCGCTGCGGGGCAGGTTAATTTCATCCGTGCTTCAGCATCCCTAGTTGCAGGGATTGCTGCGGCCGTCTCCGGGCTAATTGTGCAGTCGGTCTTTGGGGGTGGAACTTCTTGCTCTGTGGCAGGCAGTTCTTACTGCGATACCATGCATTTTGTAGTCTCTTTGACCACGCTCATCGCCGTGATTGCTCCGGCAGTGGGTGCCGCTTTTAACAGTTTATCTGACCTGTATCAGTGGGAACGTTCGGCCAATCTCTATAAGGCAGCACTGGAAAGTTTGGCTGTAGCAGACGCCTACTCGCCCGATGTCGAAGAATCGGATGTTGATTTCCGAGCGTCGCTGAACGCTTATGCCAAAGGAACGCTGGATGTGATGGAGAATGAAACCGCCCAGTGGGGGCAGCTTTTGCAGTCCCCGGAACAGATCGAGAAATTCCTCGCAGAAGCGCGCCAGAAGTCTGAGCGGTTGATCGGCGGTGCGCTGGAGCAGCGGCTTGGGCGGGGACCGACAAGCGGATCACAGGGTTGACTTAGAACCTGTGGCGGGCGATCCAGTCCGGATCGCCCGCCGCATTTGGCAGTGAGCCTAGATCACGATATTCATCATGCCCCGTTCAGCTACATAGATGATCTTCTTTGGGGTATTCTGGTTCAGGTGACGCTGGACATCCTCAGAGGCCAGCGCACGGGCCGCCGCTTCATCCTGACTCAACCCTGCCGGGATGTTGATCCGGGCCCGGACTTTGCCATTGATTGAGATCACCAAAGTAATCTCCTCTTCTTTGGCCGCTTCAGGGTCATAGACCGGGAAGGCTTGATTGTGAATGCTGTAGCCGCAGCCGATCTTCTCCCACAATTCCTCAGCAATATGAGGAGTGAAGGGTGCCATCAGCAGCAGCATGGTCTGGATCGCCTCCGACCATACGGCCGAACCATAGACTGAGGTCTTGCGCGCTGCCAGCAGATAGTTCTTCAGTTCCATCAGGGATGCGACCGCTGTGTTGAAGCCGAAGTCCTCCAAGCCGCTCTGAACGCGGTGGATGGTCTGATGAACTTTGCGCCGCAGCGCCCGCACCTCTGCTTCAGCAGGTTCGGCAGCAGCAGGCGGTGTTTCGGTAACCAAACCCCATACGTCATTCAGCCAGCGTACCACCCCCTGAATACCCTTTGAGTCCCATGGCCCGCCAGCTTCCCAGCGGAAGGCGAACATCAGATAGCCGCGCACCACATCCGCGCCGAATTCTGCCACCAGCTTATCGGGGGCAACCACGTTCCCTCGGCTCTTGGACATTTTCTCCACGCCCAGACGGAAGCGCAGCCCGTTCAGATCGATCTGATTGCCCCCTGTGTCAACAATTCGGGTGCTTTCAGGCACTTCGATGACCACCGTTTCGCCAGTGGCCCGTTCGATGTTCAGCAGGTTCTCAGAACGTTTGACGATCTCCCCAATGACCCCATCGGCGGGCGCGGCAGCCTCACGCTGACTCTCGTCCAGCACCGCAATCCGATCCGCGATCAGTTTTTCGCCATCCCATTTACCCTCTGCCTGAATGATGTATCCATCAGAAGGTTCACCCAGAATCATGCCCTGATTGTACAGGGCCATCATGGGTTCAAAACTCACGGGCTGTCGATCATATTCGGGATGTTTGACCCGCACCGCTTCAGTATCCTTAAAAATACCGCAGTCACGGCAGGCTTTGGTGAAGAAGCGGGTGTACATCAAGTGCATGGTGGCGTGTTCAATGCCCCCGGTGTACTGATCCACGGGCAGCCAGTAAGCCCCTTCTTCGGGATCAAAGGGTCCCTCGGCGTAGTCGGGACTCAGGTAGCGCATGTGATACCACGAGGAACACATGAAGGTATCCATGGTGTCCGTCTCCCGCGTGGCGGCTTTACCGCAGTGCGGGCAGGTGGTGTTCAGGAAGCCCGGATGCTGAGTCAGAGGGCTTTTGCCAGTGGGCATAAACTCCACATCTTCGGGCAGCACCACCGGCAGTTGATCGTAAGGCACAGGCACCGTGCCGCAGTCTGGGCAGTAGATGATCGGGATGGGCGCGCCCCAATAACGCTGACGGCTGATCAGCCAGTCACGCAGACGGTAGGTAACCGCCCCTTTACCCAGCCCTTGTTGATCCAGCCATGCGATCACCTTGCGCACCGCTTCGCCACTGGCGGTGGGGGTGCCATCGAAGTGCCCACTGTTGACCATAAAGCCTTCATCAGGGTACGGGTCGCTCATGGTATCCCCGTCCAGACTGCCGCCTTCCGGTTGGATGACCACCTGAACCTTCAGCCCAAACTTACGAGCAAAGGCGAAGTCGCGGTCATCATGGGCGGGTACTGCCATGATCGCCCCTGTGCCGTAACCCATCAGCACATAGTCAGCAATCCAGATCGGGATGCGTTCGCCGTTCACCGGGTTGATCGCATATCCGCCGCTGAATACCCCAGTCTTTTCCTTATCGGCAGCCGTCCGCTCAATTTCGGTGCGACGGGCTGCTTCAGCGATGTACTGCTCTACCGCAGCGCGCTGATCGGCACTCACGATCTGGTTCACCAACGGATGTTCGGGGGCAATCACCATGAAGGTTGCGCCCCACAGGGTATCGGGGCGGGTGGTGAACACGACCATCTCACCACCGCTCTCGGTCTTGAAGGTTACATGCGCCCCTTCGCTCTTGCCAATCCAGTTGGTCTGCATGACCTTGACCTTTTCGGGCCAATTGATCTGGCTGTGATCCAGCAGTTCATCGGCGTATTGAGTGATGCGAAAGAACCACTGCTCCAGTGATTTTTTGATCACGGGAGTATTGCAGCGTTCGCAGTGGCGATCATCGCCCCAGACTTGTTCCCGCGCCAACGTGGTATTGCAGTTGGGGCAAAAATCGACGGTGGCTTCCTGACGGTATGCCAGCCCATTCTCAAAGAACTTCAGGAAGAAATACTGCGTCCAGCGGTAGTATTCCGGGTCAGCGCTGACCGCCTCACGTTCCCAGTCAAAGATCGTGCCCATTGACTGCATTTGGGTGCGCATGTTGGCGATATTTCGATAGGTCCATTTTTGAGGATGGATGCGGCGCTGAATGGCTGCGTTCTCAGCGGGCAGCCCAAAGGCATCAAAGCCCATGGGGAACAGGACGTTATAACCCTTCATCCGTTTATAGCGGGCGCGGGCATCGGAAGGGGCCATAGCAAACCAGTGCCCAATGTGCAGGTCACCACTGGGATACGGCAGCATTGTCAGGGCATAGTGTTTTGGGCGGGTAGGGTCGATTTTTGAACGGTGCAGTTGATCCTGCTCCCAGCGCACTTGCCATTTGGGTTCAATTGATTGTGGGTTGTACTTCTCTTTGGGCATATTCCCCCCTCATTTGGTCTGTTAGAGATCACGGCAAATACTGGACACTTGGCTTGGCTGAACAAAATTGGAAAAAAAAGAGGTCAGGTTGTTTAAACCTGACCCCTGTGAACTCGCTCCCTGTATACCGCTTGGTTATCGCGGTGGGTATTCCTGCTCCGGAAGGCGTGGACGCGGACGTACCGGGACACGCGCCGGAACCGGCCTAGGCGGGTTCAACAGGCGTCCAAGTTCATCAAGTAGTTCACGAAGTCGTTCGACCAGTCTTGGTTGTTTCGACTTATTACCCATACTCTGCTCCCACCGCGTCCCGATGCGGCTGCATCCCCAAATCCGAAGCCAATAATATCTAGACTATAGCACATTTTGAGAGTCGTGATCATTCGGATTCTATAAAAAACAAAAAACCCTTCGTTGATTCTCAGGAACGAAGGGTTTCTCCGCGGTACCATCCCGGTTACTGTGGACCTAGTGAGATTCGAACTCACGACCTCTTCAATGCCATTGAAGCGCTCTCCCAGCTGAGCTATAGGCCCATTGTCGCTTAATTGCCTTAACGCGGCGCACGTCCCCAACTACAACCCAATGGGTTCATCGGGGAAGCTCATGGGCGAGTTCAGTCTTATAAGGCACGCGCCTAAAGGTGCCTGCGGGCTTTCACGTTCCCCGCTCGCTGCGGCGCTGACCTACTACTCCCACTCACAGCTTATTGCATATTTGATTTCGCTGAACATTCTAGCAGGGTGTAGGATACTGGTCAAGGTGGAGTCCCGGAAATAGGATGGACCTTTTCTGAAGACGGCTTCACCAGTCTCCCACTTCGTTTTACGGGGAATTTTCCGCACACCCTCGCTTAAGGACTGAGTCCTCGCTTATAATCAGCCCCATCATTCGCTCAATCACGGATCAAAGATGTCTCCAGATACCCTGCCTCACACTGGTTTTCCACTCATTCAGGTGCGTCAGCTTAAAGGGGATGTGCTCTACTCCCGCCCGGAAGTCAATCCACAGCAGGTAGAACAGAAGATCGCGGAGTGGGTTGCCAAACAGGGCAAACACTGGCCGGATCGCCTAAGCGCTGAATACCTCACTGCCAACCTGAGGATCGTTTATGTGCCTCATCTGGTATTGGATGGTAAGGGCAGTGGACAGTGGTCGGCTTCCATCGGCACCGATCACCAAGTTCAGGTTCTTTGTAACAACTGTCAGGGCAAACCCCGCTGGAAGGATGTTTATGGGGAATGGCATACCTGTGTGACCTGCGGCGGTACAGGGAAAATTCAGCGCACTGAAACCCAATGGCGCAGCCAGAGTGGGATGTGTTCCGGATCGGTCAGTCACCACATCGAGGAGAACTTTAACAAAAGTACACTGCCTGCCCTACGCAGCGGCAAACGTAGTGCCAAAACTGTTACGCTACCTTCCCCCCCGCTCGACGGATGGCTTTTTTCACCTCTGAACGTCTCCACCGCACAAGGGGAAGCCCTTGCCCACCAGTTGGTGGAGCGCAGCCTCTCCCGTGATGCCGATCATCAAGCTTCGCGCCTTGGGCAGGTGCGAAACCTGCGCACCGTCACCCTTCAAACCCAAGGGATTCGGGCCGTTCACTGGCTGTATCCGTATTACATGGGCACTTTCATTCACGAGGATCAGACCCATGTGGTGCAGATGGATGCGATCACAGGCGGGATGCACGTTCAAATCCCTGCAAGCATAAAATCAGCCCGAACTCAGGATATTCTTCGGGTTGCAGTCCCTATTGCCCTGATCGCCCTCATCATTTTTGCGGTCATCTTCGGCTGGAACACCCTCACCACGGAGCAGCGCAAGATAGAAGCTGCCACTCGGCAGGGCACACTTCAGGCGCAGCGGTTTTTTCAGACCCAGACCCAGCGCGCACTGCCTCAAACCCCCACTCTCCCAACCAGAGTCGCAGGGGCGGCAAGCGCAGCCACAAAGTTCAGCAGTATTCAGATCGCGTCACAGATCAAAAGCGCGGATGGTTGCGCTGCGGATTCACGGGATGATTTTCTTGAGACCGCCGAGAAGATTTACATCACCGGACGGGTTTCCAATCTACCGGCGGGGGCACAGATCAGCGCCCTTTGGACTCGTGAAGGGCAAATCGCTTATCGCTCCAATAGTTGGGTAGCGCCTCAGGCATACCAAGCACTATGTGTCTGGGTCTATATTGAACCGCGTGAGGTGAACTTCCTTCCCGGACGATGGACGGTGCAGCTCATGTTGAACGGGGAGCCAGTGGGGGAGGCTCAACCATTTCTGATTCGGGCTCGCATTACGGCTGTCCCTACCAAAGCCCCCACGGTGCGTCCGACGATCCCACCTCCAAGCCGCACCCCCGCGGCAGGCGCGATGGTCCCTTCCCCCATCTCTGCTCTCTACGCCCGAATGCAAATTCTGGGCGGAACTTGGAAACGGGATCCCTCCGGGGAGGTCAACGGCAGTGTTTCCAACGGCTCGGATGGACTGCTCCTGTTTGAGGAGGACTATACCGATTTCAGCCTCTCGGCTCAGGTAAAGGCGATGGATCGGGAAGCAAGTTTTGCGGTTCGAATGCAGGATTCGAAGAATCTGTATCTGGTGGTCTTTTCGCCTTCCAATGCGCAGGGGGCTACACCCGGTGTGCATCTCAGGCGGCGGCTGAATGGAAAGGAAGAGATTCTGAAGTCCAACACGAGCATCACCAACCTGCCTCAGCGCGGTGAGTGGGCATCCCTGAAGGTGGAAGCTGAAGGCAGTCGCATCAGGGTATATCTGAATGATCGTTTGGTCATCAGCCACACCGACCCCAGCACACAACGCTTCAGCAAGGGAAAAGTGGGATTGCGCATTGCCGGTGATTCGCGCTATCCCTGTAATGCTTTCTTTCGTCAGATCACCGTGATCCCCTCCCAAACTTCAATCCTCAATGCCCGAATGCAAATTCTGGGTGGCAACTGGAAGCGCGACCCTTCAGGTGAGATTACTGGAACCAGCGCAAACGGCGATGGGCTGCTTCTCTTTGAGAAGGACTACACCGATTTTAGCTTGTCTGCTCAGGTGAAATCAGCAGATCGAGAAGCCAGTTTTGCCTTCTGGATGCAGGATCGAGACAATGGTTATCTGGTGGTTTTTGCCCCTTCCAATGCTCGCGGTGCGACCCCCGGTGTGTACCTTGTGCGGCGGGTCAAGGGTAATGAGACCGAACTGAAGTCCAATACCACGAACCTGCCCCGGCGCGGTGAGTGGGCCTCCCTGAAAGTTGAAACTGAAGGCAGCCGCATCAGGGTGTATCTGAATGATCGTCTGGTCATTAGCCACACCGACCCCAGTACCCAACGTTTCAGTAAGGGCAGAGTAGGGTTCCGCATCTATGGTGACTCGCGTTATCCTTGCAATGCCTTCTTCCGCCAGATTGATCTGCGCTGAGTGTCCTCTTCGCGGCGGTTTATGACTGCTTCAGAAAGGTAGTCACCGCCGCGATAAATGCGTCAGGGCGTTCGTGGTGGATGGCGTGTCCAGTTTGAGGGAAAACTTGAAAAGTGGTCTGCCCGCCAGACTGCTCCCCAAACTGACGCGCCTCCTCAACCGGGTTGAGCGCATCTTGATCACCTACCATCAGTAGCAGGGGGGCGCGCAGTGCGGCGGCCCGACTCCGACTCAGGTCGCCACCGTGGGCCACGATCTCCCCAAAAGCCCGTTTCCATTCCGCCTGCCAACGCTCAACTGGCTGCCCCGGATGGCGAGCGCGGTGTGAAGGGGTGATCACTTGCAAGGGCATTTGGTCACGCACCCATGCCCCTAGCGCTGGCGAATACCAACCTGTTGCTCCCCACGCAATCACCGTCCGACACAGATCAGGACGGGTGACCCCGATCAACAGCGCCACCTCACCGCCATCGCTGAAGCCCATGACATGTGCCGATGTCAGTCCAAGCTGATCCAGCAGCCCCGCCATGATTGCCGCGTCACGTTGATAAAAATCGGGTGGGTAAGTCCGCTGTGGGGGCACGCTCCGCCCATAGCCGGGCAGATCAGGCAGGATCACCCTATACCCTGCCCCAGCAAGAGCATTGCCCACTGCGGCCAGATCGCGCCCAACTTCCATCCATCCGTGCATCAACAGCAGCGAGGGGCGATCCGCTTTCCCTAAAGTCTCGTAGTAGATGTTGTGTTCATAGACCACAGTTGAGGACATGGTGCTTGACAGCCTTTGAATCCGATCCTATACTTATAGTTAAGCGCTTAACGGTGCAATTTTATGCGGGAAATCGTCGAAAGACGACCCTAACTTAGTGTATCTCATCCTCACCGCACCGAGTCGCTCAAATGAATTTTCTTGAACAATTTTTGAGGATACCTTTGTGGCGACCCTTAAAGAAGTCGCGCTGCGCGCTCAGGTTTCGACCGCGACAGTCTCCAAAGTCCTCTCCAACACGCCCTATGTGAGTGAAGAAACACGGGCGCGGGTGCTGCGTGCTGTGGCGGAACTGGGGTATGTGCCCAATCTAGCCGCACGAGCGCTCTCCAAAGGGCGTACCTATATCATCGGGGTTGTATTTCCCTACAACTACGATCATCTTTTTGCCGATCCCCTGATCACCACCATTTTAGAGGGAATCGAAACGGTCTGTACGGAGCAGGGATACAATGTGCTCATCGTGACTCCCCGTGCACCCGTGATCGAATCCGCCCAATATCAACGTCTCGCCCAAAGCGGCTACCTCGACGGGCTGATCACCATCGAGACTCTGCCCGACACTCCTGCCAGCACTATCCCAGAGCAGTTGGGGTATCCATGGGTCGCCCTCGGTTATCGCTCCGCGCTGGGAAACCTCAACACCATTCAAAGTGATGACTTTGCTGGCGCAAAAGAGATCGCCGCTTACCTGATTGGGTTGGGACACCGACATATGGGAATCATCACCGTGGAAGAGACCGATCTTGCAGCCGCTGCGCGTCGCATGTCCGGTTATCGTTCCGCTTTTGAGAATGCTGCCCTGAACTTTGATCAAGTTCCCTGTGAACGCGGCAGTTTCTCCGTTGAGAGTGGTTATCAAGCTGCTGATAAACTGCTGGCACGGACGCCCCACCCCACCGCAATTTTGTGTTTAAACGACCGCATGGCTATCGGGGCCATTCAGCGGGTATGGGCGGCCGGACTCCAAGTGCCTCAGGACATCAGCGTTGTTGGTTTTGATGATATTCCCTCCGCGGCCTATTTTGCGCCTGCACTGACAACGGTTCGCCAACACGCTGAGGAAATGGGCGAACGGGCAGCCCAGATGCTCTTTGAAATCATCGGGCAGCGGGCTTCTGATAACCGCCGTGGAACCACTCAAACCCCATCGGGCTTTAAACCGATTGTTTTCCCATCAGAACTTGTCATCCGAAGTTCGGCCGCGCCCCCGCCCGGCCGTTCCCTAGAGTCGTTAAGGAGGTGATGCCGGCGCGCTACACAATGATCGCTGAGAGCTCTGACGGTTTACCTATGACCGCTGCCTAAGCAGCATCGAAACCCTTTTTCCGTGTGTCTTTTGGAGGAGATTTCGTCAAGATGTCGAGCAAAAAACTATTTGCGTTGATTTTGGTTGCAGCCCTGATCGTGGCTGGTGTTGCCTCTGTGAATCGCCCCACTCCTGCCGTCGCCCAGATGGGTGAGATCGTTTATAACTCTTATTCGAGTGACCCCACCCCACGTGCCTTCGTAGAGAAGGTTGTGGGCATGTGGAACGAGAAGAACCCTGACAGCCCAGTGCAGCTTAACACTGTCAACCACGAGGACTTTAAACAGGCTATCCGCACCTACTTGCTGGCGGACCCTGCCCCCGATGTCCTTGACTGGTTCGCAGGCAACCGTGCGGCCTTCTTTGTCTCCCGTGGGTTGATCATGGACTTCAGCGACCTGTGGGTCTCCGAGAAGTGGGACGAGGTTTATCCGGCTGGCTTTAAGGCGCTGGCGACCTTTGGTGACAAGCAGTACTTCTTGCCCAACAACTACTACTGGTGGGCACTCTACTTCCGTAAGTCTGTCCTCAAGGATGCCGGTCTAGAAGCGCCCAAGACTTGGGATGAACTGCTGAATACCTGCAAAGTTCTCAATGAAAAGGGCATTACCCCAATCTCTATCGGCACCAAAGCCCCATGGCCGGCCGCTGCATGGTTTGACTATATCAACATGCGCCTTAACGGCCCGCAGTTCCACATCGATCTGATGCTGCTCAAAGAAAAATACACCGATGAGCGGGTCAAGAATACTTTCCTCAAATGGAAAGAACTGTTTGATGCCAAGTGCTTCCTGAGCAACAGTGCCGCCCTCGACTGGAACGATGCAGTCACCCCGTTTGTGCAGGGCAAGACCGCCATGTACTTGATGGGTGGTTTCATCACCGATACCTATGATGGTGCTGCTAAGGGGACCGACGCCGAAGGCGACCTCGACTTTGTACGCTTCCCCATCATTGATGAGAACATGCCTGTAGGTGAAGACGCCCCGACGGATGGGTACTTCATCGCCGCCAATGCCGCTAACCCCGAAGGGGCCAAAGCCTTCTTGGCCTATCTGGGCAGCAAAGAGATCATTCAGATGGGTGTGGATGAACTGGGGCGTCTGCCGGTTCGTACCGACGTAGATACAGCCAAGTTCACCGAGGCTCAAAAGAAGGGTATCGAACTGATCCAAAGCGCGGACTATGTGGCCCAGTTCTATGACCGGGATACCACCCCTGAAATGGCCGAAGAAGGACTGAATGCCTTCGCCTCCTTCTTTGCTGATCAGTCCGAAGCCAACATTGATGCCCTGCTGGCACGGCTCGAAGAGACCCGTGCCCGCCTCTTTGAGGAACAGGAAAAAGATAAGTAAGTCGGATTCATGTGCTGAGGGTTGGGGCAGTTCAGCCTAAATGGGTGGGACTGCTCCTTCCGAGTAACTGCCCTCTTGAGTGCAGATCGAGAGGGCAGATTCCCCGCATAGGGGTATCGCAGAATTTGGAAAGATTTTCAACCAGCTCTTTTTCTTTAATCCGGCATCATGCTGGATGCTGCCATGATAGCTTGAGGTAGCACAAATCATGACCACTTTGACCGCGGCTGTACCTGTAACCCAGAGTACCCTGAATCTACGTGTTTCCCTTACCGCTGCGGCCGTGAGCGCAGTGGGAGTGATCAGCGCCGCGTTGGTGCTGTTGTACCTTCGGGCCGTACCATACCCCTTTTTGCTGCTTGTCTCTGGCATGGCGGCTGCCTTTAGCGGCGGGCTGATCATGCGCATTGTTCATGTTGGTGACCCTAAAAAGAAACTGATGGCCATGGCGCTCTCAGCAGGCGTGATTTCAGTCGCCATCCTTTTGGCGCTGGTGGTGGCACGTCTGCTCGCAGGTGCACTTATGCCTCCGCCCGCAGAGGCCCTCAACCGGGCGGATCGCGCTTTTGCAGCCATGCACACTTTTCTGGCCACAGCCCTCGGCTCACCCAACAACGTCCTCATCATCTTGGCGCTGGGCGCAGTCATCGCGGCCTTTGCTACCGGGGCAGGTCATCCAGCGCTGTTTTTAGGGGTGCCGCTCACCCTTTATTTTGCGTGGATCATCTTTCCCAGTGTCCTTACCGGGGTGATCGCTTTCACCGACTGGGACGGCTCCAGTGGGCTGCACACCGCCAAATTTGTGGAGTTATACAACTTCAACTTTGTGCTTGGTGACCAAGAGTTCAAACTCGCTTTCTTAAACAACATTAAGTGGCTCGCCTTTTTTATCTTGATTCCCACCTCAATGGGCTTAGGCATGGCCATGATCTTTAACACCTCGTTTCCGGGAGCGAGGATCTTTAAGATCGCCTTTTTTGCGCCGCTGGTGATTTCTCCCGTGGTGGTGGCCCAAGTCTGGTCAGCCATGTACCGCCCTGATATTGGTTTGATCAATTCCTTCCTGCATTTCATCACAGGCATCCCCTACAGTGATCTGCCGGGCTGGTTGGGTGACAAGAATCTCGCTCTGTGGTGCATCATTATCGCGGCCACATGGCGGCAAGTGGGCTATGTGATGATCCTCTATTTAGCCGGCCTGAAAAGCCTTGATCCAACCTTGATCGAAGCCGCTACCGTCGATGGTGCAAACCCATGGCAGCGTTTTTGGAATGTGATCTTCCCCCTGCTTGGGCCTGTGACGGTGGTGGTTGCGGTGATCTCGGTCATCGACTCCCTGCGCGCCTTTGATCTGGTGGCCACAACCACCGCTGGTCAGCCTGACGGCGCGACCCAAGTCATCGCCAACTATATGTATATGCGCGCTTTTAACGATTACCGGATGGGCTTTGCGGCTGCATCCGCAATTATCTTGTTAGGGTTGATGGCGATCTTCATCGTACCTTACCTGATCCGCACCGCTCGTACCGAGTTGGAATATTAAAGGAGACCGATCATGACGACCACAACCCCAACTGTTGCAGTCCTGACTGGCTCCACCGCAGTCCAAACGCGGCGCAAACGGCGTTACAACCCTTTGTTTCTGCTCTTTATGGTCTTTTTTACCCTGTTCTGGCTGATCCCAGTGTTTAGCGCTTTTTACACAGCCATCCGCACCCAAGGTGATCTGACCATGAACGGCTTTTTCTCACTGCCTCGTGAGATCAAAATCACCGAAAATTTCCTCACCGCTTGGGAACGGGGGCGGGTTGGTACCTATCTGGGGAACAGTTTCATCATCACCATTCCTTCGTTGATTGGGATGTTGTCGCTCTCCTCGCTGGCAGCCTTTGCCCTTGCTCGGTACAAGTTCCGGGCTAACCTGCTGGTGTACTTCATGTTTGTGACCGGCACCATGCTGCCCTTCCAGATCATGATGATCCCGGTATTTTCGCTTACCAGTTGGGCTGGGTTATATAACCAGTTTGGCGGCGTGATCATGATTCATGTTGCCTTTCAATTGGGCTTTTGCACCTTTGTGCTGCGTAACTTTATGCGTACTGTACCGAGCGAAATCCTAGAAGCAGCCCGTATGGACGGTGCTGGTGAGTTTCGGCTCTATTGGCAGATCATGATGCCTCTGAGTTTGCCCGCGTTGGCAGCACTGGCCACGCTGGAGTTCACATGGGTCTTTAACGACTATTTATGGGCTATCGTGCTGATCAACGACGGTTCCAAAAAACCTGTCACGGCAGGGGTGGCCGCGCTCCGAGGACAGTTCCTTACCGATTGGCCAATTCTGATCGCAGGGGCACTCATCGCCACCATTCCGACCGTGATCGTTTTTACCTTCCTTCAGCGCTACTTTATTCAGGGGTTGACACTCGGTTCGGGTAAATAGGACCTTT
Organism: Anaerolinea sp.; assembly: GCA_014879835.1. Lineage (GTDB taxonomy): Bacteria > Chloroflexota > Anaerolineae > Aggregatilineales > UBA2796 > UBA2796. The sequence goes on from JACSRJ010000175.1 coordinate 18,834, forward strand.
ATCTTCCCAGATCTGTTCACATTGGCACACGAGGCATCCCGAAATATGCCATAATTGGGTCAACTGAACCATGTGCAGGGAGGAACGCAGATGATCCGGGCGGATAGTTCTCAACCAACCCAACGTCGCACAATCATCATTGGGGTGGCACTCGCGTTAATCCTGATGATGGTGGTCGGGATTGGAGTGATCGCCAATCGACAACCGGTAACAGTAAAGATTGCAGTGGCCCTGCCCATGTGGATTGAGTGGTATTCCCAAGCCACTAAAAACACAATTGAGCTTGCTCTTCAGGAATCCAACTATAGAGCCGGTGATCGCATCGTAGAAGTGGTCTATGTAGATACCAGTGATCCCAATGACCCCGATACGGTCACCAGCGAGCGCGCTGCTTTGGAAATAGCGCTTAAGGATGAATCAATTGTGGCCGTGTGGGGATCTACCAACAGCGCTGAGGCCAAAAACACGATCCCCTATCTCAATCAAGTTCCGATCACCCTGATGTCGGCGGTAGCTACATGGCCCGGACTCACCAAACCGGGTTATGCCCCCGGCGAGCCGCTCATTCACTATCCCTCAGGCAGACGCAACTTCTTCCGGGTAGTGCCCACCGATGAAATTCAGGGAAAGGTTGCCGCCCGCTGGATTCATCAACAAGGGTTTCGTAAAATCTATATCATTCGGCATAATTCGATTTATTCAGAAGGATTGGCGGGTATCCTCGAATCTCATGCCGTCGATTTTAATCTCCAGATCGTGGGTAATGAGTTGGTGGAACCATCCCAAATGAGCGAAGCAGACTTTAAGGCATTGGTGGGTCGGGTCAAAGAGGCGGCGCCCAGCATCGTGTATTATCCGGGACATCTTGATAAGACTTTCTTGGTGATCGAAGCGCTGCGCCGTGAAATGCCTGATCTGGTGGTTTTAGGGGGTGATGGGCTGACTCTGGAGACACTCCCTGCCGATACTACCCTTCTTGAAGGTGTATATGCGACCAATGTGATCCCCCCCATTGCGAAGTTGGAAAGCGCCGCGCCTTTGCTTAAGGCATACCGTGAGGCATACGGGGAACCACCACCTCAAAATCCCGACATGATCTTGCCTGCCTACGAATCCTTTAGGGTCCTGCTCAAAGCCATTGCTATCGCGGATAGCCCAACCCGGATCGGGGTTTTGCGGGCAATGTCGGAATTGGACACCTACAACGGTGCAATGGGTGAGTGGAAGTTTGATGTGAATGGCGATACAACCCTTGAAACGATCAACCTGCTTCAGCTCAAACATGGGATGTGGGTGTCGGTTGGAGTGATCAAATAGGGGGATGTCCGGGGCAGTTTTTGTTCATCCGGGTCCACACACCGCATGGTTTATCCTGTACGTGTAGGGCATTTTTAAGATTGGAGAATTTCTCTTGACTGTTCAACCTCTGGCGCGCCCCCGTCTGGGCGTAGCATATTATCCTGAACATTGGGCGGAGTCACGTTGGGCCCATGACGCCAAACTGCTCCGTGAAGCCGGGATCACCATTGCCCGTATGATGGAGTTTGCGTGGGATAAACTCGAACCCCACGAAGGTCAATACCAGTTCGAGTGGATGGATAAAGCCCTTCAAATTTTCGGAGATGCGGGTATCCAAGTGGTTTTATGTACCCCTACCGCAACCCCACCACCATGGCTGTTTCAGAAGTACCCAGACATCCTCAATGTGAATCCGGATACAGGCGTTAAAAACAGCACTGGATCACGGCGTACCGTGAGCGCCAATGCGCCCGCCTATCTGGAGATGAGTGATAAGATCGTAACGGCCATCGCGGAGCATTGGGGGCAGCACCCCAACGTAATCGGTTGGCAGATCGACAATGAGTTCGGCTGTCATTCAACCATCCGCGATCTCTCCGATCACAGTCGGCGCGCTTTTCAGGGATGGTTGAAGGCAAAGTACCAGACTCTTGAGGACCTCAATGCTGCATGGGGAACCCAGTTCTGGAGTACCACTTACACGGATTGGAGCCAGATTCCGGTGCCCGCTCCGACCGCTTCTTACCACAATCCCGGACTGCTATTAGATTTCCGTCGTTTTTCGTCGGATGCATGGGTTGCCTTCCAGAAACGCCAGATCGACATCTTGCGCCCTCGAATTGGGGCGGAGCGGTTTATTACCCACAATATGATGCTCAAGTTTGTGGACATGAATTACTACGATCTAGCCCGTGACTTGGATTTTGTGGGTTTTGATAACTACTTACACGGCATGTCTGGACCCATGGAAGCCGCCTTTAACCTTGACCTGATGCGGGGTATGAAGGGTGGCCGTCCCTTCTGGATCATGGAGCAGCAGCCGGGGCCTGTCAATTGGACACTCTTTAATCCGCCCGTTCCTCCGGGGCAGGTCCGTGCTTGGACTCATCAAACGCTGGCGCATGGTGCGGAAGCCGTACTGTACTTCCGCGAACGTGCTGTGAATATCGGGCAAGAGCAGTATCATGCGGGCGTTCTTAAGCATGATGGCACCCCAGATCGCTGCTGGCATGAGTCCAAAGCGGTGAGCGAAGACCTTGCTAAAATGCCTACTCTTAAGCGTCCCCAAGCGCCGGTGGGGTTGGTTTTTGATTATGAAGATCTGTGGGTGCTTGAACTTGATCCCCATAATATGGAATTCTCCTACTATCAGTTGGTTTTGGATATTTACAACCAACTCTGGAACGCCCACATCCCCGTCGATATCCTCCCCCGCAGTGCCGATCTGACTGGCTATCAGACGGTGATTGTGCCCGCTCCGGCGCTCATCCGCGAAGCAGATGTGGCGCGCTGGAAAGCCTATGTTGAATCCGGCGGTAATCTGATCACCACCTTCCGTGCCTTTTTTAAGAATCTGGGCAGCACATGGACTGATCAACCCATGCCTGCTGGCGGGTTAGGGGAGCTGTTTGGGGTTGAAGTGGACGAGTTTTTCAGTATCCCTCCAATCAGTTCTGTAGGGTGGCGCAGCTCCGATGCACCCTATCCCGATTGGGACGATGATCGTGGCTCGCATGTGATTGACATTGAAGCAAAACTCCCCGGTTTTGGTTTTGGGGAATCCTTTGGTGTTCCCCCGAAGGTACGTTATGCCGTGTGGGCAGAAGTCCTCAAACCCACCACGGCTACCCCGATCATGCGTTATGCTGATGGGTACTACAAAGACGGTGCAGCGGCCACCGCTAATAAAGTCGGTAAAGGCATGGCTTACTATCTTGGGTGTTGGTGTGAACACCCCATCCCCAAGTCTGTGTGGAAGGCCGCAGGGTTGGCCGCGCTTGCGCTCCCGGAGCGCGATCTACCTCGCGGGGTTGTGATGGAAGTGATCAAAATGGTCGATGAGGCGGGGAACCCGGTTGAGATTCGAATCAACCACAGCAAACGCACCGTCACCCTGCCTGAAAGCGTCAAATCATGACCAGCCTCACTGCTGACCTGAATGCAGAGGGAGTCACCTTCCATGCGCCCCATTCCGCGCTGACTTTGACGCAGCATGGTTTCATCCTGCGCCGAGGGAACAAAATCATTCTGACGTCAGGCAAGTCGTGGGGTACAGGCGCAGCCCTCATTGATCACAAAGTGGGGAGTCGGCATGGCATCTTTAAATACGCTGATGGGGCGATCCTGAATGTCTTTGCGTTTGAAGATGCGTGGGAGTTCACGTGGAAGCAGCCCACCCGGGACTCGTTTGATCTCAGGTCAGGCGAACATTGGTATGGTCAGGGAGAATTGGTCAACCAACTTTACCCGCTGGAGCGGGCAAGTATGTGGGAAGCGCCCTTCCTGACATGGGATAATGGTCCCAATGGACTGGGGAATATCCAAACCCCAGCATGGATCACCGCAACCGGAACCGCAATCCTCGTTGATACCCCTCGTGACAGCCTCATCGTGGGGGTGAATGCCTCCGCAGAGGCAAAAATGCCCGTATGGGATTTATCCGGGCAGTCACCTGCACATCTCCGTCCACCGGACGCTGTTCCCGGTGCGTCGGGAGACCTGACTCTTGCTGATGAACAGCGCAGTATGGGTTACCGTATCTTCGTCGCCGAAAACGCCCCACAAGCCTGCCACAAACTGATCATGGCTCTTGGACAACCAGAAAGTCTCCCTCCGGATCAGTTCATCCGCCTGCCTATCTGGACAACATGGGCTCGCTACAAGGTGGATATTAATCAGGAGCGAGTGATCGCTTTTGCCCGTGAGATTCGTGATCAGGGGTATCCGGGGGGAACCCTCGAAATTGACGATAAATGGCAGCAGCACTACGGTGACACGACCCTTGATCCCACTCGTTTCCCTGACCCCGCCGCGATGGTGCGTGAACTTGAGGCAATGGGCTTCGCCGTTACAGTGTGGATCACGCCCTTTTTGAGTGAAGGTTCGACCAATACGGAAGAGGCTAAAGAGCGAGGCTTCCTTGTGCGTAATCAAGAAGGTGCGCCTTACCCGGTGTTGTGGTGGCAGGGAATCAGCTATCTACTGGACTTAACCAACCCAGAAGCCGTGGTCTGGTGGGCCGATAAACTCAAAGCCCTTCAGGAGTCGGTTGGGCTGCGGGGGTTCAAGTTTGATGCGGGTGAGGCTAACTACCTACCCGCTGATGGTGTCACCTACATGAACATCTACCGTAATGAGTTTAGTGATCGCTGGGCCAGCTTTGGGGCGGAATTTTTTCCCTACTGTGAAGTGCGTGTTGGCTGGTTCAGCCAGCGTCACCCGATCCTGTTCCGTCACTGGGATAAGTTCAGTGTGTGGGGCTACGATAATGGGCTGGCATCGGTGATCACCACCGCCCTTGCCCTCTCCCTCACAGGATATGTTTTTACCCTACCGGATATGGTTGGGGGAAACGCCTATGGGGGGGTGGAGTGTGATAAGGAGATGCTTATCCGCTGGACTCAGGCGAGTGCTGCCATGCTCTCAATCCAGTTCTCCATTGCGCCATGGGACTTTGATCAAGAGACCGTGAGTATCTGTCGTAAGTATGCTGATCTTTTTGTGTCTCTTGCAGAGGATCGGATCAGTGCGGCAGATGAGGCCCGTCAAACTTGTGTGCCCATGCTGCGACCGGTATGGTGGGCTGCACCTCATGTTTCTGATGCCTACCTCATCCCCGATCAGTATCTCTTAGGGAACAAATATCTGGTTGCGCCTGTGGTTCAAGCGGGGGTGCGTACTCGTGATGTATTCCTGCCGCCCGGCAAATGGCGCGACTACTGGACGGGACAAACTTATCTCGCTGCTGAGATGGGATCATGGCTGCGTGATTTCCCTGCGCCCTTAGATACTCTGCCCCTTTTTGTCCGGGAATAGCCGCTCTATCGGATTCGCCTCCCATCTTTTGATTGAAGGAAGGGAGGCGAACCGCCGGAGCACTCACTTGGGCGGAGAGAAGTGAAATTCGTTAAAGTCTCCGATCCAACGGTAGCCGATCTTCTGATAGATGCTGTTGGAAGTCGGGTTTGCCATATCGGTAAAAAGGGCGCAGAACTTGAATCCCGAATCTAACAGGAATTGGCTCAGCGCGGCCACACACGAAGTAGCGAACCCCTTACCTCGGAACTGAGGCGGGGTATAAACCAAATTGACCGCACAGCCCGTGGGCATCGCACGCCCCTTAGCCGCCATCGAAACGGGCTGATCATACCCTTCTACCGACCACAGATAAACCTCCTCAAATTTGATCCGTCGTTCCGAAGCCCCCCGCGCTTCTTCTTGATCTCCGTGTCCAAATGTATCCATATTGAACTGGTGAGTCCACTCGGTCACCAGATCGAGATCGTCCATCGTTGCCCGGAACAAACGACCTGAAACGGCGTAAGGTGGCACCACAACCTGTCGCAGTTCATAAATTCCCATGTGCATCCCCGGCGTTGCCTTTGCCCCAGTAAGCTTCTCCCAAATAGAGGCAAAATGCGCCGGCAGTGGCGGGTGCCCTGACACCCCTGATACCAGCCATTGTTCCTGATATAGGTCCTGTGCGATCCGCTCCAGCGCCGGCAGTGGGTCTGGCGCATCAGAATAGAAGCTCAGTTTGTGCGGCGGGGTCATATAGGCGGCGGTGAGTGCTTCACCTTCTTGAACAGTCACCAGATAGGGACGGGACTTAAAGCGATCTGGTTGGGTCTTAAGGATGATAGTTATGCCCAGCATCAGGTTGTTGCGGGCTTCATTACGCATCAGCACAGGTTGCGCAATCTCTAGAAATGAGTGGGCATCGGCATGGCGCATAAAATTCATTTGCTGGCACTCCTACAAGAAAAATCGACTAGTATCACTCTACATCGGATTTGCTTTGGGATTCAACCCTTGACACCCCTTAAGAGCCTGATATGATATGCCAGCTTGCCGTGAGCAGCGCCTTTAAAACCGAAAATCAAGGTTCTTCAAACGAAGCCTTGACAGACCCAATAAAGACGCATACAATACGCGGCGCTTCAGGGAACAAACACCCACGAAGCAAAGCACTTTACCAACCGCATAGAAGCAAACCTGCAAAAAGAAAGTAACGCGCGGAGAGAGAGACAATTTCTCCG
>JACSRJ010000108.1 GCA_014879835.1 Anaerolinea sp.
GGATCATCAAAATGAGGACGATGTTGCCGGATTCTTTGGGGGTTAACGTTAGAGGACACGACAAGCCCCCTCAAGAGTCGAATCCCCCCTTCGCCCCGCGAAGCGTGGGAGAAGGGGGCGTAGGGGGATGAGGGGTTTTTGACACCCTCCATTAAAAATCTGCCCTTGAAAGGTAAGTTGGGATAAGGTCTACAGTCGAAAGGTGACTTTTCAAATGGCTTCTGAGACCGTTCAGAACTTGTTCAGACTCTTTCCAGACCCCTTCCATTCCCCTGTAAGGTCACTCGGTTACAGTATTTATAGTGTGATCAAACGAACATACTCAAACAGGGAGAAACCTCATGAACATGCCTAAAGTCGCCACCTATGATCCCGCCAAGGTGGGCACCATCTATGAACCGGACATGCAGCGCGCCTATGAACAAGGGTTGGCCGATTTTAAATCCCCGGCAAGCGCCGACAGCCCTCGGGTTCTGGCATGGTTAATCGACGTCCAGATTGACTTTGTGTTTCCGGCTCCCATCGGACGGCTTTCCGTCCCCGGCGCGGTGGATGACACCCGCCGCACTATCGAGTGGATCTATCGCAACGCTCACCACATCACCCAGATCGCGGCATCGCTGGATACCCATACCCCCTTCCAGATTTTTTATCCGAGCTGGTGGAAAAACGCCCGTGGTGAACGCCCTGCACCCTTCACCGCGATCAGTGCCGATGATGTGCGTAAAGGCGTCTGGATGCCCATCACCGAACCAGCATGGTCGATCCGTTATTTGGAAGAACTCGAAAATGTGGGCAAGAAGCAGCTCATGATTTGGCCCTTCCACTGCATGGAAGGTTCTACTGGGCGGGCGTTGGTGCCAGCCCTGAGCGAAGCGATCATGTATCACAGCGGGGCGCGCATGGCCCAGCCCACCTATTTAACCAAAGGCACCATCGCCCACACTGAGTTTTACAGTGTGGTCGAACCTGAGGTGAAGTATCCCAAACACCCGGATGGGGGACTCAACACCCGCTTTTTGGAGATGGTGGCCCAGTTTGATCTGATCTATGTAGCAGGGCAGGCGCGCTCTCACTGCGTGCTGGAAACCATGAACTCCGTGATGCGTCACTTTGCAGCCCAGCCTGAGGTGATCCGCAAACTGCGCTTCCTTGATGACTGCACCTCATCCATCCCCGGCTTTGAGAAGTCCACCGAAGCCGCCTTCCAGCGCTTTGCCCAACAGGGCGTCAAGATGGTCACCTCCAACGACAAAATCGGCTGATTTGTTCACCTAATTACTCGTGGGGGCGGTGGGCGACCCTGCCCCCGATCAACCTCGAAAGGAATGAGAGCCATGAGCCAAAATTTACACTCGCTCTTTCAGAATGCACAAAGCGGTGGACTCAGCCGTCAATCGGTGGACCTGCTGGTGCAGAATCTCGACGGACAGACCGGTTTGGGCTGCGTGGGGGCACAGGTGGATGATCTGAATACTGATGATGTGACCCTGCTCGCGGTGCTGCTCGACGAATCCGGTTCTATGGCCGGGGTGCGCGACGATGTGATCGACGCTTTTAACCAGATGATGCGCGCCCTGCATGACAGCAAGGCCAAGGACAGCATCCTTGTCAGTGTGTGGAAGTTTGAGCATACCCCCAAACTGCTCTATGGTTACACCCCCATTGATGCAGTGAAAGACCTGACTCGCAATGACTATACGCCCAACGGCGGTACCGCACTCTATGATGCAACCATGGACTGCTTCACCGGGATCGTGGCTTATGGGCAGGACTTGCGTAACAACGGCATTCGCACTCGCTGCATCGTGGTGGTGGTCAGTGATGGAGCAGACAACACCTCCGGGCATACCGCAGCGGCAGTGCGCACGGTGGCTCAGGACTTGCTCAAGCAGGAGTTCTACACGCTGGCTTTTGTGGGTTTTGGTAACCCTGCCGATTTCCAGCAGATCGCGGCGTCGATGGGCTTTCCCTCAGTCATGACCACCGGCACCAGCGCCAAAGAGATTCGTCAGGCGCTGAATCTGGTTTCGGGCAGCATCATCAAGGCCAGCCAAGCGAAGGTGCAGCCCACAGGCAATAACTTTTTCACCCCGTAGGGAGGGCTTTCAGGACATCACCGCCCCAGAGATTCACTGTGGCAAAAGGTCGAGGTGGTCGCAGTGTCTGGGGCGGATGAGGTTAAAGTCACGACGATCAAAGGTGCAGACCTGCGTGAGGTTGAGCCGTTCAGCAAGGGCAACAAGCTGCCGCTCATCAGAATCGGCATCATCCGCTGGCCTCGCCATACGTTTCATCAAGTAATCTGTGTATTCGGTCTCTAAGTACTCTTTTGTCCGTTCAGAAAGGTCATGCGGCCCGTTCCATTCGACATCCCCTTGTGCTTTTAGGAACGCCGCCAGTCGCTGAAGTCCGGTTTCCGAGTGCTCAGGCGTGGATGCTGGTTGATAATGGGTGAGCATGTTTTCGAGGACTTGCTCAATGGATCGGCTTTCCTGTTCGGCAATTTCATGGACTTTGCGAACCAGATCAGGACGCAGGGTAAATGGTTGTCATCACACACCGCAAAGGAGCGGTTTCAGTCTTATGCCTATTAGCTTCTATTCAACCCAAGGGGAACACGGCTGCTTCTCGAATTTCTCCCGGCACGGCTTTGAGCTGGACGGGGTTTACTGGGCCACCAGTGAACACTACTTTCAGGCTCAGAAGTTTGTGGGCACCCCTCATGTGGAAGCGATCCGCGCTGCCAAAACCCCCAAACAGGCGGCCACCATGGGGCGCGAACGCACCCGCCCCCTTCGCCCGGACTGGGAGCAGGTCAAAGATGAGGTCATGCGCCGTGCGGTGCTGCGCAAGTTTGAGACCCACCCCGATATTCAGGCGGTGCTGCTGGCCACCGGGGATGAGGAAATCATTGAGAACGCCCCTAACGATTACTACTGGGGTTGTGGGGCCAAGGGCACGGGCAAAAACATGCTGGGCAAAATCCTGATGGAAGTGCGCACCATTCTCCGTTCACGGCTGCCTGATGAGGAAGGGAAACAGGGCTAAGGACATGACCACTCACACGCTGCGTGCCCGTGCTGGGCGAGTGATCGGGCGCGATCACATCCTGCGGGCCGCCAACTGTCAGGACGCCTTCGCCCTGATCGAGCGCCCTGAGGTGCTTGTCGGGGTGGTCTGTGATGGCTGCGGCGAAGGGGCACACTCAGAGGTGGGGGCAACGCTGGGGGCGGCCTTCATCAGCGCCCAGATCAGCCGCCTGATCGCGGAGGGGGTGCCTGTCGGAGACATTCCCGCCCTGCTCTACCCCCGCGTGGTGGATTTTTTGCGGGCAGTGCTGGACTCCACTCAACCCGCGAACCCAGTCTTGTTTGTGCGTGATCATTTGCTGTTCACGGTCATCGGGGCGATCTTGAGCGAACAGGGCGGGCTGATCTTTGCGGCTGGGGATGGGTTGATTGCCACTGATGGGCACCTGATCCGGCGTGATGAAGCCAACCAGCCCAGCTACATCGCTTATCACCTGTTGGATCGGGCTGTATTGGGCGGCGGCGAGCCTCTCGCAGATTCCTTTGAGGTGATGGCAGTCCCCTCAGACTGGAATCGGGCCGCGATTGCCAGTGACGGTTTTGAGCCGGAAGTGCTGCCCCAGATGTGGCACAAATCACACCCACGAGGCGTCCAGCGCTTGATGAACGCCCTCTCAGAGCGCGAAAAGCGTTTTCGGGATGACGCAACCCTGATTGTATTTGAACGCAGCCCACAAACATAACAAAGCGAGGCAGCGATGAACGTGAGCATTGGCGGAAAGCGCGTCCGACTGAGCGACAAGAACCTGATCGGTACCGGTGGCGAAGCCATGATTTTTAAGCACGGCAACCGGGCGGTCAAGGTTTACCACACCCCCGGCGCGGATCGGGATCAAAAACTGCGCGATATGGTGGGTGCAGCGCTGCCTGCCGCCGTGATCGCCCCACAGGAATTGGTCTTTGACGAAAAGGGCGCTCAGGTGATCGGTTTTACCATGTGCCTGCTTGATCCCGAATATGTGGAGGCGCGGCGCTTAGCCACCAAAAATTACCGCGCCACCAGCGGCATCACCTCAAAAGAGGTCGCAGCCCTGTTTTTGCATGGATTGCGCACCCTCAACGGAATTCATCAGGCGGGCATGGTGGTCGGTGATCTCAACGATCTCAACCTGATGTTCCACAACGCGCAGCCAGCCGATCTGATCTACATTGATACCGACAGTTTTCAGTTTGGGGCGCACCCTTGTATGGTGGGCACAGAGGCTTTCCTTGATCCCCTGCTTTATGGGGTTGATCTGGCGTCCAAGGCTGTTTTTCGCCCGGCCAATGATTGGTACTCGTTTGCGGTGCTGCTCTTTAAGTCGCTGCTCCTGACCCACCCCTACGGCGGGGTGCATCCGACTCTGCCCACCCTGACTCAGCGCGCCTATGCCGGGGTCAGTGTGCTTCACCCTGACGTGAAATACCCACGCATTGCCTATCACCCGGATATGCTCAGTGATGATCTGGGCGCGGTCTTTGAGGGGATGTTCACCAAAGGCAGCCGCAGCCCGATCCCGGAGGCGGTTTTACAGGACTACATTCAGACCTTGAGGGTTTGCCCTTCGTGCAAGTCGGCCTATCCTTCCAGCCGCGCTCACTGCCCGGTGTGCGCCGCCGCTTCACCGCAGCCTGTGGCCCCGAAGATGGGCGCGGCCCTTGCGTCCTGCCGCACCTTGATCCAAACGGGCGGGCCGATTCTCACATGGCACATCGATGGTGAAAAGATCAGCCTGATCGCCCGCGAAAACGGCAAACTAAACCTGTATCGCCTAGACGGGGTGAAGGGTGGGGGGCGCACGGTGCCCCTCTTTGACGCCCTCTCAGACGCCCGCTTCGCTTTTTTGGGGGATACCCTGATCGTCTCACCTTCGGCCGCCAGCGATGATCTGATGGTGGTGGACTGCTCTGGCTCAAAGCCGGTTGGGGTACTCAAAACTGCTACAGGGCATTACAGCGGCAGTGAACCCCAATTTGGGGCGAGCGCCCGTCACCTTTACCGGTTGGCCGGCGGTTACCTGATGCGTGGTTACCTTCAGAACGGGCTGCTATTAGAACAGCCCGTGATGGCCATCGCTGAGAATCAGACGTGGATACGGGTGGCCGGTGATGCAGAGCGCGTTTTTGGCTGCTTCCGGGTCTACAACACCTATACCTTCTGGGTGCTGAACGATCAGACTCGGGTTGATGCGAGCGTGACCCCGCTGGAACCGGGCGAGATTGTGATTGAGATGGACGCCAAGTTTGCGTCCGGATCGGTGCTGCTGGCCCGCCGCACCCAGCTAAACGGGGTGGAGCGGGTGCGCCTTGATGAAGTTGACCTCAAGGGCAAACTGCTCCATTCCAGAATCGTGACCACGCCTGATGATTATCAACCGCTCAACGCACACGCCTATCTAACCGGGGTGATCCTTCGGGCGGGTGATACCGGGCTGGTTCAGGAACGGATGGATGGCAGCGCGGGCAAGGTCTTCCCCCAGACGGAGCCGTTTGTAGGCAGTGGAGATCTGCTTGCGGCATACGGGAACGGCTTGCTGGTGCGTAAGGATGATCGGGTGTACTGGTTGACCTTGTAGCTGGGGTGGCGAAGGGTGTCTGCCCGCGCCGGACGCCGTTCACGGCGTCCCTACAAAGCGATTCTGCCGTAGGGACAGGGCGTAACACCAGTAGCTTTTCACCCCTCCTTCTTCAAATTGTTTGATCGGGGGCTTCGCCCCCGAAAACAGTGCCCAGCGCTAGTTGTAAGCACGGACACAACGGAATCCACCGCCGTAGTAGTTCCTGAGGTCAGGGGCGTTCTCGGTACGGGCGGCTGCACGTAGGAGGCTCTCACGATAGTACCAGCCACCCCCCCGCATCACACGCCCGCTATTATTGTCCAATGTGCTCTCGCGTCCATCATTTGCCTTATAGGGATAGGGCTGATACAGGCTGTTCACCCACTCCCACACATTACCGCTCATATCCAACGCCCCCACCCATGAGACGCCACCGGGACGGCTGCCCACATTCGCCGTTTGTCCATTGGAGTTATAGTAATAAACCACGTTATTTGCCACAAAAGTATTGCCCCACGGATAAATCAGCCCTTCTGGTCCCCGTGCGGCATATTCCCATTCCGCTTCTGTGGGTAATCGTGCGCCCCGTTGGGTACAGAAATCTCTTGCCTCAAACCAAGTGATATTTTCACGAGGGCGGTTATCGCCCGTGAAATAGGACGTAGTTGCCGCCTTGCCCCCAAAACGCTTAAACTGCGCCTGTGTCACTTTAGTTCGGTCGATCCAGAATGGCCGATCAAAGCAGATCATATGCGTGGGCTTTTCATTATCAAACTGCTCTCGCTTGAAATTGGGATTGTATTTCTTTGCCAGCTCATAAGCGTATTCAATCTGTTCCTCACTGCTCCCCATCATAAAACACCCTGCTGGCACCAACACCATGTTTACACCGTCAAAATCTTGGGTCACAAGCGTCCATACCGTGTTGGACATGCCTACCGGGATTAATGTTGGTGCGGGAGTCGGAGTTATAGTTGGTGTGTGACTGGGGGTATGAGTTGCCGTCGGCGTTGGGGTGAGGGTAATGGTCGGCGTTGCCGTGAATGTTGCGCTGGGGGTATGGGTCGGGGTGTAAGTAGCCGTTGGCGTGAAAGTATGAGTCGGCGTTATCGTGAATGTTGGGGTATCCGATGGCAATGGGGTTTTGGTATAGGAAGCAATCGCAATCTCGGTCAGACGCGCCCCCACGGTCTCGGTAAAGTTCGGTGAGGCGGTAAAGGTCTCCGTTGGGGTCGCGGTCCACAGGGACGCGGTTTGGGTCAGCCCTCCAAAAAAGAGCGTCTCCGCCGCTTGAATGGGATCAAGAGTCTCCGTCGGCGTCAGGCTTGGCAGGCTGGTCTCGGTGGGGAGGGCAGTGTCCGTCATTATTGCCGCCGCGGTGTCGGTCACTGTGGGGCTAAAGGTGGAGGTCAGGCTTGGTGCAGTGGTCTCGGTGGGGTTGGCCGCGATCAGGGGTGCGGTCGCACTTGCAGCAGTGGTGGGCGTTGCCTCTCCCCCATCCCGCCCGGAGAGCAGGATCACCGCGAAGGCACCTAGAACCATCAGTCCCAGTGCGCCCAATGCCAGCACCCCGCGTCCACCTTGCCCCCGGGCAGGCGGCATGTCATCCTCATCACGGGGCATTGCCCCTCGATCTGGGAGGGCTGCACGTACCGCTGGCGCTGGCGTCCGAGCCGTGCGTTCCCCGGGCGACTCCGTTATCTCCACACCCGGCGGAGTCACCCCGGTGACTGCCACCCGAAAAGCAGCAGACATTTCACCTGCGCTTTGAAAACGGGCGTCAGCGGCTTTCGCCAGCGCCTTTTGGATCACCCGTTCCAAGCTTTGGGGCAGTTCAGGACGAAGCGCCCGAAGCGAACGCGGCGGCTCATTGATATGCTGCTGCATCAGGGCGGGTGGGGTGTCGCCATCAAAAGGAAGCTGCCCGGTGAGTATCTCAAAAGCCATCACCCCGAGGGCATAGACATCGGAGCGGGAGTCAATATTCCGCCCGTACCACTGCTCCGGGGGCATGTAGGCAGGGGTGCCCATTGCCATACCCGTCCCGGTCAGGGCTGTGACCGCGCCCTCACCTACGATCCGGGCAATCCCAAAATCAGTCAGGATCGCATTCCCACTCTCGTCCAACAGCACATTCTGGGGCTTCAGGTCTCGATGGATCACCGAGCGCTGATGGGCGTAATCTAGGGCACCCCCAATCTGATCCAGAAACCGCGCTGCGGTGTCGGGAGTCAATCCCCGCCGCGCCCGGATCAACTGCTGCAAACTGCCTCCGGATTGCAATTCCATCACGAGGTAGAGCAGATCATCCTGCTGTCCAAAATCAAACAGTTTGAGAATGTGAGGATGATTGAGCGCCGCAACGGTCTCCGCCTCGCGCTCAAAGCGTTTGATGAAATCGGGGTTATGTGCCAGCCGGGACTCGATGACCTTGATCGCCACGTCCCGTTTGACGTTGGCTTGACGTGCCCGATAGACCCGTGCCATGCCGCCTTCACCCAGCAGCCCGGTGATCTCGTACTGTCCCAGTTTGCGCCCGATGAGTTCGCTCATGAATGTGCCCCCTTGCCAGCGTGGGTTGACCACCTTCCCATTACTATAAAACAAACGGAGCGTGGGGCAAAGTGATCATTGTCATCAATAGCGGAGGGGCATATCTTGAGGGCGTCTGCCCGCGCCGGACGCCGTGAACGGCGTCCCTACGAAAGCGCCTCGATTTTGGAGGGGCGCGCCTTGACAACCGACCCAGAACGCGGTATCCTAGAACACTAGTTCCAAAATATCCGGTAGGAAACCCAGACGTGGCGAAAAAAAAAGAAGAACCAGTTGAAGCCCCAAAGGAAAGTCAGCGTGGGCAGGCGCTTGAAAAAGCGCTCTCCGAACTCACCAAACGCTTCGGCGACGGAACCATCATGCGCCTCGGTGATGCGCAGCACCTTCAAGTCAATGTGGTTCCCACCGGCTCGCTCGCGGTAGATATTGCCCTCGGCATCGGGGGTATCCCTCGCGGGCGGATCACCGAAATTTACGGGCCGGAAAGCTCCGGGAAAACAACCCTTTGCCTCCACACCATCGCAGAGGCCCAGATGCGCGGTGGCATTTGCGCATTTGTGGACATGGAGCACGCCCTTGATCCCAATTATGCAGAGCGGATCGGGGTGGATGTGAACAACCTTTACATCTCCCAACCGGATACGGCCGAACAGGCGCTGGAGATCACCGAATCGTTGGTGCGTTCCGGGGCCCTTGATGTGGTGGTGCTGGACAGTGTGGCCGCCCTTGTGCCCAAAAACGAGATCGAGGGCGAGATGGGCGACAGCTTTGTGGGGCTGCAAGCCCGTCTGATGTCACAGGCTTTGCGGAAGCTGGTGGGGGCGATCAAAAACACCGATACCGCCATGATCTTCACCAACCAACTGCGCGAGAAGATCGGGATCATGTTTGGCAACCCGGAGACCACCACGGGCGGGCGGGCGCTCAAGTTCTATTCGAGCGTGCGCATTGACATTCGCCGCATTCAAGCGATCAAACAGGGTGAAGAAGTGGTCGGCAACCGCACCCGGGTGAAGATCACCAAAAATAAGGTGGCTCCACCTTTCCGTCAGGCCGAATTTGACATCATGTACAACGAGGGCATCAGCAAAGCCGGCGATATTCTTGATCTGGGTGTGGGCATCGGGTTGATCGACAAGCGCGGCGCGTTCTTCCGCTACCGCGATGGTATCCTCGGTCAGGGGCGAGAGAACGCCAAACAGTACCTCAAAGAAAACCCCGCGATTGCTTATGAGATCGAGACGGCCATCCGGGAGAACGCCGACAAAGCGCCAGTTTCTGGGTTTAACGCTGGCGGTGATTCGGGCGGCGGCGGCGACGAGTAACCCCCCTTTTTAGGGCATAAACAGGATCAATGCACGAGGAGAACCGTAAACATCGGTTCTCCTTGTGTTTTTAAGAGATCGCCCAAGGACTGCCTAATTACGCACCGCCTCAAGCGCGACCCATAAACCCATGATCAACACAGCCGCCAACCCTTGATTCATGATAAGGGCGGTGATTCCTATGCCGCAGACCATGGTAATGATGAACAGGTTGGTGAGCGCGTTCGCCCCTCCAAGCCGGCCTCGTTTGCCGCTGCGGATTGCCTCCAGCCCGACCAACGCACCAAGGATCAGGACTGCGGCCAAACCCTGTCTGACCACCAGTGCCGTGATCACCATACCCGCTACAGCCGCATAGGTCGCCAGTTGAATGATCACGTCACCGGCCGCTGCCACCTGCGCCCCGATCTTGTCCAAGCGGCTCGAAGGGCCCTCAAGGAGCGCGTCGTTTTTGCTTTTGCCGAGGCTTGTCCCAGAACGGGACTTCACCCCGACCATCTCGGCCTCTTGTTCATCAAGGCGATGGCCACATTTGCGGCAGAACGCAGCGCTGCCCGTGTTGGGCGTGCCGCACTCGTTACAATACACCACCTCAGTTTGTGATTCCGCGCCGAAGTCAGTGCTCAACTCACCGTCGCTGTCGAGGAGAGAACGCTTTTTTGAATCTGCCATACCTACACCTCTGGTCTTATCTGCAGGGATGCCCCCCTGTGGCCCAAGGGCAATTGCACAAAACGTCGACACTGACAGTCCAACACCGCTGGGAATTACGCACTTGCCCTCATCCCCCTACGACCGCTTCGCGGTGCCCGCTCCACTGGAGAAGGGGGAACGCCCCTCAAACTACCCCTTTCGGTAAATATAGATATGGGGTGAACAGGTTCAACTGCGTAAGTCCTAACCGTAAACAGCATCCCTACGAAGGACTCAGATTCGTAAGGATGCGCCTCGGCGCGTCCGCGACTGGGCAGGGGAAATTCTTACAATCACCCTCACTGTTACCCCTATTTACGGGAAAGGGACAAAAAAGTTCTTTTTGGGGATGGACCCCCTCCCTGTTTCGCCTATGGTTTAAAAGTCGCACACGATCCCCGGGCCGGTGAGCAGTTTCCAATCCAAAATGCCCCGGAGGATGAAATAGATCGCCCCGGTGCTGGCGGCGAGGATCCCAAAAGGGCGCGACTTCGGGGATTTACTGACGCTGATGGCCAGCAGGGGAAAGACGATCATGGCCACCCGCATGGGGAACAACAGCACCCCGTTTTTACTGCATGGGTTGCTCGAAAAGAAGTTCGTGTTGGCTGGCGTCCACCCTACCCCGATCCGATCCAGAAAGGCGAACAAAATCACCGCCGAAAGGAACAGCAGCACGTTCGTATTGGGGGTCACCTGACGGAACAGGCAAAACATGCACATCAAAATATAAAAAAAGAGGGTGATTCCCCACAAAATCATGATCCCTTCACCGTACCAAGGTAATAACCGAGGCAGAATATCTCTGATCTGAATGTTGTTCACCTAAAGTGTCCTTTCCCCTGAAAAGTCCATCATGGTCCTGATTGTAGCGCATTTTCCTAAATTGACTTTTGAACATTTGTTCGCTATAATAAAGGGTATGAGTATCTCCATTCAAAGCAGTGCGGACGCCCTCACCAAGATCACCCAAATGGGTGACATGACCCTCTATGAACCAGCAGGCGATCAGCCTCAGGTAGAGCGGTTGAACCGCCACGCCCGGAGTCAAGAACTGTGGTCGCCCCATGCACCCGGACAAGCCCAACCCTACCAATCCCACAGCCTTGAGGAGTGCATCTCCCATGTCAGCACCCCCAAGGGACAAATGCCCGTCCTTAAAACGATGGTCACCACCGCCTGTGAACGGAACTGCTTCTACTGCCCCTTTCGGGCAGGGCGCAGCCAGACCAAACGGGTCACCATCACCCCCGATCAACTGGCGGGGGCCTTTGATACTTTGCAGCGAGCAGGGCGGGTGGATGGGCTGTTTTTGTCGTCGGGCATTATCAAAGGCGGGGTGACAACGCAGGACAAACTGATTGATACGGTGGAGATCGTCCGCCATAAGTACCAGTACCGGGGATATATCCACCTGAAGATCATGCCGGGGGCGGAATACGATCAGCTTTTGCGGGCGATGACGCTTGCAGATCGGGTCTCGGTGAATCTCGAAGCGCCTACCCCGGATCGGCTTCAAACCCTTGCCCCCAAAAAAGACCTGCACCGTGAGTTGATCCAGATTTTGCAGTGGGCGGAGGAGATTCGGCGCAAAAATCCCGATCAGCGTTTGGCGCGCACAGTGACTCAATTTGTGGTGGGCGCAGCCGGGGATACTGACCTAGAACTGCTGCTTACCAGCGAACGGCTCTATCAGCAGCTTCACCTCACGCGGGTGTACTATTCCGCCTTCCATCCGGTCATTCAGACCCCGCTGGAGAATCTGCCATCGGTCGATCCCCTGCGTGAGTTTCGGCTGTATCAGGCCAGTTTTTTGCTGCGTGATTATGGCTGGAGCGCGGAAGACCTCTCTTTTGGAGCGGATGGCAACATGCCCCTTGAGGCTGATCCCAAAAAGTCTTGGGCTGATCAACACCTGATCCACACCCCAGTAGATATTCAGACGGCGGAGCGTTCTCAACTTCTGCGGGTGCCGGGGATCGGGCCCAAAGGCGCGGATGCGATCCTTAAGGCGCGGCGGATCGGGCGTATCCTTGATCTTTCTGCACTGCGCAAATTGGGCATTCGAGCGCCAGAGCAGGCGGCCCCGTACATCATCCTCAATGGACGTCGCCCTGACCAGCAGCGGAGCCTCTTTTAGTCCGGCGTGGACTAACTGATCCTAAAGATCAGTTCCACCTCACCAATGGTGATGAGGTCGCCGTTTTTGAGGGGACAGCCCTGATTGGTGGGAATGGTTGCGCCGTTCACCTTCACCCCCAATTGACTATAAAGGTCGCGGATCGAAAAACCATCCTCTGCAAAAACGATCAGGGCATGAGGGCGCGAGACAGTGCGCGCCGGATCAACCGGGGTGAGGTCTACATCAAGGGTTTCCGGGGGATAACCCAAACCGGGGTCTGCCCGTCCGATCAAAGCCCGGGTGTGGCGCAGCTTAAACACCCGATCACCCCCGTGAATCTGAAGCGCGGCGTTCAAAAAGAGGTGTTCACCACTGCTTTTGCCTCCCATCCGGCTGAGGATGTTGCCAAAGGCCCCTCTGCCCATCACGGTCGCATTGGGATCAATGGCGCTTACCACTTGAAGGATTTCGCGCTCCGTGATACTTGCCTCGTGAAGTTTGAGAAGGTTGTTCTCAAGCGGCGTTTTACCCCGAACCAAACGGTAATCTTCGGGTTCACCAGAGAGATCAAGCTGAATCAAAAGGGTACGCAGTGCCTCTTGAATGGTCATATCTAAGGAGAGGCGAACTTGACGGGATTCTTTGGCCCCAGCGCGTACAAATTGGACGGTGACGGTGATCGGAATCATGAGGCGTCCTCGATGTGCTTCAGGAATTATAGCACATGGGTCATCAAAGATCATTCACTCGAAAGGTATTCTTTGATATGGTGCTGAACCGCAAAAGCAGCAGCCTCGGCCCGGTTGGCAAGGTGCAGTTTGCTAAGCAAGTTGCTCACATAGTTGCGCACTGTGCCTTCACCCAAAAATAAACGGGCAGCGATCTCCCGGTTGGTCAGCCCATCAGCGATGAGGGCCAGCACTCGCGTCTCTTGGGCGCTGAGGTCCGCGAACACGGCTGCTTCTTTGCTCTTTTCGGCCTGACGCACCTCCCGGAACACGGCCGCGGTCATAGAGGGATCAAGGGCCGATTCACCCCGTCCCACCGCTTCGATGGTGCGCACCAGATCATCACTACCAATCTTTTTCAGGACATACCCAGAAGCACCGGCCCGAATGGCCGCAAAAAGCAGATCATCCTCAGCATAGGAAGTGAGCATCACAACCCGCGTGGTGGGAACCTGCGCGATGATCTGGCTGCACGCATCAACGCCGGAAAGCCCGGGCATACGCACATCCAAAACAGCCACATCAGGGCGATGCTGAACGGCCAAAGCAACCGCTTCTTCACCGCTGGAGGCCTCCGCGACGACCCGCAAATGCGGATGCTGCCCCAAAAGCGCCTTCACGCCCATCCTGACCACCTCGTGATCGTCCGCAATCAAGATTCTAATTTGGGACATGCGGCTGTTCCCTTGTTCTTCCGGGTTGTAAGTCTGGTTGCTCATGGTTAATTTCGTCTTTTTGATGAATACTCTGGTCAATATACCACACGGTGGAATAAAATCCATCACCAGAGCCAAACAACTAATGTGAGCAAATCCAATGACTACGACCTCCACAAACTCAGGGGACGAGAGACTGAGCGCATTGGGTGAGGCCTTGATTGCCCTCACCACCGATCTCAATCTCGAAAGTATCTTAAAGCGGGTTGCGGAGATCGCCGGACGGTTGATCAAAGCCAAGTATGCGGCCTTGGGGGTACCCGATGGGCAGGGCGGTTTAGCCCAGTTCACCACCTATGGCATGAGCGAGGACGAACTCCTTTTGATGGATCGCCAGCCCAGAGGCCGGGGGCTGCTGCGTGAACTGCTCACCCGTGAGACTCCGCTGCGGGTTGAGGACATGAGCAAAGACCCTCGCTCCATTGGCTTTTGTCCGCGCCACCCCCATATGACCTCGTTTCTGGGGGTGCCGATCATCTCCAAAGGCAAACATCTGGGCAACCTGTACCTCTCCGACCGTGAAGACGGGCAGCCCTTCACCGAAGAAGACGAACAACTGATCAGCCTTTTGGCGGCCAATGCGGCCATCGCCATTGAGAATGCGCGTACCTCGGATCAGCTTCGTAGGCTGGCGGTGATTGAAGAACGCGACCGGATCAGCATGGAGCTTCATGACGGGATCATTCAGGCGATCTATGCCATCGGGATCAAATTGGAGCTGATGCGCCTCAAACACACCGATGATACCCTGATTGCAGGTCAGATCACCGAAGTGAACACCGACTTAAACCGGGTCATTGACGATCTGCGGCGGTACATCACCAACTTGCGGGCAGGGGTCGAATATACGATCACCCTCCGGGAACAGCTTGAGGAGATCGCGGAGCGCTTCCGGCAGGTATCCAACGCCCGTTTGGTGATGGACGTCTCACGCAGTTTTGCGGGTTTGACCGAATCCCATGTTCATGCGCTGGTGCAGATCACCCGTGAGGCCCTCTCAAACATTGTGCGTCATGCCAACGCCACAGAGGTTTATTTTGACCTGCACGAAACCCCCAGTCACATCGCGCTGGTGATCTCCGATAATGGGGTGGGCTTCGATCCCAGCACTGTGCAGCCGGGGATCGGGCTGCACAACATCCGACAGCGGGTGCGCCATCGCAACGGCACCGTTGAGTTTATCGCCAAACCGGGGCGGGGCGTGACCATTCAGGCCACCCTGCCCATTTAGTGTTGCGGCTTGGTGGGGTCACAGGGGTGATTCAAAACACCCCAACCCTCTCAATCTCCCTCCCTGTGTACGGGACGATAGTGAAGTTGTAGTAGGATGATAGTCCTCATCTCCCGACCGCTGCGCGGCAAGGGGAGGGGAGGCTTCGATCTACTGGGGGGTAAACCCCTCAAAGGGCTAAGAGGGACATCATCCTGCCACAGAACGTAGTGTCGCCCTCTCAGCCTTTGTACAGGGAGGCAGAAGCCGCATTAGGGGCGGGGGTTGGGTTCACCCTGAATTGCGCCCCAGATGCCCCCTTAGACGGGAAAATTCTTGCAATCGCCCGAAATCCTCTTGTCCTTTTTTGTTGTGGCCTGTGGCGCACATGGTAGAATATTCAACCATCGTGAAAAGCGCTACAAATCGTATCCAAAAAAACTCTTGAACGATGATCCACTCAGCCCACTGTGTTGGGACGCCACTTACGAGATCGTGTTGGCGTTGACGCGGCATTACCCCCAGATCAAACCGGAGACGGTGGGGTTGGAGCAGCTTTGCCAGTTGATCCTCGCCTTGCCCGGTTTTGAGGATGATTCGGGGCTTGCTCACGAGGGGCTGTTGAACGATATTCTACGAGAGTGGTATGAGGAAAGTGAGGTTCTGAATGAGCAATGACGAGCTTGATCTGCGCGAACTGCACAATCCCGATATTCCGGTACCGGAAGAAATGCAGTCCAACGTCGCTATCACCAGCCTGAGCAGCCTGTATAACTGGGGGCGCAGTCGCTCGATTTGGCCCATGTTGTTTGGTCTTGCTTGCTGCGCTATTGAGATGATCGCCACGGCGGCCAGCCGCTACGACCTCTCCCGTTTTGGGATGGAGGTGATGCGGGCAACCCCACGCCAATCTGACCTGATGATCGTCTCCGGAACGGTCACCAAAAAGATGATCGTGCCCATTGTGCGTCTCTATAACCAGATGCCCGAACCCAAGTATGTTCTGGCCATGGGCGCGTGCGCTTCGGGTGGGGGGCCCTTCAAAGAAGGTTATAACGTGGTCAGTGGGGTAGATAAGTATGTGCCCGTTGATGTGTACGTCCCCGGCTGCCCTCCGACCCCGCAAGCACTGCTGCATGGTTTGATCATGCTCCAAAAGAAGATCGAACAGCAGCATCTGGGCGTTGGGGCTAGTGTGCCGTGGTATGGGGCGGGCCCGAGCGAGTCGATCCCGGTTCCTGTGCTGGGCCCGGACGTGATCGATCCTCGCCACGCAGAACTATTCCGTCGTGAAGCGCTGAAAGGGCGGGCCACCCCCACTGTCGCTGAAGCCCTCGGGTTGAACCCTGAAGCCGCTGCTGAAACCAAATAAGGCGTGGAGTAAAGATTTATGAGCGATCAAGTTCAGAACCCCGTGCTGGACGCTTCCGGCGTGGCCGATGCCCTCGTTCAGCGCTTTCCGGACGCAGTGAAAAAAGATACCCGCAAGGGTTACGAAGGCGTCATCATTGACCATCACAAACTGCTCGAAGTGGCTGGCGCGATCCGTGACGACTACGGTTTTAATTACCTTTCCAGCCTGACCGCCGTTGATTATTTGGGCATGGGGGATCACATGGAAGTGGTTTACCACGCCTTCCGAGTGCCCACAGGCGGCGCGCCGCTGGTCTTTAAAGCCCAAACCGACCGGGTGGAGCCAACCATCCCCAGTCTGGTGAAGGTTTATCCGGGCGCGGATTTCCAAGAGCGCGAGGCCTATGACCTTTATGGGATTTACTTCCCCGGTCATCCCAACCTCAAGCGAATCTTGCTGTGGGACGGCTTCGAAGGTCATCCCATGCGCAAGGACTGGAAAGAGGCTTATTACGAGCAGGAACATAAACCCTTTGACAGTCGGTGGCCCGGTGGCAACGTGTTTCGGGGCGAGGAACACAACCCCTTTGGGCACAATGTGCGCTATCCCGCGGGTTTTAACCTCGATAACTTCACCCCCCAGACCGAAGCCCAGTTTCAGTCTGAAATGTCGCTTGGGGTGGACATCATGGGCGACCCTGCCTTCACCAACGAGCGGTTGTTGGTTAATCTTGGGCCACATCACCCCTCCACCCATGGCGTTTTCCGGATGATGGTGCAGTTGAACGGCGAGACCATCGAATCGCTTGAGCCGGTGATGGGTTACCTGCACCGCAACCACGAGAAGATCGGGGAACGCAACACGTGGTTTGGCAACATGCCTTTCACTGACCGCCTCGATTACCTCTCCAGCATGGGCAACAATCTGGGTTATGCGCTGGCCGTGGAAAAGCTGCTCGGTTCGCAGGTCAAAATCCCTTATCGGGCCGAGGTGATCAGGGTGTTAATGGCCGAACTGACCCGAATCACCAACCACCTGTGGGCCATTGGCTTCTTGCTGAATGACTTGGGCGCGTTCTTCACCCCGGCCCTGTACTGCATCCAGACCCGCGAGTACATCCTCGACTTTTTTGAGGCCACCGCAGGCAGCCGGATGATGTGCAACTATATGCGCTTTGGGGGGGTCTTTAAAGACTTGCCCGAACGCATCCGGGCGGAGGCGCTGCTGCTTAATGACAAGGTGCGCGACATGGATACCATGCAGTACCTTAAAGACCTGATCACCGAGCGCATCCCCCGCTCCATTGATGAGCTGGATGAGTATCTGAGTGACAGTGAGATCATCGCCAGCCGCTGCATCGGCGTTGGGGTGCTGCCCGCCGACGTGGCTATTGCCAATTCTGCGGCGGGTCCGCTTCTGCGGGCCAGCGGCGTGCCTTATGATCTGCGCCGTGCCCTGCCCTACAGTATCTATCCCGAACTGGAATTTGATGTGGTCACCCGGCCCAACGGCGATCTGCTTGACCGCTACTTCGTGCGGCTGGACGAAATGCGCGAGAGCGTGCGCATCCTCAAGCAAATTCTGCCCCTGCTCGAAAAGACCAAGGGCGAATCGATCTTTGGGGGCAAAACCAGCTACTCGATCAAAGCCCCGGCAGGCGAATCCTACGGAATGGTGGAAAACCCCAAGGGTGAATTGGGTTACTATGTGGTCTCTGACGGCGGCGGCAACCCGTGGCGGTATCATGTGCGTGCCCCCAGCTTCATCAACCTGACCACCTTAGGGCTGATGGCGAAGGGTCACAAAGTGGCAGACGTGGTGGCGATCCTCGGTGGGATCGACATCGTGTTGGGTGAGACGGATCGGTAGAAGCACGCCTCTGAAGGGATGAGCAAAAAGGACATCACTATGTTCGGAACGGGAATTCTCAAAGGTCTAGGCGTGACCTTCCGTCACTTCGTCACGACCTTTATTGATGACATCAAATATCTGGGCAAAAAGCGCGATCTGGAAGTTTTCCAGCACAAACAGAGCCTCGCCAATGTGGGCTTAGTCACGGTCGAATACCCAGATGAAAAACTGGCCGTACCAGAACGCTTCCGGTTTGTGCCTTTCTTGGTCACCTACAATCAGGATGACCCCGAATATGCGGGCAAAGACTGGTGCACCTCCTGTGGTATTTGCGCCAAAGTATGCCCACCCCAGTGCATCTGGATCGTGCGGGGCACGGACCCCAATACCGGGCGTCCGAAGCCGGAGCCAGAGCAGTTCTATATCGACACCGATATTTGCATGAACTGCGGCTACTGCGCTGAATACTGCCCCTTTGATGCGATCAAGATGGATCACAACTATGAGCTGGCGTCCTATGACCGCACCACGGCCCACATTCACGACAAGAAGCGGCTCTCCAAGGAGATTCGCTACTGGCAGTCTATTGCCCCGACCACCGCGGCCGAGGAGATGGAAGCACGCAAGGGGTACGATCACACCGACGTCCAGAAGGCCCGCAAGAAGGCCGGGCTGACCCCCTCACGGGTGGGCCCAACCTCCGATAAGGCCCCAGAGCCTGAGGTGGTTGCAGCACCAGCAGCGGCCGCAACGGCTGAAGCTCCGGCTGCGCCCGTCGCAGTCCAAGCGTCCCCCGCCCCCGCCGACAAAGCGGTTGAAGCGGCCGCCACCGATAAACCCCCGGGCCCCGGCAATTGGGTCAAACGCGGCAAACGTTGGATCAACCTTGACGCGCCAGCAGAGGTCAAAAAGCGCTCGCGTGGGCCGGGCGAAGAGTAACCACCAACCTTACACACTTACCAACGGGGGTCACAAGCCCCCGTTTTTTATGCATTTTTATCACACCGGGTGCAACTCCGCCCCCGAATCCTTCGTAATTGCTGATTGAAGTGCACGCAACATTCACTACCGGCCGGCCTTGTATTTCCGTGTATCCTAACGATGCCCTCCCCACAGGGAGACGCAAAAGGAGCCAGAATTATGCTTCGTCCCTTCTCCCGTGCCATGTTCACGGTGTTCATGACTCTCGCTTTGATCATGGCGCTGGTATACGCACCCACAAGGGTTACCGCCCAAACCCAGACTCAACCTCAGGTGACCGATGCGATCATCACCGCCTTTGAGAAGCTTATTCAAGAAGAAATGGACTATTTTCATGTGCCGGGGATGGCCGCAGTGATCATCCAAAACGGCAAAGTGCTGTATGCCAAAGGGTTTGGCCTGCGCAGTGTAGAAACGGGCGAAGCCTTCACCACCCAAACCCAGTTTCGGATCGGTTCTACCACCAAATCGATGACTTCCCTGCTGATCGCCCAGCTTGTGGATGAGGGCAAACTCAACTGGGATGATCCGGTGACCAAATACTACCCGGACTTTCGCACCAGTTCCGAGGAACTCACGCCCAAGATCAGAGTGCGCGACCTGATGGGCATGGATACGGGTCTCAAGCCCGAAGGCATGTACTCCTTCCAGTGGGGTGAGTGGGATGTGGCCGATCTCTTTGAGGCTGTAGCGGCGCTCCCGGTGACTGGTGAGTTCGATGTCGATTTTGCTTATAACAACGATGTTTATGCCCTCGCGGGCTACATTGCGACCATCGCGGCGGGCATGGAGCCTACCCTTGAGAACTATAAGGCCCTCATCCAGAGCCGTCTCTTTGACCCGGTGGGCATGTCCAGCGCGATCATCACCGATGATCTGAAGCAGTTGAGCGATGACTATGCCAGTTCCTATGAATTTTGGCTTACAGGGGGGCTTGAAACCCCACACCCGATACTCAACGCGCCCATCGGGGTGATCGCCCCAGCAGGCGCGGTCTGGGTGAACATCGAGGACATGGCCAAGTATGTGATCACCCAAATGCAAGGGGGAGTGACCCCGGAGGGCGCACGAATCGTCTCCGAAAAGAACCTCTCCGAGACGTGGCAGAAGCAGGTGAGTACGGAGGCTGGACTGCCCATGATCCTTGATGCGGGTTATGGCATGGGCTGGGCGCTGGAATCCTATAACCGTATAACCATTCGAGAGCATGGTGGCGGATGGGATGGTTACCGCACCGCGATGACCATCTTCCCCGAAGCCAACGCGGCTGTGATTCTGTTTGCTAATCACATCTTTGGCGATGTGAGCAACTATGTTTTGGGTTACACCTTTGCCGAACTGCTCTTTGAATTGGAGCCAATGGCGGTGAAGGAAGGCCATAAGTTGTTTGAGGCGAGCACAAGTTCGCTCAAGACGATGGCCCCGATGTTCAGCGGCACGGGCACCGTAGTGCCAGACAAAGCCGCGCCGCTGGTCGGTGCATATGAGGAAGGCTGGAGCGTTGAGCATCGGGATGATCAGACCCTGTGGTTGGTGCGTCCGGGGTGGGCATTCATGCTCTACCCGCTGCCTACCGGCTA
This sequence comes from Anaerolinea sp., assembly GCA_014879835.1. GTDB lineage: Bacteria > Chloroflexota > Anaerolineae > Aggregatilineales > UBA2796 > UBA2796. The sequence continues at coordinate 20,743 of JACSRJ010000108.1, forward strand.
TGTGATCGCCAACGGCGCGGTGTTGGGTGTGCCTGTGATGCCCACCATCACCGAGACTGAGGTCAAACTGACCTTCACCATAGGCAGTGATCGTCTGGTGTTGATGAAAAAGTAGGGGCTTTCAGGAGCAGGTATTTCAACGAGTGGGGGTCAAACCCCCACAAAATTCATTTCCGTAGGGGCAGCCCTGTGTGGCTGCCCGGTATTGGGTTCCACGTAGCAGGCGACCATGTGGGGTCGCCCCACAAACCCTCGTAAGGACGTCGTGAAAGGCGTCCGGGGCGGCTCAGACGCAGGATCAGGGCAAGGCGCAGGGGGTGTAGGTGGATGTCGCCCGCTCAATTGAGTTTGCGCAGGAATAGGACAAAGTTGCCTACCGTTGTACCCGCGGCCGCGCCTTTGCGGGTGGCCACAATCAGATAGCTGCCCGTGTGGGGTAAGGTCAGGCTCAAGCCCGCTTCACCCTCAACCCCATCAGCCAGATCGTCATTGCCCCCAAGCAGGGTTGGCTGTGCCCCCTCCTGATACAGATACAGGTACAGAAGCGGATCAAGGGAGTATCCAGACGATTGGCTCAGGCGAATCTCAACCTGATCCCCAGATGCGCCCTGAAATACATAATAACGTAAGGGATTGCCATCGGTGATCGTCCCGCTGAGGCTGTCCCCGTAAGCGATAGCTTGGAGATCGGGGCCATTCGGGCCCGGGGTCACAGCAGGGGTGCCAGCCTCTGACCCGGTGGCTGCGGGGGCCGGGGTGGGTTCAGGCGCGCTGCGGCGTTCAATCTGGAGTCGATACCCTCCACTGGATTTACCTGTCGCTTCACCCTGTCGGGTGGCCACCACCACATAACGCCCACTTTCGCTAAATTGATAGGGCAGTGAGGCATTCACCAGCCCCGGCGCCCGATCATCATTCCGGCCCAAGATCGCCCCATTGGAGTCCAGCAGCAGCACCAGTGGATCAAGCTGTGAGCCGGAGATCGCCTCCAGATGAATCACGATCCCTTCTCCGGCCGCCGCTCGGATCACATACTCGACCCGGTAACGACTGTCGTTGATCTCCCCGTTCAGGCTTTGCCCAAAGGCGATAGGCTGCAAGGGCACTTCGGGTGGAGCGCCACTCAGAGTCAGGCTGAATGAACCACTCTGAGGATCGGCCACACCTGCCCGACGCATCACCATCACATAATAAGTGCCTGTGGACGGCAGCAGCACCCGCGCCAAACTGCCCGCGCTCACGGCGATCTGGTGAAAGCTGGCATCGGCCAGAACCGCGATTACCTCCAGCCCTTCAGTGAAGTCCAGATCAAAACGCACCGCGGAGCCTTGATCGCCCGCAAAACGAAAGGTGCGGGCAAAGTCCAGATCGATCACCCCGGCTACCGACTGGCCGGGGATCAGGACGGGCAGATCGGGCAGGGGGGCATCGATCAGCGGGGTATAATCAGCCTTTAGGCTGATACTGCCCTCACCCTTAACCCGGCTCACCACCACAAAAAAGACCCCATCCCCCGGCAGTATCGCCGTTAATACGGTACCTTCCCCAGAAGCCAAACGGGTGCGCAGATCGTCCGCAAACAGGGACAACGACGCTTCCAAGCCTAAATCCGCCGCAAGTTCGACCCGGATCGCGCTGTTCCCTGTACCTTTGAGTGCATACAGGGCGATCCCCGACGCGCTGTCCAGACGCCCTGAAGCAGGCACACCGGGCAGGATTGGGGCGATCAATGGGGTGCTGATCGCCCCAACCGGGATCGGCGTAGGGTTGTTCAGGTTTAGCCCCAACCGGTAACGCCCCACGCCTGAGCCCGGTGCCATTGTCACCGTGATCACATAGATGCCGTCAGCGGGGAGCACAAAACGAAGGCGCGCATCTCGCCCACCCCCGTTGTTGTCGTCTAAGGCAAGCACCTGCTGCCGGGCACTATCAAGCAGGATCAACAGAGGATCGAGCGATCCTTCAAGGGCGTTTACGGTAATCGTGATGCTGTCCCCTTGTGCCCCTTGAAAGCGGTAAACCCCTTCTGACTCAGAAGCGCTTAGTTCCCCTTCACGCTGATCCCCATAACCGATCTTCAGCCCCTCATCCTGAGCAGAGGTTCTCACTGCCCCTAGCAATATGCACAGAATGATCAACATCACGAGGCTTTTCATATCACTCCCCGCTTTTATTCCATAGAGCCACTTCGTTATAATGATAACGTCACATGGGAATAGTGCGCCCACCCCCAATGCACCCTTGGTTTTTGCCACTGGCAAAAGCCCAAAGGCACAATGAAAGACGACCAACAAACCGCGAGAGAATCTGCGTCGAGGCGAAATCATGACGGACATCCCAGCCACCGAATTGAGCGATCCCACCCTCTATATCAACCGTGAACTGAGTTGGTTGGAGTTTAACCGGCGCTGTTTATTAGAGTCCCTGCGCCCTGATCTCCCCCTCTTGGAGCGGCTTCGTTTTTTGACCATCTTCAGCAACAACCTTGATGAGTTCTTCATGGTGCGGGTGTCGGGGCTAAAAGATCAGGTCAGCGCCGGGATCGCGGATTCGGTGCCCGACGGGTTAAGTTCCCAAAAACAGTTAGAGTTGATCCGAGAGCGGGTGCTGCCCATGGTGCAGCAGCAGCGATCAGCGCTTCATGACGATATTTTGCCCAAACTGGGCGAACACGGGGTTCACATCCTCTCGGTGGATCAGCTTGAAGCCCATGACCGGGAAGTGCTGCGGCGCTTTTTTGAAAATGAGATGTTTCCCATCCTTACCCCCCTTGCGGTAGACCCCGGCCGTCCCTTTCCTCATATTTCCAACCTGAGTCTGAATCTGGCGGTGGCCATCAAAGATAAACATGGGCGCGAACGGTTCGCCCGTGTGAAGGTGCCCCCGATCTTCTCCCGGACGCTCTCCCTGACCCAGATTTACCAACAGTACGACGGCGCAGCCCGAAGCGATCATGCCCACACCTATATTTGGCTCGAAGACCTGATCTCGGCCCATCTGGATATGCTCTTTCCGGGCATGACCGTCACCAGCGCCAGCGCTTTTCGGGTGACCCGCAACAACGACATTGAGATCGCTGAAGAAGAGGCCTCTGATCTGCTCGAATCGGTAGAGGATATTGTCCGACAGCGGCGTTTTGGGCCTGTGGTGCGGCTCGAAGTGGTCGATGATATGCCCGAACCGATCCGAACCCTGCTGATGGAAAATCTAGAGGTTGCCCCAGATGATATTTATGTGATGCCCGCGCCTTTGGGGGTCAAGGACATCTCGGATCTGTGTAACCTTGACATTCCCGCCCTGCGCTTCCCGCCCTATATGCCCCAACGCCCCCCCGAACTGCCTCAGGGGGTGGACATCTTCGCCGCCATTCGTCAGGGCGATATTCTTCTCCACCACCCATATGATTCCTTTCAGCCAACGGTGGAGTTTTTTCAACAAGCAGCCGAAGACCCCAATGTACTGGCCATCAAAACCACCCTTTACCGAGTGGGCAGCAAATCCCCTATTGTCAATGCGCTCCTTCAGGCGCAGGAGAACTTAAAACAAGTCGCGGCACTGGTAGAGCTAAAAGCGCGCTTTGACGAAGAGAACAACATCAGTTGGGCCCGTGCGCTGGAAAGCGCGGGGGTGCATGTGGTTTATGGTCTGGTGGGACTCAAAACCCACGCAAAGGTGAGTCTGGTGGTGCGCCGTGAAGCCGATGGGGTGCGTCGTTATGTGCATCTGGCCACGGGTAACTACAACGCCACAACCGCCCGTATTTACACCGATCTGGCCCTGTTTACCTGCGATCCCGATCTGGGGGCGGATGCCTCCCAATTGTTTAATCGGCTGACGGGCTTTGCGGAGAAAATGCGCTACCGTAAACTGCTGGTTGCCCCTGAGTTTTTACGATCCTCCATCGCCCAAAAGATTCATCGGGAGATCGACCACGCCCGCGCCGGCCGTGAGGCTCGTCTCATCTTTAAAATGAATGCGCTGGTGGATCCCAAATGTATTACCCTGCTTTATGAGGCTTCTCAGGCAGGCGTCCAAATTGATCTGATCGTGCGCGGAATCTGCTGCTTGCGCCCCGGTGTACCGGGAGTGAGCGATAATATTCGGGTGCGCTGCATTCTGGGCCGTTATTTGGAACACGCCCGTGTCTTTTACTTCCACAATGGCGGTGATGCGGAGATCTATTTAGGCAGCGCCGATTTGATGCAGCGCAACCTCAACCGCCGAGTGGAAGTGGTCTTCCCGGTAGAGTCGATCCATCTGCGGCGGCGGATTATGGAGGAAGTGATCGGGATTGAGATGCTGGATAATGTCAAATCGCGTCGCCTGCTCTCCGATGGCAGCTACGAACGGATCGAGCCGATGGAGGGGCAGGAGATCATCGATGCCCAGCGCTACTTCATGGAGCAGCGCCGCTGAACGGCGGTCTGCAGAGGCTGTTAACCCCTCAAACGCGCCCTTTCCCCGATTTCAGGCTGGGGGCGACAGTAGCTTATACCCTCATCCCCGGAGGTAGATCTGATCCTCACAAGGGATTTGGTAGGGGCGACCCCATGGGGTCGC
>JACSRJ010000043.1 GCA_014879835.1 Anaerolinea sp.
AACCCCTCTAGAGGGGTTAGGGGGGATGTGAGGGAGTCTAGTGAAAGTTTAACATGGGTTAAAAAATAAGTTCAACTGGGTGATTGCTTTACACTACCAACCCACGGCTTCAGCCCAAGAGCGAATAAGTTATAATCGGGCGAATCCACCACTCAGAAGTTAATGGATGCCCATGATCGCTGAATACCGACATTGGTTTAATGCTGCCTTCACTGAGGAACGTTATGCAGCACTGGTGAACGACTTAAACACCACAGTGAAGTATCCGATGGACTTTCATCTGTGCGAGACCCCTTTGTTTTTGCCACCAACCCTACGTGACCAGTTGATCCGTGCCTCGCAGGAGCTGTGCGCCATCGTGGACACCCCGATGTATCAGAGGCGGTCCGAAGGGGCAATCCCTCCAACACTGCGAGTGCCCAATGAGACCCCCTACGCTGATTTTTTGCAGGTAGATTTTGCCCTCTGCACCGATGAGTCGGGTGAGACCCCTGAAGGACAGATCGTGCCCCGCCTCATCGAGCTTCAGGGGTTTCCCACCTTATTTGGGTTTCAGTGGTTGCTTGATCTGAAACTGCGCAGACACTTTGAGATCAGGGATGACTTACACTTCTACCTCGGAGGGCACACTGAATCCAGCTATACCCGTCTTCTTCGGCAGGTGATTGTGAAGGATCATGTGCCCGAAAATGTCGTTTTGCTTGAAATTCGCCCGGAGGAACAAAAGACTCGGATCGACTTTGCAGCCACCGAAAAACTCTTGGGCATTCCCACGGTGTGCCTGACGGAGGTGATCAAACGCGGACGCCGACTCTTCTACCGGGATTCTTCAGGGCGTGAAGTGCCTATCCGACGCATCTATAACCGGGTCATCTTTGATGAGCTGGCGCGTTATCCTGTGGCAAAAGATGCTTCTTACCAACTCACGGATGAGGTTGAGGTTGAATGGGTCAGTCATCCCAACTGGTTCTTTAAGATCAGTAAGTATTCACTGCCTCTGCTTAATCATCCGACCGTACCTTCGGCACAGTTTCTCTCGGCGTTGGAGCGTTACCCCGACGATCTGGATCAGTATGTCCTCAAACCGCTCTATTCCTATTCGGGCATGGGGGTAGAACTAAATGTGACTCCGGCGCGTTTGGATGCGATCCCTCCAACAAAGCGGGGGGAGTATCTTTTACAGCGCAAGATACGTTATGCCTCGCTGGTTGAGACACCGGATGAAAAGGCTAAGGTCGAGGTGCGGATAATGCTCATCCGGCCTGATCAGGCGCGCCCGGCTGAACCTGTGGCGACGCTGGTGCGGATGAGCAAAGGACACATGATGGGGACACGCTTTAACAAAGATCGCACATGGGTTGGCTCGACCCTTGCTTATGCACCGATCTCTTAAAGAAGATCAGACTGGCCACCGACACGAGGAAACACCCTGAAGGGTGTGTTCAGGGTCACAGCCTAATGGAATGGGGGATTGATCGCCCAACTTCAGTCCAGCAGCACGGAGCATCGCCCAGACTGCGCACACAGGCAGCCCCATTACATTGGTGGCACAGCCTTGAAGCCGCTCCACCGGGTGAAAACGCGCATCCTGAACCGCGTAGCCGCCTGCTTTATCAAACGGCTCTCCAGAGTCCACATAGGCATTGATCTCCGCATCACTGTAGCTGCGCAGATAAACGCTGGTCTCAATCACCCTCACTTGAATGGTGCCTTGCTGGGTGTTGCGAAGTGCCAACCCACTTAGGACAGTGTGGGCGCGTCCTCGAAGGGAACTCAGCATCGCCCGGGCTTCATCGGGATCGGCTGGCTTGCCCACGATCTGGCCATTGAGGACAACGGTGGTATCAGCCGTCAGGATCAGCGCGGGATCGTTTGATTCGAGGATGATTGCCGCCGCTTTTTCACGGCACATTCGCTCAACATAAGCGGCGGCGGGTTCATCTGGGAAGGGGGTTTCGTCGATATCGGGGCGGGCCGACTCAAATGCCAACCCCATCAAAGTGAGCAGTTCACGACGGCGTGGCGAACTAGACCCCAGAATCAGACGGACAGACATGATGATGTTCAGTTCTTCCGATAGGAGTCATCATCGTCGTCTTCGAATTCGTCCTCGTCATCCTCCTCGTCATCATCGTACTCATAATCTTCGTCATCATCGTATTCCTCGTCGAACTCGTCCTCGAATTCGCCGCCCAGACTATGAGGATGACCATGAGCAATCTCTTCAGCAGTCGCATCCCGCACATCGATCACTTCGACCGAGAAGTGCAGTGTTTCCCCCGCCAGCGGATGATTAAAATCGAAGGTGATCTGTGAGCCGCTGATCGCCTTGACCACTGCTGTATCAACATTTTCATCTTCGTCAGAGAAATCAACTTCCATACCCACCTGAAGGGGCATCCCCTTTGGCAGTTCGGCAATATCCATGACTTCGATCAACTCTGGGTTATGTTCTCCATAACCATCGGCAGGTTTGACCACCACTTCTTTTTTATCACCGCTCTTTAAGCCCGAAAGCTCTGCTTCTAGACCGGGGATGATATTGCTTGCACCGTGTAAATATTCCAGAGGTTCGCCCGCCTCGGAATAATCAACGACCTCACCATTGGCGAGCCGGAGCGTGTAGGCAAGGCTGACAACCTTATTTGTCTGGATCACATTCGACATGCTGTTCATGTTCCTTTTCAATCAGGATCGCCGCATTATACCACCGCCACAAAAGGGGCGGAATAGCGAAGGTGGCAGAGCCGTAAAGGCACCCCTGAGGGTGCGCTATCACGCATTCTGCCTCGGCATTACCGAGGCAGAAGCGAAGGAGAAGACGTCATGAAAAACAAGAAGGGTGCAAAAATAAAATTTAAACGGGTAACCTAACCTATTTACGAACAAAATCAGCGCTAATGGTATACCCCCGACCATGAGCAGAGGTGATGATTCGTGGGCGCTCTGGATCGCGTTCAATTTTGCGCCGCAAGTTACGAATATGGTTGCGCACCAACGCCGGATCGCCTGTACCCGGAGGATAACTCCAGACCTTCTGGAGCAGATCGCTGGCATTCAGATATACCCCCGGATTTTGGCACAACATATCCAACAGATCAAACTCTGTGGGCGTTAGATCAAGGGGCTTTCCCACGAGGCGGGCCTGTCGGGAAGTTACTTCCAAAAACAAGGTGATGCCATCGTCCCGATTGATGCGGCGAAGCAGCGCCCGAACCCGGGCTGCTAATTCCCGCGCAATAATGGGCTTGCGCACGCAATCATCACCACCTGCATCAAGGGCTGTAACCACTTCATGCGACCCGCCCACCAGACACAAAATGGGAACCCGGTTAAAACCCGGTAGATTGCGCAGCTTTTGGCAGGCAACAGCGCTGTTATTGAGATCAAGGATAGTGATGTCAGGGCGCAGTGGAAGACGCCCCGCATGATCAACCTCATTCACTGTGGTCAAATGGTGAGAAGGGAGCGACTCTAACGCCCGCGAAATATTCTCACCCAGAGTTTGATCACGGCTTATGATCAGAATATTGGCAACATTCATGGCATACCACTTTGCGTATCCGGCTTATCTACCTAAAGCTAGTATAAAGGCTTTGCAGGGGATTGCTGTGAAAAGTCTGTGAAATTCGCTGAAGACTTTGTGAGGGATTTCACGAAGTCGGATGAAAGCGCTAAAAAACGCCTATTTGATGATCTTCCGCCACAAACGGATGAGGCATTATGTCCTTGCCCTCATCCCCCTGCGGCCGCTTCGCTGGAAATGGGGTAGATCAGTTCACCTGCATAAATCCTACTGATATTCAGCATGTCTCAGGACGAGATGTTTGACAATCAACACGAAACGCCTTATGATCTATCCAACTATTTAGGAGTCCAAAATAACATTCGACGATGTCTACATTTAACCCAACGCACAGACGCGATTCCCTTGCTGGGCAGGCCACCATAGCATTGTACCGGATCGGACAAGCCATCAATCACATTTTTCGTGAGCAAGGGACGGCTCATAAGCTCTCTACTGCACAGATTCAGGCCCTGCTCTTTCTGCGCTATGCACGTCCCGGGGTACACACGATTGGGGGGCTGGTACAGCGAATGAGCGCGACCTATGCCACTGCTAGCGGCGTTGTGGATGCACTTGAAGGTAAACAGTTGGTTGAACGCCAACTTCTCCCCAAAGACCAGCGCATCGTGACCTTACATCTGACCGACAAAGGCGTTCAAGAAGTCGAATTTCTGGAAAATATGCTAAACGAGATTGAAAGTGCCCTCGCTGAACTTTCAGAATCCGACCTGCAAACGTTTATTCGTGCAACACAAAGTATTGTGCGCCGGTTGCAGAAGGCAGGGCACGTTCAGGTGTATGAAATGTGCTGGAACTGTCAGTTTTTCCACAAGCACGCACACCCAAACGCTCCCGATGGCCCTCACCACTGTGCCTTTATGGATGCGCCCTTACCAGAACCCAATACCTATCTCGAATGCCCGGATTTTACGCCCGAAGACCAATAAGGAGGTGATGTCTATGTTTTTGCCCATCGTCGTTTACGGCGCAACCCATTGTGACGACACCGAACGCACCTGTAACTATCTACGGGAGTGTGGTATCCCGTTTCAGGAGGTGAACATCGATCACGTACCTGATGCGGCGCAGTTTGTCAGGTTCATCAATAACGGGTATTGCAGCACGCCGACTCTGGTGTTGGGCGAAGGCAAACGAAAGATCATACTAACCGAACCGTCCAACGAAGAATTGAAACATCTCATATCTCGTGTCCAATTGTTCGACTGAATTGAGAGAGAAGGTACGATGAGTACAACCCCTATTCCCGGCTACACATATGCGGCTACAGCCGCCCGGTCACTGCTCACAGTCAATGATTTTGAGCATCTGAAACAGTCGGTGTTATTTGGTGAGGAAGATGTCCGTTCCCTATGTCAGGCAGGAGAGGTGCTGGCTGACCAGATCGAAAATGTGCTTGACGTGTGGTATGGTTTTGTCGCTTCACATCCACATTTGGTTCACTACTTCAGCAGCACCAGCGATAACAACCCTAACAGCGAATACCTGAATGCGGTTCGTAAACGTTTTGGGCAGTGGATTCTGGATACCTGCAACCGACCTTACGATCAGATGTGGCTAAACTACCAGCAGGAAATCGGAATGCGCCACCACCACACAAAAAAGAACCAGACTGATGGGGTGGAATCAGTGCCCCATATACCCTTGCGCTATCTGGTCGCATTCATCTACCCCATCACAGCAACTGTTAAGCCTTTTCTGGCGAAAAAAGGACATAACGATGAGGAAGTGGAGAAAATGCACCAAGCATGGTTTAAATCACTGGTGATGCAGGTTGCTATGTGGAGCGCACCCTATGTCAAAGACGGGGATTTTTAGAGGGCAAAGTACTCGCATGATTTCCAGCGCCTCCGGGGAAAGAGTTGCAGCAAGAGATCACGCAGAGCACTTTACTTCAGAATACCTGTAAAAGCGCATAGCGTCAATCGAGCCTGATGGGGAATCATCTTGGGAACTTTGAGGCAAGGACTGTCAACTGTCCTTTCGTTAAATCCCTAGAGCAGGTTTCATGGAAGTTGGGCTGTTATTGGCGGAGTTACCCTCATCCCCCCTACCCCCCGCTTCTCCCGCAAGCGGTAGAAGGGGGGAATCGGATTCTTGAGGGGTAGACCCCT
>JACSRJ010000042.1 GCA_014879835.1 Anaerolinea sp.
GGAGATGTGTATAAGAGACAGCTCAATATCCCTGTGAACACGGTGATCGCAGTGCTGGCTGCGGAGAGCGGCGGGGTCGGTTTTGGGCCCAACAACCGCATGATCATCCGCTTTGAGGTGCATATCTTCTACCGCTATTGGGGCATGAACAATCAGACCCTGTTTGATCAGCACTTCACTTTTGACCGGGGCACACAGTTCCGAGGGCACAAGTGGCGCCCAAACCCCGCTGAAGCCTTCCAAGATTTTCATGGTGATCAGGAGAAGGAGTGGATCACCTTCAGTTTTGCGCGGCGTCTGGCGGATGCCTCCGCCATGCTCAGCATCAGCATGGGCGCACCTCAGATTATGGGCTTCAATTTTGCCCGCCTCGGCTACAAAAACGTGCAGGAGATGTTTGATCGTTTCTCTACCAGCATTCAGGCACAGTTGATCGGGGTCTTTGACTTCGTGCGGGGCACGGGTGCGGTCTCGCCTGCCATTCAGGCCCTCCAGCGGCGTGATTATCTGACCTTTGCGGGCATTTACAATGGGCAGGGCAACGCCCCCACCTATTCCACCATCATCCAAAATTATGTGGTGATCTTTAATCGCCTGATCGCATTGGCACAACCGCGTTAAAATATCCATCCTAGCCCTGCCGCTTCGGTCTCGGATTCGGGTGAGGTTCTACCCGGCGGTGGGGAGGGCGCTAATCTTAAGAAGGAATCAACCATGAGCGATCCGGTACTGCTCCCTCAACCTCAAAAACTGAGTTACCATCCGGGTGAGCATCTGCTCACTGGGAACAAATTGATCGCTATCTCCGATCCGGAGTATCTATTCAGTGCCCAGCGGCTGCGTGCGGCACTCCAGAAGATCGGACTGTATTGGGAAATTGTGGTCGTTAACACCGCTCTCAGTGCCGATCAGGTAGGGGTGTACCTGATGCAGTTTGACTATGGGGGCAAGTTTGCCAAAACCCCTTGGTATGAACTGAGCATCGTCCCTTCACACATTGTGATCACCGGTGATGAGCGCCCCGAAGCGGTGTGGTATGGCGTCTGCACCCTGATCCAACTGATCGAGCAGTTTGGACGGCGTCTGCCCTGCCTAAATATTGAAGATTACCCGGACTTCCAGCGGCGTGGGGTGATGTTGGATATCAGCCGTGACAAAGTGCCCACCATGGACAGCCTCTACGCGCTGATCGATATGCTTGCCGGTTGGAAGATCAACGAGATTCAGCTTTATACCGAACACACTTTTGCTTATCGCGCTCATCCGGTAGTGTGGGAGAACGCCTCGCCCCTGACGGCTGAAGAGATCATGCAGCTTGATCAGTTCTGCCGCGCCCGTTACATTGATCTGGTGCCCAACCAGAATAGTTTTGGGCACATGCACCGCTGGTTGATGCATGACAAGTATCGCCCTCTGGCAGAAGTTCCAGAAGGGCTGCACTGGGCAAGCCTGCTCACCCCACGTCCTTTCACCATCTCGCCAGCAGTGGCAGGCAGTATCTCCCTGATTGCGGGGTTGTATGAGGAACTTTTGCCCCACTTCACCAGTAAGTACTTTAATGTGGGCTGCGACGAGACCTTTGATCTGGGTCAGGGGCGCAGTCAGGAAATGGTCAAGGCGTTGGGCAAGGGGCGGGTGTACCTGAACTTCCTTAAGCAGATTTATACCCTCGTCAAAAAGCACGGGCGCACGATGCTGTTTTGGGGTGACATCATCAAGAATCACCCCGAACTGATCCCCGAACTGCCCTTGGATGTGATTCCCCTTGAATGGGGTTATGAAGCCAGCCATCCCTTTGATCTAGAGGGTGAAAAGTTCGCTCAGGCCGGGTTGAAATACTATGTCTGTCCCGGCACGTCATCGTGGCTGAGCCTGATCGGGCGCACCGAAAACGCGCTGGGCAACCTTCGCAACGCCGCTGAAAACGGCAAAAAACACGGCGCATGGGGCTATCTGATCACGGATTGGGGCGACTTTGGGCACTTGCAGCCTCTTCCTGTGAGTTATCTAGGGTTCGCCTATGGTGCGGCGTTGGCGTGGTCTGTGGAAACCAATTTGGGGATCGATCTGCCTGCGGCGCTGGATGCTTATGCCTTCCGGGATAGTTCGCGGGTGATGGGGCGGTTGGCTTATGATCTGGGCAACGCTTACCTACTCTCCGATGATTTGCCCCATGTAAACGGGTCTCATATGGTACGGGCGCTCTTTAATCGATTGGAAGATATTCAGACCAAAGCATGGGCTTCCGGCATGAAGGAACCCGCGCCTATCAACCCGGCAAAGGTGCGTGCCGCGATCTGGGAAGTGGATCGACTCATGGCGCGGCTTGAGAATGCAAGCCCTGCTGATGCCCGTGTGTTGGACGAATATCGAGTAGCGGTAGGCATGTGGAAACACGGTTGCAAACGGATGCTGCTGGCCGCGGGTGATACCTCGATCACACTGGAGAGTATGGCCGCGGAACTGCGCCGTCTGATCTCTGATTATTCAGTGTGCTGGCTGTCCCGCAGCCGTTCCGGCAATCTGGGCGACAGCCTTGCCCGGCTGATGCGTTTGTTCGCTGAATACGAGTAGGGCTGCCCTCATCCCCCTAGCCCCCTTCTCCCGCACGCGGTAGAAGAGGGGGGATGTTTTCTTGAGGGGTAGCCGCCTTCACTCTGTGCCTTTCGACAATTACGGGGTAAACTGCCTCAACTGCGTAAGTCCTAACATTCATCAAGCTCAAGGAGCAAAAGAATAATGTCTGATTCGGTGCTGGTTTCTACGGTCTGGCTTGCTGCGCATCTGGATGATCCTTTGGTGCGGATTGTGGACATACGGGGGCATGTGGTGCCTGCCTCTGAGCCACTGCCCCACTACTATAACCACCATGAGGATTACCTTAGGAGTCACATTCCGGGCGCAGTTTTTGTGGATTGGGTGCATGAGATCACCGACCCCGCCGATCCCCGCCATGCGCAGATCGCCCCGCCAGAGCGTTTTGAGACCGTGATGCGTCGCATTGGGCTGAATCCGGATATGACCGTGATCGCTTACGATGATGCGGGCGGCATGTTCGGGGCGCGCCTGTGGTGGGCCCTGCATTATTACGGGCATGAACAGGTCAAGGTGTTAGATGGCGGTTGGACACATTGGAGCAGACAGAATCTACCCGTAACTGACGTCATCCCCCAATACCCCACAGGCACGTTTGAGGCTCATCCGATTTCCAGTTGGTTTCGCAGCGGGGCAGAGGTGCTGAAAAAATTGCACACCTCCACCCAATTGGTCGATATGCGTTCCGTTGAGGAGTTCGAGGGCAAGTCGTCACGAGCCAGCCGGAGTGGGCATATCCCCGGCGCGGTCAATCAACCCCGCGCTGATCTGGTGAGTCCTGATGGCAGCCTCTTAAGCCCTGAGGCGCTGCGAAGCAAGTTCGCGGACTTAGGAGTGAACAACGACTCACCGGAAGTGATCTTCTACTGCAACGGGGGAGTCTCTGCCAGTTTTGGGCTTTTGGCCATGCGCGCAGCGGGGATCACCGCACCCGCCGCCACTTATGACGGCTCTTGGAAAGACTGGGGCAACGATCCCAGCAAACCCATCGAAGTGCCTGTGCGGGAGAGATGAAGCCGACGCCTAAACAGGGTACACTTGGGGCATCAGATGGTGACGGAATCGGGCGTAAGGGTTTATGCGAACTTCTGTATTCAGGCTGATCGGCTTTGTGATTGTGCTTTCGGCACTAGCCCTCACGGGCTGCGATCCCGCCCCTCAGGAGAGTTTAATCCGGGTGCGGGTGCGGGTGGATGGACAAGAACGTATCCTGAGCGCCTCTGAGCCGATGTCAGTGCGCCAACTGCTTCAAAAGGAAAATATCCGCACTGGCGATTTAGATCGGCTCAATCCTTCAGACTTCACCCCCATCGTGGATGGCATGGTGATCACCATTGTGCGGGTAGAGAATCGATCCGAATGTGTTGAGGAAGAAGTGCCCTATGCCACTGAGACCCTCAAGACCCCTGATCTTGCGCCGGGGGTAAGCAGGGTGCTGCGTCCGGGGGTGAGTGGCAGCGCCCGCCTATGTTTTGATGTGATCTATGAAGATGGGGCCGAAAAGAGCCGGGTGCAGAGCAGTCGTACCATCCTCACCCCCCCTGTGAGTCAGATCATGGCCGTAGGCGTAGACAGCTCGCGCATTGAGCCGATCCCCATCAGCGGTATGATCGTCTACTTAAGCGGCGGGCAGGCCCGTTATGTGACTGAGATCAGCACTACCCAAGGAACCCTGCCCACAGGCGGCGGACTGGATGGGCAGGTGTTTGCAGGGTCGGTTGAGGGACGCTGGATGCTTTACACCCGAAAACCCGATCCGGCTCGTGAGGGCACTCAGAACGAGTTGTGGGTACTGCTGAACACCGGAAACCCCGACGCTGAGCCGATCAAGTTGGTGGTTGAGAACATCCTCACTGCTGACTGGATTCCCAGCCGACCTTTCACCTTCAGTTATTCAACCCTTCAGCCTCGCAGCGAACCCCCCGGTTATCAAGCCCTCAACGACCTCTATATTGCCCGCCTCGACAGCGCCAGCGGCAAAATCATCAGGGCCGATCCGATCATCAGCCCTAGTCCCCTTAGTGTGTATGGGCTGTGGGGCACGCGCTTTGCGTGGTCGCCTGATGGAAATCGTCTAGCATGGGGCGGTGCAGAAGGCGCGGGTGTGGTCGATCTGGAGAAGGGCGCTTATGAGCGCCTGATCAGCTTCAGCGTCTATACCACCACCCTCTCCAATGGTTGGTTGTGGCTGCCGAGCCTGTCTTGGTCGGCAGATTCAGCACTGATCAGTGCGTCGGTACATGGTCAGGTACTGGCAGGCGAAAGCGCTGAGACCAGCCCCGTATTTAACCTTGCAGCGCTTGATGGTGATGGACGCTTTCAAGTCCCGGAGCTGCGCTTCAAAACGGGTATGTGGTCAGCACCTCAGTATGCACCCCTGCCCGAACTGGGAATCGCCTATTTGCAGGCGCGCAACCCGATTGACAGCGTGAGCAGTGAATACGATTTGGCGATTGCGGATCGGGATGGGAGCAACGCGAGAGTGCTGTTCCCCGGCAAAGATCGACCCGGTATCCGCCCCCTTGACGATGGCAGTGATATTGCGTGGAGTCCTGATGGGCGTCAGATCGCAGTGGTCTATCAGGGAGATGTGTATGTGGTTGAGGTAGCCAGCGGCCGGGCTACAGTGATCACGGTGGTAGGCGACGCCCAGCACCCGCGCTGGCTGCGTTGATTCAGAGGGCATTGGAATTACCCTCATCCTAGGGCGATTGCATGTATTTTTCCTGTCTGGGCGCAGGCGCACCTCAGTGCGTCCCTACAAAAGACCCGGTTTCGTAGGGACGCCGTGAACGGCGTCTGGCTGCCAGCGCCGGATTTTCATGCAATCGCCCTACCCTCATCCCCCTAGCCCCCTTCTTCCACGCTTCGCGGGGTGAAGGGGGCATATTTTCTTGAGGGGGTTTCCCCCTCAAACTGCCCCTTTTGTTAGAAGCCCACCCTCAATCTTCCCAATAAAAGCAATTCTGCCGTAGGGGCGACTCAGCGCTGGATCAGGGCGATCAGGATGATCGTGAGCAGCGCTCCCAAAATGATCGCCAGCACAATCCACTGCCCAAAGTTGCCTTCTACCGGGGGTTCAGCGGGCGGGCGGGGTGTCTC
>JACSRJ010000197.1 GCA_014879835.1 Anaerolinea sp.
TGGCCTCGTCGACGGCGAGGCTCACGGTGCGGACAAACCAGGGCCTGACCGCCTTGGGCAGCTGGTGCCAGTGACGGAAGGGCCGTTCCCGGAGTTCCGTGCCCGAAATGGGGAATTGGTCGCGGCTTGGATCGACGGGCACAAAGGTGGCTCCCAGTTCCGCCGCAAAATTCCAGCCGTAGTCTTCGCTGGCAAAGACATAGTCCACATCGGATCCCACCCGCTCACGCACTGCCCTGGCCCAGATGGACTGCGCTCCCTCCTGGTGGCGGTTGGCCGCGGGGTTGGTTCCACAGTGGGATTACAGGCAGCAAGGGCCAGCACAAGGACACACCATCCCAGCACGAGTTTTCGGTTAACCATCCCAGTGTCTCTCCCAGAACGCCATTAGATCACCTCCCTGACTCTACCACGCGCTTCGTCCATGCGCTATTGAGTGGACTGGTTTAGCGGGAGCAGCCCCGAGATGACTTCACGCCCTATCAGTTGCAGGAGGGATCAGCCCCAACAATCCTCAATCGTGTTCGTTCAGGGTGGGATGAATGAGGAACTTATCACCCTGACGCTCTCCATACCCAGCTTTGATCACTGGATCATGCTGAAAGATTAATAGGGCATGGTGATCAAGGGCCCACTGCTGCCAGCGTCGTTTGGATTCGAGGGTGACCAGCGGCTCCACATCATAGGAGGTCATCCAACTGAGACGTTCAAAATGTACTGCATAACTGGCCAGATCAGAGACAAACAAAGCATGTTCACCGCGGCTTTCAAGCCAGATGCTCTGATGTCCGGGAGTGTGCCCCGGAGTCAGCACCCCGCGTATGCCCGGTATGATTTCAGTATCACCCTCAAGCAGGGTCATCTGCCCCGAATCGACCAACGGCTGAAAATTCACTTCATAGTAGGTAGCGCGGGTACGTTCATTGGTATGGGTGGCGTCGTAATGCTCGCGTTTCTGCACATAATAGTGGGCTTTGGGGAAGGTGGGCACTATCCCCATTTCACCAAAGGAGGTGTTACCTGCACAGTGATCCCCATGGAGATGCGTATCAATCACGATGTCTATCTGATCAGGACTGACTCCGTGCCGGACCAAGCCCTCAATCAATCCCTCCGGGCGGGATAGATTCCAGTTTTCCTTCATCCGGTCAGTAAGTTTATCTCCCAACCCGGTATCGATCAGGATGTTATGCCCACCTGCTTTAACCAGCATACAGGTGAGGGTCATGGGGATCAGGTTGTTGGGATCAGGCTGAAAGTAGCGCTGGTAGAGGCTGCGCGGGACTAGCCCAAATGGCCCACCCGCATCTACCTGTACGGTGCCATCAGTGATCAGGTAAAGCTCAAAGTCGCCGAGTTTGATCATGGGTGGAAAAAGCCTCAATTAAACGCGAGATCAACACTGTCCGGGCCATTTCAGGGATAAAGGCGGCTTCGGCAGCATTCATCAGCATGGCCTGAATGTCTTTGATTCCCAAACTCTGAGCTTGTGCTGTGCGGTAATACTCCTCCGTCAAGGTAATCCCACAGATCGAGGGATCATCGGTGTTGAGGGTGGTGCGCAGCCCTGCTTTTTGCATCTTACGCAGAGGATGCGCACTGAGAGACTTAACCACCCCACTCTGAAGGTTGCTGGTGGGGCAGACCTCAAAAAAGACCTCCCGTTCACGGGCAAGGGTGATCACATCCGGGTCTTCAAAGATACGTACTCCATGCCCAATGCGGCTTGCCCCTAATTTCTCAATGGCATAACGCACATTATGAGGTCCATCCCACTCCGCGCCGTGAATGGTGATGTGCATTCCTGCCTTTTGGGCCTCACGGAAGATAGGCGCAAAGGGTTCTGCGGGAAATCCTTCCTCTTGCCCACATAGGTCAACCGCCACAATGCCCCGATCCTTACGATCCAGCCCTGCAAGGATTGCTAATTCTGCATCGGCAACACTCTCATGGCGGTTCAAAGCGAGGATCAGGCGCACCACAATGTCGCGTCCCTGCTTGCCCTCGTCCACCCCTTCCAGCACCCAATCGATCACATCGGTGAAGGCGAAGCCCCGAATACGCGCTAGTGCTTTAGGGGTGAAGCGAAGTTCCAGATACTTGATGTTATCGGCTGCGGCATCCTCAACGGCCTCACAGGCCACCCGACGGATCACATCGGGGGCGCAATAAAAACCCCGGAGCACCGCAAATTTGGATAAAAAATGCTCAGCGTCATGCGGGGAATCGGGCATAATCTGAACATACGGACGAAGTGATTCTTCGTCCCGTGCGGGCACATCAAGATCGTAGGTTTGGGCGATCTCAGCCAGTGTGGAGAGACGCAGCGACCCTTCGAGGTGGCGATGCAGTTCGATCTTGGGCAGCGCCATGATCATCCCCCAGAGGGGATCGGCGTGAGGGTGGAGTGTCAAACTTCTAAGCCTAATCCCTTTCGGTAAGCAACCATGCCCAGTAACGCCATGCGACTACAACCCCAATGAGTAACCCCAAAAAAAGAGGAAAGTCATGAAACAAAGCTATTCCTGCATCCAAACGACCACTGCTGTCCATCCACAAAATACGAAGCAACCCACCAAGGGTGACGAATGTTATCCCAATGTAATAAATACGATAAAGCGGACGACGCTTAGAAACCGATCCTAAACGACGGCTGAGCATCATCAACCCAAGCAAAACTATCACCAGCGATAATGGGGCGATCACGGCCAGAAGGTGGGTCACGATGGCTCCTTTTTGGTTCGGAGCATCATCCAGCAGAGGCGTGCAGTATGCAGTGCCAGAAGCAGGGTGCCACCTGACCAGAAAGCATCCGCAACCAGATCGCCGCCTAGTTGATTATAGACCGCGTAACGGGCTGCGCCTACCCCCACGATCAGGGGAGGTACTGCAAAAATGAGGTAATAGGTACGCCGTCGGCTGACCCGATAGTACATCCGGGCGATCAGCAGCAGAAGCCACGAAAGGATCGTCACCATAGACCATGAGAGGATACTCAGGACCTGATGGAGCGAAGTCGTGTTCACAGTGACGATCCTTTTTGATCGTGTCTGACCCAAAAACTAACGTTTACGACGTGTTGGCGGTGCCTGCTTTACCTCTTCGTGATTCACCAGTGCTTTCTGTTCACGCAAGAGAGGGTAATGGCAGTTTTTGAACTTCTTGCCACTGCCACAGGGGCAGGGATCATTGCGACCGGCGCGGCTCCAGATGTCTCCCCGATCTGGCTCAGGTGCACTTTCACGGGGGTTTTGCGCTTTGATCGGTTCATTAGTTCGGATGGGCAGGGCACTTTTATCGCTGCTGCCACGTCCAAAGCTGCCCACGGGCGCTTGGATGGCTTTGACGTTTCGGGCTCCAATGGTGTTGCCCGCAGTGGTCGCAGCCGGCTGAGCTGCCCCCTGCTGTGCTGCCTGAATCAAATGTATCCCATCGTGGAACAGGCCCTTCACAATGTTTTCTTTGATCTGATTTTTGAGCTCTTCCCACATGGTGAAGGCTTCGCGTTTGTATTCTACCAGTGGGTCGCGTTGGGCATAGGCCATCAGGTAGATGCCTTCACGCAGCACATCCAGATCAGTCAGATGGCGCATCCACAGAATGTCAATAGCCCGCAGCATGATCTCACGCTCAAATTGGCGCATCGCGTTGGGGATAGTGGGATAAGCGGCGTTGATCTTGGCCTCGATTCCGGTATAGGCCTCCAACGCCCCTTGGGTAAGCGCTTCACCGATATCCTCTTTATCCAGTTTCAACCAATGATCTGGTTGAATGGAACTGGGCACAGGGAAGATCACCAACGCGGCCCGATATAGTTCTTCAGGGTTCCAAGCGCCTTCAGGGGGGCTGTCCGCGGTGGCTTCGACGTAGTGTTCGTCTACCAAAGCTTCTATCTGTTCAGGGATCAGCTTCTCAACTTGTTCTCTGGTGTTGGGCTGTTCCAAAATTTCGCGGCGCTGTTTGTAGATGACCTCACGCTGTTTGTTGAGGACATCGTCAAATTCAAGAAGTCGTTTGCGTAAATCGAAGTTGAATCCTTCAATGCGCACCTGCGCCTGTTGGATCGAACTGCTAATGAGGCGGGCCTCTATCGGCTGATCTTCGGGCATACGTAGGGTTTTCATCAGCCCTTTGACCCGTTCGCCCCCAAAGCGCCGCATCAAGTCATCTTCGAGGGAGAGATAAAAACGTGATTCACCGGGGTCGCCTTGACGCCCGGAACGCCCACGAAGCTGATTGTCAATGCGCCGGGCTTCGTGCCGTTCGGTTCCCAACACATACAACCCGCCGGCGTTGACCACGATTTCGCGGTCACGTTTGCACTCCGCCTTTGCCTCGTTAAGGGCCGCTGCAAACTGTTCTGGGGTGGCTTCGGTAACCTCAATCCCCTGATCGCGGAGTTTGATCCGGGCCAGACCATCGGGGTTGCCCCCAAGCAAAATGTCAACACCGCGTCCAGCCATATTGGTGGCGATGGTAACTGTACTGGGTCGCCCGGCTTGGGTGATGATCTGGGCTTCGCGCTCATGCGCTTTGGCGTTCAGCACCACATGTGCGATCTTCGCCTTGTCCAACATCTTGGAGAGCCGCTCACTGGTCTCAATGGCGATGGTTCCGATCAGGACTGGTTGCTGCTTTTCAACCCGTCCTTTGATGTCGGTCACAATGGCCCGCCACTTGGCGCCCTCGGTCATGAACACCAAATCCTCCAAATCCTGTCGGATATTGGGTAGGTTGGTGGGGATGGAAACTACATCGAGTTTATAGATTTTGAGGAACTCATCCGCTTCGGTCATGGCGGTGCCGGTCATACCGGCCAACTTGGTGTACATGCGGAAGTAGTTCTGGAAAGTGACGGTGGCCAAAGTCAGGTTTTCACGCTGAATGGTGACCCCTTCCTTGGCTTCAATGGCTTGATGCAGCCCTTCGGAGAAGCGCCGTCCATACATGGCCCGGCCGGTGAACTCATCAACGATGACCACCTGCCCCTTTTCAACCATATATTCTTTATCGCGTTCAAAGACCACCAGTGCCCGCAAACTGTTATCCAGATACGGGATCATCTCGGAGTTTTCGGGGCTGTAGAGGCTGTCACCTTGAAGCAGCGCCTGCCGCTTAAGCCGCGCTTCGACCTTCTCGATACCCGATTCGGTCAGGTAGACAGTGCGACTCTTTTCATCCAGCACATAGTCACCGTCCGGCTCTTTGTCCTCAATGCTCTCATCGCTGCTGGGCTTCAGGTCTTTCACTACCCGTGCAAAGACTTCATACAGTGGGCTGGGTTGGTCAGACATCCCTGAGATGATCAAGGGGGTTCGGGCCTCATCGATCAGGATGTTGTCCACTTCGTCCACAATAGCATAATGGTGAGCCCGCTGCACCGTCTCAGAAATGGCCCGCACCATATTGTCGCGCAGATAGTCAAAGCCGAACTCGTTGTTGGTGCCATAGGTAATGTCGGCCTGATAGGCTTCTCGGCGTGAACAGGGACGCAAGTATTGATAACGGTCATCATCACTGGCGAAGGTGGGATCAAAAATGAATGATCCCCGTGAGGGATCATTGGCGTAGTTCTGGATAACAGCAGTCTTTAGCCCCAATTTATGGTACACCGGGCCCATCTGCTGTAAGCCAAATTTGCTGAGGTAGTCGTTAGGAGTGACCAAATGGGCCCCTTCACCCGACAGGGCATTCAGGTAAAGGGGAAGGGTAGCCACAAGGGTTTTACCTTCACCCGTCTTCATCTCGGCGATCTTGCCGTCGTGAAGCACCATACCCCCGATCAACTGCACATCATAATGGCGCAGTCCAATCGTGCGTCGTGAGGCCTCCCGCACCAGTGCGAAGGCTTCGATCAGAATGTCTTCTGGTGTTTCGCCATCTGCTAACCGCTTGCGGAATGATTCGGTCTTTTGGGAGAAATCCTCATCACGGAGCGCCTGCATTTGTGGTTCGAGCGCATTGATCTCAAGGACGACTTCCCGATAATGTTTCAAGTCACGCTCGTTGGGGTCTCCAAAGACCGCCCGTGCGAGTTTCTTCAACACCATAGATAGTTCCCCCTGAAGGGTGAGTTTTCGTGGTTGGTGTAGATAGAGAATTAGCCTCTATCCAACCAATCCCTAATTATATCACAAGTGGGTAAGGGCCTGACTTGGGGTTACAGAGCGCTTCAGGGCAACCGCGTGAAAATCTGGCGCTTTCAGTTGGACGCCGTGAACGGCGCCCCTACGAAAACGGGACTTTTGTAGTGATGCACCTCGGTGCGTCCGCGCCCAGACAGGAAAAATTCATGCAATCTCTCTACAAGGCGCCACAGGGGCGATTGCATAAAAATCTGGCGCTGGAGGACAATACGTCATTGTTTGGTGGGGCGAGTCCTAGAGCGTCCTCCTACCGGATCGGTCACTCTTTGCCATTTTACCCCTCCAGCACACGCATGGTCTGTTCTACCAGATCGGGCCATGAAAAACGCTCCAAACCGACACTTGTGCCTGAGGCAAGTCGTTCCGGGGTTCCTGCACGGAAAGCATTCTGAAGGGTCTCTCGAAGTGCGCCCAGATCGGGATGAGCCACCAGCAGCCCGTTGACCTGATCACGAACGATCTCCGGGTTGCCACCGCGGGCGCTGACAATCACGGGTGTGCCCACCTGAAGCGCCTCGAGGATGGTGTGAGACAGCCCCTCATAACCCGAATAGAGGGCCACATAGTCACTGGCTCGCATGGTCAGAGCCATCTGAGAGGCGCTCAATCGACCAGTGAAGATCACCCGATCTGCCACGCCTCGATTCACCGTTTGCTGTCGAAGCACGCCTTGCTCTGGGCCATCTCCGCCCACCACCAGAAACACTCTCGGCACAGCGTCTAGCGCGTCAATGAGGTAATTCACACCTTTCCAAGCGGTAAGCCGCGCCGCTGTAAATAAATACTGCCCTTGTGCCTTCCAACCAAGCTGAATGCGCGCTTGCATCTTGTCGAGGAGGGGCACTCCCCAATTCGGTTCAAGGGCGTTATAGATCACCTGAACCTGCTGCCCCGGCACGCCCCATCCCATAACCATCTCGCGCAGGTAGGCGCTGGGGGTGATCACCCGCTCCATCGCTGCGGCATCACGTGTGCGATTCCGCTTGTAGAGTTCCACGCGGGGGCTGTAGCGGCGCGTTTGAAAGTGGTCAATATCCTCAGTGGACGCGATCCATCCCCGCGTCACACAGCGCTCCCACGCATAATCACCCACCACTTTCATGATCTTACGTTTGTGCTGATCCCCGCCGCGAGGCAGTCCAAAGGTGTTGAGGTAGATCACCTCCGCCCAACTTGCCAACCGACGATAGGTGAACGCAAATCGTATCCAGCGGCTGAATGGCTCCCGCCCGAATGGTATCCGGGTGACAGGATACGGGTAATGATCAACAGGCGCATTTCCATAGGTGAGAACCCGAATCTGATGCCCACGTTTCTGAAGTTCGGGCAGCAGGCGGTACAGATAGGTGGCTGGGCCGCCGGGGTCGGGATGGAAAATACCAGAAGCGATCAAGATATTCATGGTTAATGATGGTTCTTGGGTTTACGCACTCGTCCCTCTGATCATACCGCGCACCCTTCAAAAAAGGACACAAAAAGGCGGGTCAGATGACCCGCCTTTTATTTACTCAAAGCCGATCAACCCTTGGTAAAGGTTTACCGACGGCGCTTGCTCCAAATGACCACGCCCGCCAACAAGATCAGACCGCTGACCCCCGCAAGGGCATAAGGCAGGGCAGCGCCAGCATCATTTGCAGCGTAACCAGTCGAAGGCAGCACAATGGGCCCTGTACCGGGGCCACTTGTGCCTGTACCCGTGCCACCCACCGTGGTGGCGACAATGCTCAGTGGGAATGATGCAGACTGACCATCGGGGTTCGTCAGAGTCAGGGTAGCAGTACCACCCACACTCACCCCGGTGGCATCCAGAGTCACCAGCACCTGCGTTGGGCTGATATAGGTTACATTGGTAACCGCTATGCCTGTAATCCCAGTGATCGCCCCGATCAGTGAGCGCGGGCAAGTGGGATCGATGTTTTCCGGCGCGGGGTTGTACCAGCCAGTGCCAGTCACCGTGACCTGTGCAGAAGTACCTATCGTGATCGCCGCTGGGGCCGCATCACTGATAGTTGGGGCGGGCGCATTGAGACGAGCCACACTCATTGCCCAGTTTCCTGAACCCGTGTTGGCTCCTCGGACTGCGGCATATTCTTGGATCGTCCACATGGTCATATCGTCGCACGGATCAAGGCTGGTGTAGGAGTAGTCACCCCAACGTTTACGGCCACCCGCATTGGTGTTGTAGATATCCAGACCGGGCTGGTAAATCACCGCAGCGCCATTCAAAGTGCCCAGTGGATCGCTCACCAGACGACCATTATAGGCGGCACCTGCATAGGTGACGGCGCTGACCGCCGAAAAACCCATGGCCATGTGCCCCTGCCCAGAAACCATCACCGAGGGATAGGTGTAATACACAGGATTGCTTGCGGTCGGCGCGGTGTCCATCTGAAGACCACGCTGCACAAGGACGGGGGCAGCACCAGTCACATCGATCTCATAAAAGACCGCAGCATCGCGCAGGTTGGTATCATTCTGGAACCCGCCATTGCCTACCCCAGTGGGCAGCACTGCTGCTGCGTGGGTCGTCCACAGGCGTCCATTACGAACAACAGCCTGCATCAAACGCCCATCCCCCGCATCAATGCGCAGCCCGGTATTGCCTAAATGCGGTGCAGTGAGTGGGTTGTTGACAGGCGTGATGTTAATGTACTGAACGGGCCCCAAAGTCGGGGTAGCGCTGCCGGGGTTATTGACCGTCCGCATGACCAGCCGTGTGAACTGATAATTGGGATCGCTGAAATCTAATCCGATAAAGTAGCCTACAGTGCTGTTTGGATCCCAGCTATCCGCACCCTGTGGGGTATACAACCCGTCAAAAGCGCCAAATCCATACTGCCCATTGGTGAGATCGCGGAAAGCAGTGATCACCCCTGCCGTCACCAGATTCTGTGAAGAGGCGGTGTTATTGAACAGGGGGGCTTTCTGGATCACAAAGCCAGTGGAGGCAAAATATACTGAGTTGGGTGGGGTGCAGGTATCAAACACGTTCAAGGACATGTAGAGCGCATTGGCGTCCATGCCGAGGGTCGGATAATCGTAGAAGCACCCGGTTTCTTCGGCCGCGGTGGGCTGTACCAGATCAGGTTGATAGAAGTAGTTACGCACCACCGTGGTAGGGGTGATGATGGGGTCATCAATGATCGAGATAAACACCCGGTTGGAGCCACCAAGGACACCTTCCCAGTAATTTTCCGCAACGATGATCCATTTTTGGGTCAAACGGTCATACCGTACACGGGTGTCAAACAGCGTGGTGTCGTCAGGTGGGGTGGGGGTATACACATCGGCAAACAGAGCATTCAGGGTAATTGGCGGGAATTCGTTTGCCCCGGTGAATTTGTTCTGGATGGTGAAGGCCACATTAAATGCCCCCACGAACTGGGTCGGACCCACCGCGCCCATCGTATCCGGAGGGATAGAGCTTGAGCCAAAGGAACTCACATGATTTTGACGGGTGAACACGGTGAAGGGCGCCTGCCCTAACGCCTGTGGCGCAAGACTCTCCATGGCCGGTGATGGGCGATCAAAGGACGCAACCGTATCAAAAACACTCATATCAGGTTTGTATGAAGTGCCGCCATTTTTCTTCTGAAGAAGGGCGTTGGGGGTGAGGCTGCCATAATCACCAACCGATTCGGAGGCGCGGTCAACCACGAAGCGGGGCTTGCCCCCGACCTGAATCCCGCCCGCAGCAATGATCGCGTCATTGGCCGCAATCACATCGGCGAAAGTCCAAGTTCCTGCCTGCCGAAACGGAGATGCTTTTGCGGGCGTGGGCATGATGGTGCCCAGCGTTGTGACCACGAGGGCAGCGATCACAAGGAAAGCCGCCGTTTTGCGAAGATGTTGTTTCATAAACATGTCCCCTTTGGGTTGAAGTGGGAATTTCCTGATCAAATGGGGTACGGAACGACATTCAAATTAGGCTGTTCACGTGACCATCCAATAACCAGCACTCACTTCACTAATCTTATACTCATCTTTTATCTTTAGCAACAGGAAAATTCAGGCTATATGGGAGATTCGATGCGATCACAGGATCGATCAAGGCAGATGGAACAGCCATTTCAGAAAGGAACGAAAGAGTTCCATGAACCAGTCTAGCCCTAGGCTGGAACGGAGGACAGGGGTAGCTGGAGGCGGATTCACCTTGCTGCCACCCTTAATAGGAGGCGATTCCGGGTTAGGGGGCACAATCAGGGTGCCTTCCAACCGGGTATGTTCGGAGGTCTTGACGACATCACCAAAAGTGCGTCCGGGGGTAGATCCCTGCGCCTGTACAGCGGTTGGTTTTGTGCTGCCGGCACTGATCATGAGTAGGATCAGGAAAAGGCCTAAAACAGACAAGGGTAGAATGCTGCGTTCAGGTTTCATGATGGACGCCTCCATTTGAACAGGCACACGCATCATCGTGTTGATTGATCAAGCTGCTCACGCAGGGCGTCTGGTGAGGTAACCGGGCGCTGACACACCAAATTACGGCATACGTAGGCAGTAGATTGCCCATCCACCTTACCCCGATGGGTAAGTAGAGGTGGAATCCCCTTCTCCCACACATCATCCGGGGAAAAAGCCCGCAGGGTGAAGGGCCGAAAGCCTGAATTCAGAACTTCCATCAGTCCCGGTGCATCACCGATGATCGCCACCTCATCAAGCCCCCTCTCCAACATTGAGAGGGCATTGAGTCCCTCACCAAAAGCAAGTGGATACTGCCCCATCGCCGAACTGAGTTTGCTCAGGACACCCACCGCTGCGGATTCATAGCGCAGGTCACCGGTGTAGGCGGACAGCATCAGCAGAACTTTGGCAATCAAGGTATTGCCGGCAGGGGTGGCGTTGTCCTGAAGTGCTCTAGGACGGGCGATCAACTTCTCGTGATCGTCACTGGTGTCAAAAAAACCGCCATCATCTGCCGGGAAGTGCTTCAGCACCATCTCTGTCAATGACCATGCAGCGCTGAAGTAACGGGTCTCAAAGGTCGTTTGGTAAAGTTCCAACAGCCCTTCGATCAGGCAGGCGTAATCTTCGAGGCAGCCGTTGAATTGGGTTTTGCCATCTTTATGGCTGCGCTGCAAACGCCCCTCCGGAGTGAGCATGGTGCTCAGTAGAAATTCACCCGCCCGGATCGCTGCTGTCCGGTAATCTTCCCGCTCCAAAACGCGTGCCGCTTCAGCAAAACTGGCAAGGGCCAGCCCGTTCCATGAGGTGAGGATTTTTTCATCCCGGTTGGGGTGGACTCGATGGGTACGGTGGGCATAGAGTTTATCTTTAGCGCTGCTGATCAAACTGCGCAGGGCTTCAAGGGTGATTCCCAGATTCGAAGCGACATCACCATCCTCAAAAGGCACATGAAGGATGTTCTGTCCCTCAAAATTCCCCCCCAAAGTCACGCCCCAATAGGCGATGGCGGCGCGCCCTTCATCAGGGGTGAGGACGTCTTTGATCGCCTCCACCGACCACACAAAAAACTTGCCTTCTTCACCTTCGCTATCGGCGTCGGTGGCGCTGTAAAAGCCGCCTTCCGGCGCGGTCATCTCACGCAGCAGGTAATCATAGATTTCTACCGCGATTTGGCGGAAGAAGGGGTCGCCCGTCACCTGCCAACCATGAAGATACAGGCGGCTCAATTGGGCATTGTCGTAGAGCATCTTCTCAAAGTGGGGCACCAACCAGCGTTCATCCACGCTGTAACGATGGAAACCACCCCCAATTTGATCATATATGCCCCCCATCGCCATCCGGCGCAAGGTGAAGGTAGCGATCTCCAGCGCCCGCGCATCCCCTGTTCGGGCATGGTGGCGGAGCAGAAATTCCAAATTCATGGGGCTGGGGAATTTGGGACGGCCCCGGGTCAGGCCACCATTAATCGAATCAAAACTGGCGATGGCGCGGTTGAAGGCTTCATCCAGCAGATTGCTGTTGAGGTCATCCGGGCTGCCCCCAATCTCCAAGGTGTCGCGCCGCAGTCCATTGGTAATGTCCTCTGCGATCTCCTCCACCTGCTCACGACGGGTTCGGTAGGCATCACTGATGGCTGCCATCAACTTACGAAACGAGGGCATCCCATACCGATCTTCTCTGGGATAGTAGGTGCCTGCATGAAAGGGACGCCCATCCGGGGTAAGGAAAACGGTCATGGGCCATCCCCCGTGCCCCCGATTAAAGATCAAGGTTGCCTGCATGTAGATATCATCAATATCTGGGCGTTCTTCTCGATCCACTTTGATGCACACAAAGTCACGGTTCATGATCGCAGCCGTGTCAGGGTCTTCAAAGCTCTCATGCGCCATCACATGGCACCAATGGCAGGCGCTGTAACCCACACTGAGCAGAATCGGCTTATCCTGAGCCTGTGCCGCTGCAAACGCCTCTTCGCCCCACGGGTACCAATCAACTGGGTTATGCGCGTGCTGGAGCAAATAGGGCGAGATGGAATCCTTTAACCGATTCATCAAACCAGTGCTTTCATCCATGGAAGGTGTTCGAGGTAGTGCCCTGCGGTATTGCCCACCATTCGCGCAAGGATAGGGCGGGTATCCTCTGGCTTAGGGTAAGTGGGATCAAAATGGATATAGGGTTTGTCAAAATCGGCAGGGTCAAGGTGAGCGATGACCGTGTCAAAGGCATCTTGGATGTCCCGCAGTTCTGCCAACACCTGATCAGCGGTTTGGTCTTTGTGAAAACCACGCAGGACTTCATTGATGGCGTCAAAACCATCAGCAGATTTCACAAAAGCGGGATCCAAGCCCATCGTTTCCCACCGGGGCTGCTTCTGAAGAAGCGCAGTGATCCCTTTCTCCCAGTCGCCCAGATGGGCCAGATGATCAAGGATCGACCAGCCACCAGCATCCCGTTTAGCGCTCAACTGCTCTGGGCGCAGTCCATTGATGAAGTCCCACAAGAGTGTTCGGGACTCCGCCAGCGCTTCCAGAAACGCTTGCCTTGTGGTGGGGAAGGGTTTATCGGTCATCGCTGTTCCTCACTTTCCCGGCGGCGTTTGGGCCATAAGGCGCTGGTAAGCACCCTGCCATGCATCCTCGCCACGGGTGAACTTGCTGATAGTGATGTGGGCAAAACGAGGGAACAGACTCACCAATTGGGCCGGAAGTTGATCCCAATCGCCAGAGCGGATGAGCGCCTCCAATTTTGCGGCGGCAAGGCCCACCCAAATCCACTCCTGACGGAACTGTTCAACCTTGTTCCAATAGTTGCGTTTCTCCCACGCGACCATCGATTCCTCAATACCGTCCTCAATTTCCTTAAAGCAGTAGACAAGCAGCGCCGCCATATCCTTGGAATCATCGTCCAGAGCGGGTTTCTGGCTCAACCGACGGAGCAGTTCCGCCGCAGTGCGCATGTGTTGATTGCGTGCTTTTCCGGTACTGTCAGTGTTGATCACACGGCTCATAAAGGTTGCTTCTGCTCACTTCCTACTTTGGGCGTCCGGCACTAACGCCAGCGCGATACCGGGGGGCATTGGGTACATGGGTGGCTACCTCACCCGAAAAATGGGGCTCGTTCTCTTGAATTTCAAGAGTCTCGGCTTCGCTCAATAGACGCCATCCCATGTGGTACAGAACATCATTAAAGGCGTCGTATTTATAACGGCGGTTCATCCACCCATAGGAGGGATCGTTGTAGACCAAATTGAAGATCAACGCATCTTCGCGGGGGCGGAATTCCTCATAAACCAACCAGATCGGGGCAAATGCCTGAAGCGCCTGCTTCAGTTTAGTATCTCGCATTTGACTCACTTGCTCATGGGTATATGCCATTTTGATCCCTCTAGCAGTTCCTCATAGACCTTGGACATGGGTTGCAATATGCTCCTATTGTATCAAAAGATTCGCCCCAGTTGCAGAATCTTGAGGTGATCTCCCCAAGTCCAAGCCATGATCAGAACTGACCCTTGTACGGGGGATCACGCAGCGCTCATGAGTGTTAAACGAATGTTCAGGGGGATTTTCGGGCGCTCGCCCCGAAGCACCTTGAAGGGGGAAGGTTGCCCAGGAATTTCCCCCTCGCCCGCGCTACGCGGGGAGAGGGAAAAAAGAGGACAAGGGCGGCACAGCATAAGGCCGATTTCGGGAGCTTAATCTTTAGCGTTGAACGCGCATCCGCCGGACGATGAAGATAACGCCTACTAACCCAAGTGCCGCAAGCGCAAACAAGGGCAGGTTGCTGGGACTGGCGCTGCCTACGCCGATGTCGTCAAAGAAGCCCGTATCGGGAACCGCAGTGGTCGTTGGCCGCTGGAAGGGTGTACCACCTTCGCGGGTGGGGCCAAGAGGGGTGATGACCCCGATGCCCACCGTAGTGGGGGGTGGTGTGCCTGCCGTCACGGTCAGGGTGGGTGTATTGGGTGTGCCCACTGTAGTTGATTCGAGCGCGATCCGAGTCAGTTCTACTGAGGTGGGATCAAGGGTGGGTGCGCCTGCGGTCAGGGTCATGGCCGCAAACAGGGTCGCCTGAGCATTCGCCGTTCCCAAAAGTGCATCGGGCCCTAAGGTGAGGGTAGCGATCAGATTGTCGATGGCAATCTTCGTGAGTGTGCCTGACATGTCCTCAGTGGGTGACGGGGTCACCGTCTCCGTGGGTGTGGGCGAAGGGGTATCACTGGGGGTAAAGGTAAAAGTCGGCGTCGGGGTAAAGGTTTCTGTAGGGGTGGAAGTCGGCGTTGGGGTAAACGACTTGGCGATCATGGTCAAGGTCAGCGCCCGTGCCACTTCAGCATTGGTGGCTTCAATAGCCGTGATAGTTTGCTGGCGGTCCCTGCGTATCCGGCCTTCCTCGACTGCGACCAGCAGGATGATCACGATGCCTACCAGAATGAGCAGCAGCAGCAGCCCGGTCAAGACCAAAAAGCGGGTATTGCGCCGCGGTGGCAGCCCGCCATTGACAGGCATTTCATCATCCGAGCGTGGTGTCTCGTCGAAGTCGTCAAAGTCGCTGAAATCGAACAGTTCGCTGTCGTTTCTATCGCTCATATCTTCCCTCCCCCTTGAGGGGAAAATGTGCTGCTAACCCCTACCCGGCGCTTCCGGCGGGCGTCCCAGTAGTTCCAGATTCGCCAGCGGCGCAAAGTACACCTGTCCATTTGCCGTCCTGATCTCCGCGCCCGTCACCAACAGACCATTCTCAACCGGGCGAGGTACATCAATCAATCGGTACACCCGTCCAGTCACCCCCATGTTAGGTTGACGGGTAATCCGCACCAGCGAGCCTTCCATCAGCGGCAGATTCACATCAGGCGCGGGTGGCTTGGCGGTGGTGCTGAGCGGTACCGTGATCTCCGGTCGCTCTGCGGACCAGCGCCCCGGCTCATGGGCATCAATTGCCGCCGGACGATTGGCATTGCCCCGCAGCAAATTGTACACGATCTCCGACATCGGCAAATCACCAAAGCCCTCCACAATCAAAATTGGAATCTTTTGACGGCGGGCAATCTCGCGCAATCCTGATGTCATGCTGGGCGCAATTAAGGCACCTAACTCTAGTTTCTCCGCAAATCGAAAAACATTCAAATCGTTGATCGGTTTGTTTAAGATCATGGCCGTCCCGGAGACCCGCTGCATCGGATCATCGGTGTTGGCCAGCGCCTCAATACCCCCTTCAGGTTCGAGGGTGAGGGTCGCATAGGTTTCTTTACCGTTGCCCCATGCACCTTGAATGAGCGCCCCGACGGTCTCAATGGTTACGCTTTCATTGCCTTTGATCGCGCTCACATGCCCCGGTGTAAGGGCCTTGATCTGAAGATCTACAGGATCGCGGCGCAAGATGATCTGGCTGCCTTCCAAACGCACAAAAACAGCGTGTACCGGTGATCCCAAGGTTCGGGCGCGCCTACCCGAACCGATAATCATGATCGGTTGTTCTTTATCGAGGGTTTCCCCCGGACGCACCTGAAGCAAATCTTCAGTTAGTGCGCCACCATCTTTTAGGGTGATGTTGAGAGCTTTGAGGGCGTCGATGATCACAAAATCGCCGGGTTGGCTGCCTTGTAAAACGACGGTATCAGGCTGGACGGGCGCGCCTTGTCTGACCAGCACCTTGCCATATACCCCCGGCGGAAGCTGACGATCACGCCGGATTACGGTCATGCCCACTACAAGCGATTGGGTTGGATAGTAGGTCATGCTCCCCCCTCTTGACCCCGAATCGCAGCGTACCACTTCTGCAAATTTGCCGCCCGCCGATTAACATCGCGGGAGAGGCTGATCGGCCGCCCGCGTCCATCACACAACAAAGCTGTTGTGCCGTTTTCGACATCTATTGTAACGCGCCGTTTGCCTCCAAGGGACAGCCCTCGACTCAGTTTGACCGTGACCCGCGCTTTTTGCCCCGCAGGAATGGGGATCAAACGCAGTGATCCTGCGGGCACAGAACGTCCGATCTCCCGGCCGCCCGCATACTTGATGGTCACTTCCATGGCCACACTGCCACTGGCGCGTCCGTCAGGGCAAAGCGCCGTGATCGAGGGCAGGATACCAGAGTCCAATGTTTGGATCGCAGCCGCACTGTCCAGATAAGCAACCGCACCCAAGGCTGGGATCAATCCAAAGGGATCAAGGTGAATGGTGATCACGCCGGTGGGTTGAAGCCCATCCAAGAGCAGTAGAGCGCCCAACGCCGGGTTATGTTCCACCGCCAGCCCACCGCCAGCCGCGATGATCCGGTTGGGGACGGCCCGCCCGTTCCAAGCGTGACGGGCCCCGCTCACGGCCATTTTGACAATTTCCCGCAGCAGTGCGCCTTCTAACTCAAGGTCACGCTGAACTGCGGGAATAGTTGTAGGACGGAAAGTCTTGTTCCATGCGTAATCAATGATCTCGGTGTCCGAGGCCGCAAACGAGAGCCAGCGGGTGATGGTTGGCGCACCAACCGCTTGGGTGGCAAGAACCGCGCTGATACCCAAACCTAAATCAGCGCGGAGGGTGGTCGAAACATCCCCTTTGAAGCCCGCCGTCACAGAGGTAATCCCGCTGCCCACATCGATCAGAAGTGCACCAGTGGGATTTTCGGGTAGTTCCCCTAGATACCGAACGATATTGGCAGCTGCCTGCGCAGTCGGGAGGACTCCCATATCGCTTAGACTCTTGACTTCTTCAAACCCCCCGACGCTGGCAGCGCGCCACTCACCGTAAAGCAGGGCGAGTTCCAGTTCCACTGCCTCAAGGGAGTCGCTTCGCAGATTAGGGCGTACATTGGGGGCAATATATAAGCGGGTATCAGCTCGAAGCATATCCGCCACTTCGGCATGAAGGGCTTCATTACCCGCATACAGAACCGCTGGCTTCGGATCGAGTGAGAGCAGCACCCCAAAACGAATGGTCTTGAGCAGTTCACGGATGGGCGCAGTAGCACCTTCATTTGTCCCGCCCACCACAAAGATCACATCGGGTTGGTTGCGCAGTAGGGTGTTCAACTGCGCTTCCGGGGTGCGGGTATCATTCAGGCTGAGAACGTCCGTCAGTTCAATATAAGTGCTGTTCAGGGCGCGCCGCGCCGCAGCTAAACTCATATCGGGCATCAATCCGGCAAGAGTGACCCGCATCGGCCGGCCTGCGCTGGCCGTCGCAAAAAATGCGTTGGCCCCGCTGCCGTCCTGAGTCCCCCGGAGCAAGATGTTATTCTGGTTGTCCATAAAATAGCGCCCGGTCTGAAGGGTCATTTTATCCAGCGCATGGCGCAGCCCAACGGCCACATCACCCACTGGCGGCGCGGCTGTAGTGAGCGCCTGCGCCCTAGAGATCAAACGATACTGCCCTTCAACCAGATCGAGCAAAACGGCACGGGTGTGGACGCCCCCAATGTCTGCGGCGAGGATTGCCCCTAAGGTGCCTGACCGTGCGCTTCCAGTGGCAGTTTTGACCACATTTGCCCCTTTCATCGGATCAGCCGTTCTGCGATCACGCCCGTCAGAATGGTCAAGGAGGAGAGGATCAGCAGTCCATAAGCCGCACCCAGAGTCAAGGCGATAAAGGCCTGCCCCACCGTCCCCCCAACGCTGATCGGAAGCCAACGACGCGCTTCGCCAGTAGCACGCCACCGGCCCAAATAGGTGAAGTAGGTCATCACCGAGATCGTTCCCCCCAGAACAATAAACCCATCGATGGGGTTGGCTGGGGTGAACACACGAATGGTGCCTTCCACCAGAGGCAGCAAAGTCCCCGTAACCGCCCCCCACAAGGCCGCCCCGGCACCTACCCCGATCACGCAGGCAAGCGCAAACGTGCCGATGCTGGACAGCCGTGAGGTGGACTTAAAGAGCAGCATCACCCCGATCAGAAAGGGAATTAGCCCTAGAATCAGCCGAGATGGTTGGGTTGGCTGCACCAATAACGTTTGATTAATCCATGGCACTAAGACACTTTCCACGGCCGTGATGAGTGCAAATGCCGCAGCAGCCCCGATGAGCACATGGATCGCAATTCGATAGAGGAAGTTATCACCGAGTAAGTAACTGAACACAAAAAGTGTCAGCGCCACCCCAACGACGGTGGTAATCTGGTTTAACAGTTCCGGGGACACCCTATGCCCTCCTCCGTCGCAAGCCGGAGACCAGCCCAATGAACACACCCACCAGCAGAATCAACGAGGCGGCCAGCGCTCCCACACTCACACTTTGCCACCGCTGAGCGGCCCGTGTGGCTGCGGTTTCGTTGGGGAACAGCCCTCGCATCTCCTGATAAATTAATGCATCACGCAGACTCACCAAGGGCCCCAACAGGCGGCCCTGAGCATTGGGTAGATCGGCGTATGCTCGTGCCGCTGCCCCCGCGGAAGCTGAGGTGAGGAGCGCTACCCGAAAGGCTCTGGTTGCGGTTCGGTACTGCTCAATCCAAGTCCGCACATCTTCCTGAGTTTCAGCCAGCACAAAAGCGGGCGCATCTTGAAGGGCGCTGATCTCAGCATCCGTGAGGGTGAGCGCTTTGCCGTTAAGATCGGACCCAAAGGCAAACGAACGCCAATAGCCGGGGGCGCTCACCGCTTCCGCCAACCCTTTGACCCCCAGCGGCCCACCGGGCAGATAACCCACCAGAACGATGGCAGCGGTGGGGCTTTCAGCGCTCAGCTTGGAGGCCAACAATGCCGATTGCATCACTCCGGCGGGGCTGGTACTAACGATAAAGGGGCGCGCTCCGTGTTTGATCAAGTCACGTAGGAGCATTAGCGCCAGATCATTTAGCTCACCAGCGCCTGTGGGCGCATATTCAAGGGCGACAATCACTCCCTGACCGGACTGAAGCCCATCAACTGCACTGGTCACTTCGTTAAAATCGGACTGAACAGCAGCAGGGAGTCGCGCCAGTGAGGGCGGCGGGACCAGACTCAGGGCATTGGTGAAGAAGGGCAAAACAACGGCCACCGCGAGGATCACTGCAATGAGAAAGCGATCTAACTTAAAACGTGAGGGCTGTCCCTTTTTGGGTGCGGCAGGCGTCTCCGGCACCGCAATGATCGCATTGGCGTCTATCCGGTTGGTTAGAATGTCATCCTGCACACTGAGCAGATTCTGCAATACCTGAATACGCCGACTCTGATCAGGGGTGACCACTGATTCGATGCTTTTGACTGTTGGCACCGCACCTGCATTCACTACAGGGGCAGGGAACACCGCCTCCGTGATCCCTGAAAGGGGCCCTGTTGGTGGTGGTGATGTGGGTGCGGGCTTCTCGATGAAGGTTTTAGACTTTTCGCGGAACAGCTTCAGTTGATCAGGCAGTTCGGCCAGTGGTTTATCGTTGATCTTAATCTGTTGATCGCCTACCCGCAGCACCACAGGCAGATCAACGGCGCGCATATCCGCCACCCATTCGGGCAGGGGCGCGGCATCCGGGGTGGGCAGCGGCCCTGCCTGCTCCGTAGGCCCAGCAGGTGAGGGCGCTTTGGGCAGCGCTTGGGTGGCCAATAATGACCCCCCTGCACGCGATTTAGTATCTGCCAGTGAGGTTGATTCCGGCTCTTCTGGCGCGATGGGCAGCACGGCTGTGGGTTCAGCGGATGGGGCCATCACGACCTCAGGCAGATCGATCACCTCATCAAAATCCACATCCTGAATTTCTTCCGGGGACTCTTCGGTAGGAACCAACGCCCCAGAGGGTGGCAAATTGAGCAGTTCGTCAATATTCAGCTTGCTAGAGTCGAGGAGATCAAACTCACCTGCTGCGACCGGTTCCGGTGCACGAGGTGCAGGACTGGATGGCTGTATCCTGCCTTGATCAGGTGCGCTTACAGCCGCTTCAAAATCCACGTTATTGAGCCAGTCAAGCTGATCAAAAGCCAAATCCTCAGGGGACGATGCTCCACCGGGTGCGCCCACAGGTGTAGAACTTTCCTCAATGGGTGTAATGCCCTTCATCCAGTCGGGCAGATCGAGGTTCTCGGCGGGAACTGCGGCATCCGCGTCACGGGCCCCCATCCATTCATCGGGAGGCACATAGTCGCTCACCAGATCGGTTTCCGAATGGGCCATCCACTCTGGCTCTTGGAAAAACTCATCTTTGGGAGGCACATCCGGCAGTTTGTTGGTATTGGTGATCCAGCTTACGGCTGGCGGGGCCGTCGTTGAAGGCTGGGGGCTTTCGGGCGTTTCTTCTACAAAGCTCGCAAAAAAGTCAGGCACTTCCTGAGCCGAAGGCATATCCGCGGTCGGAGCAGGGGCTTGACTGGGTACACTAGGGGGTAAGGTATCCCAACTTTGGAGATCAAGATCCTCTTCGGGGGTAGGTTCCTCTTTGAACCAATCTGGCAGATCACCTGTGCCCATAGCCGCAGGCGGCGCAGATTGGGTAGGTTGAGTAGGCTGTCCTACAGGTGTGGGTAAATCCCAAGCATCAGGCGCATCAACCTGAGGGGCTTTCCCCAATAGTCCGGGCAAATCCTGTTCGGTGATTAGCGGTGTGCCTACCAAATCGGCAAGAGCGTCTTGCGAACCCTCCCCCGCAAGTCCTTCAGCGGATTCGTCGGAGAAGGCATCCATCCAATTGACGCCCAGATCCGGGGAAGGAGTCGCCTGCGGTTCCTCCTCAGCCATGCCTGCTACCGGGATACTACCAAAAAGATCACTCAGTTCATCTTCAGCTTCGGAAGTCTGGCCAAAAAGATCAAGCAAGTCCTGATCCATCGGCAGCTCAGAGGCGGCACTAGCAGGTGGTACGGTCGATGAAGTCCCTGAGTCAGGCATCTCCCAATTGAGCGGTTCATCAAAGGGTGATTGCTCTGGCAGATCAAAGGGATTTTCAAGATCGCCTTGCGAAGTTTGCTGATCAAAGAATCCCCCCGGCAGTGCCGATTCGACCGCATGAAAATCACCCTGCACAGGGGACTCGCCCCACAAATCACCTTCACTGGCCGCAGGCGTTTCCTCAAATGGAGCGGCGGTTTCTGCTTCATCGCGGAAAGCGCTCATCCAGTCATCCCCCGAACCGGATGATGGTGAGGTCGTTGGTAATGGTGGTGGTTTGGTTTGAGATTCAAAAAAGGACGGGACAGGGGCTGAACGGGCTTCTTCCTCACCGGGAGAAACCAGCGAACCAAATGCGTTTAGGCGAATATTCCCCCACAGGCTGTCGGCGGGAAGTTCAGTGGGTTCGGTTTGAGGTGTGCTTTGGGTGGATCGTTTGCCACCACCCGGGGCTTCCCCCGTCCACGGCACATCGTTGTAAGCCGGAGTCGGGGAGGGGCGATAACCCTCAACTTTCCATGGCAGATTCACACGCGGCGCGGGTGGGTTTTTAGGCATATCCGCCGGCACCTGTTTGCTCCACGGCACACCGCTCGTCCTTGCCCCAGCACGAGGCGGGCTGCTCAGTTTGCCAGTGGCGGCCTTCCCGGCATAGGTGATCCCCGCGGCTTTGAGCCAATCCGGCAGATAATCGTCATCGAACATTGGGCGATCTGTCATAAGTTATTCCCTAAAAGTCCGATCCCCCCCGATGAAAAGGCGTGCGCCCACCACCACTACTCCCAGAGCAACCCCGATGAGCAGCCCGCGCATTCCGCCACTAACAGGTACCGTGAGCATCCACTCGCGGATGGTGGTCAAAAATTCCGCACCGGCCAGCGGGCTGTACCCGATCAAGACGATCACCGCTGCCAGCACAAATAACGCACTCCATAGGGTAAATCGACGCCGCAGCAGGCGATAGCCAGAGTAGACCAGAAAGAAGAATAAAATCCCCGCCAACGCCGATTCCACGGTAACTTGAAGGGTGTCCATCAAGATCAGGGAGGTCTGGGTGGGGTTAGCATCAGAACCGGCATTAAGCCGCTCAAAAACCCTCAGTCCAATGATTCCCACCAGAACAATCAGGGTAATGAGGCTGTAGAGGTTGTTGGGGAACCGTCTTAGGCTGCGGGCTTGGCTTCGCACAAGGTTGAGCAGCCCTACTCCCACCGCAATGGCAGCGGTCACGGCCACCAGTTGGATCAGAAGCTGCCCTAAATTACCAATACCCGTGCGGATATCTGCGGGCAGCGCTTCAATCGGTTGAAGCGCCAACAAAATGATGATCATCAGACCACTGCTAAGCGCCGCAAGCAGCGCCCCGCCGATCTTGATTCGCCGTCGTTCGGGCCGCCCTGTTAGGGGCTTTTGCTGATTCACAACACCACCCCCAACCCCGAAAGGACGCCCAAGATGAGCATGAGCAGAATCAATATCACCCGCAGCGTGTCCATCGCGGCTACATTCCCTAAAAACAGTGGTTGCCGATCAAGGTACGCGGAAGAAACGTAAAGTTCCTCACCGATCAGTGGGCTTTCGGATACCGCAAAAGCCACGGCCTGACCTTCGATCAGATCACTCTGAGCGATCAAGGTGCGGTCGTAACGCACCGCATTTTCAGCGATCAACGCGAGTTCCACCCCAAAGCGCCCGGCCAGTACATTCGCCGCAAAATCATCAGTGAGGATCGCTTCACCCACACCAGCCGCGAACACCATCGAGAGCGACCCCTGAGGATACCAACGGGCGAGTGTGCCTCGGTACCGGGTGGCTGCGCTCCGCGCACGCAAGGCCCGGTAAAGGCGATCTTGAGCCAGTACCAAACTGAGCGAATCACTAACGGTTACGGTGGGGGCTTCGTCGGCCAGTGCCGCTTTAAGCATCGCCTGATAGGCGATTTCTCCCACGGCCAGCGCCGAGGCAGCGCTGTCCCTGCCGATGGCACTCGCGCCCATTGACACATGGATTGTCCGTCCTGCCTCAACAGTCCCGTTTAGGGCAGCATTGAGCGCCTCGATCCCGGCCACTCGGCGCAGGGGAGCGTCTTTCAGGCGTGAACCTGCAATGACCGTGATCAATATCGCTAGCAATAGGATCGCGTAAAGCATCTAGTCCTGTTCTACCCCCCATACAGAACGTGTATGCTCATGGAGTATAACATCCCTTGAAGATGTACGATAGTCTACCTCTAACCACTTCACTACTTTGGAGCGATCACCATCGTGGAGGCAAGGGTAGTGCGGTGGAAAAAGAGGCTATCACCTCACTGTTCCTAAAGGGTATGTCAATGAGCGCCAACGGTTATCAGCTTCACGCTGGGCGAGTTGCAGGAAAGAAGCAAAAGGCACGGATACCCTCTGCAAGCCGGTAACTGGAAGCTTCTTCAGGAGAGTCTGTTTCCGGGACATACGGATACAGGTTTATGGACAGCAGGCTCAGCCTGCACATTCCGCTCTTTTGACCTGTCTCGCCTCTTTTTCCATAACCATCCGATCTTTGCAACAGAACCTCTCTTGATGCTTTTTTGATGTCTTTTAGCGACACCCTGATCCCGCTTTAATGCCCTTGCTGCGACAATAAAACCTGAAGGGGGAAGGTGATCGTTACATGAACTGGGAACTTCTGGTTGCAGGAGTGATGGTACACCTGCAAAATTGGGTGGATAAATCGAATGAGGGCAAAAACCGCAGCAGCAGGACGCGATTTTCACCACGGGCCGGCTTCAAGTTGATCTGGCCCGGCGTCTCGTTACAGTCAACGGTGAACTGGTTAAACTCACCCCGACGGAATATGGCTTGCTGCGTCTGTTGATTCAACATGCGGGTAAAGTGCTGACCCACCAGCAAATCCTACGCGCTGTGTGGGGGCCGGAATATGTTCAAGAGATACACTACCTGCGTGTTTATTTCGCACAGCTACGCCAGAAACTTGAGGAAAATCCGGCGCTGCCGGAAATGATTATTACTGAACCGGGCATAGGGTATCGATTAGTAGTCGTGCTGGCTGCCCATTCGCCAGACCCCCAATAGACCTTACACAAACACGAATCTAAAGGATTTTCCTGAAAATTTGAGCTGTTAGCGAGGAGATTGAGGGGGACGCCCCCTCAAAAGAATCTTCCCCCTTCTCCAGCAGAGAAGGGGGGATAAGGTCAATCATCGAAAGGTGACTTCTCAAACGGTCTCTTAGTCATTTCCCCCCGCCCTTTTTGATCGACGGGGGGTAAACAAGTTCAAGCACCCTGCCAATATAGCATCACTGCCCTCGAACCGTCAGCACTGCCAACAGAATATCTGCGCTATCGGTGGGGTATTTGAGCTTGACGATCACCACATAGGTAGCGGTGCGGGGCAAGGTCACTTGGAAGATTTCCGGGTTTACCCCTGACCCACCGTCATCATCACTGACTTGAAAGGGACTTGATACCTGAGCCGCCATTGGAAGCATCTGCACCAACTCTGCCAGATCAAGCATCAGATCAACACCTTCGGTTTTACCCACTTCAACGGTAATCACTGTTCCCGCAGTGCCCTTAAAAGCCACATAGGCAAAGGTCTGATCAGGAGACATCTGAACACTGAGAGGATCATCGTATCTGATTTCCCCAATGGTGCTGAAGGTGGCACTCAGGGTGAAAGCTCCCTCACCACCGCTGAGGGCAACAACCACTTCCATCCCAGCA
>JACSRJ010000259.1 GCA_014879835.1 Anaerolinea sp.
CACCTGTAATGCTGTTCCATAAGCTCGGAAATGATTGCGATGGCTTTTCTAGTCCTATGAGGGCTGTAACCTGCATTTTGAGATTCTCAGGAAGCGCCCGTATGAACCCCGTATCACTGGTCATTACCTTACTTAAATCTTCCCGTGCGAGAAGTGTGCCGATCATCCTCAGTAGCAAGGTGCTGTGATTTTCGTTCATACCCGGAGTAGTGTGGGCAAGGCTGACTTGACGGATCAGAATATCCCGCCATACCTCCAACGAGATGATAAGCTGTTTATGTTTATCCAAGCCTTGAAGAAGCTGATGAGTTTCTTCGATGTGGCGGCTCTGGCATAAGAATTGGTTGAAAGCTTTTGCGATTTTCCCCAGTATTTCTGCCCAACTACGATCCAATTTCTGATCTCCGACCCAGGAAAACGCCCAATCCAGTGCTGCATTCCCTTCAGAACTATTGGCAATCTGGAGAAAAAATGCCTGAATGGCGTCGTTGACCACAGGGTATTTCTGGAAGGTAGTGGAGAGGAATGGAAAATATGATTTTGCCATCGAGAGATCTCGACGATGAACCAGAGCAGAACACAATGCCTTCGCCCATTGAATCCGCTCTGATTCATTGATACTCGGATCAATGAACACATCATCTTTCCCTAAAAGCCTGCTCAACCCTTCAATATTGAGCTTTTCAGGGGCGGTTTCATTCCAGCTTTCGATTACTTCTACCCAGGTCACCAGGGTTCCAAAGGGATCTTCCACTTCAGCGCGCAGAAGCCGCGCCGCCTTATCATCCCACCGTTTCAGAAAGCTCAGGAATGCTTGATCACCCTGCTTCAAAGTCTCCAGTGCTTTTTGGACATAACGATTAGGTTTGATTTGGGTGGACCCAAATGTGGCTCGATTCCAGTCAAAGGACCGATGTGAGTTATCGCTGCTCTGGTAACTATCCAGGAACTTGAAGAACGCACCACAGCCTCGGGTAGTGGTGATTTGGGTAGCGAAGCTGCACAGAAATCGCAGTGAAGGAGGTAGGAGCGCGGCTAAAGCAATAGCCACCCCTTCTCGATAATTCCGCCCTTCGGGTAGTCCTTTGATCGCCACCGGCAACCCACCGTCAAAAAGGCTGGAAAGTAACTGAAGTGCTCCCTGCTCTCTACCGTCGAAATGTTTATGAAAGCATTCGAGGCTTTCTCGGTTAAATCCTTCGCGTCGCTCTATTCCGTAATCAATCTCTAGCAGAGGCAGTTTCACAGGTTTCTCGCCCGATTTGAGCAGTGGCTTCAGATCGCGGTTGAAGTCCGGGTGGGTTGTGATGGCACGCCAGTCTCCCCCCAAACGTTCCACATCCGCCACGGTGAGGATAGCGTAGCGGTAAAGATACGGGGAGGTGCCTTTCAGGGTTGGAACCCGCTCAAAGCGGGTGACGACTGCCCCACTCGTCCCAAAGTCAAAGACCCCAATCGCATCATACTGGATATTGGGTGTCCAGCCATCTCCCATAGTCGCTGCCGTTGTACGTTCACCTTGATAAAGATCGCCCTCTTTGGGATAAGCGATATCTGCCCATTCCTCTGCACCAGGGGTCGCAGCAA
The DNA here is from genome assembly GCA_014879835.1 of Anaerolinea sp. Taxonomy (GTDB): domain Bacteria; phylum Chloroflexota; class Anaerolineae; order Aggregatilineales; family UBA2796; genus UBA2796. The sequence continues at coordinate 1,588 of JACSRJ010000259.1, forward strand.
TAAGGTCGATTCCAGCTTGAGTCAAACCTTGCTCTGTTGCGTTGAAGGCGATGTTGCCATGATAAAACTGGTAGAGCGGGAGTTTTTCCATTGGTTTAAACCTCTGGTATGATCAGCAGACTTCTATAAGAGGCTGAACTGAACCACAGATGATCGCGTTACCCACTGCCCAATCATCTAGGGCATGTAGGGCAACCTGTTATCATCCTTCCAACGACGGAGCAAATCGACGTTTTTGCGCCGTCGGGCAAGGGTATACTGGCTCAAAGGGAACCATCGATGCTTGCGGATATTGCGATCCTCGATGTGATCAAGCAAACGGAACAGTGCGTAGACCGCATTATAAGGTTGCCGCTCACGTTGGAGGATGCGATCACCCGTCGCGTTTGCCTGCCAAATACCTTTTTCATCTCTTGTCCAGCCTACCGCTGAAGTAGCAACAATATCGACTCGATTTGGGAAAGTCTTCTCCAAGAGTTCTAGACTAGTCCTTCCAATCCGACTTTCAACTGCCTGCCGCACACCAAAGGTCGCCGCGTTATCCGGTTTGACGATCTGATCCACCTGGGTAAGGCAGATCAAGATCTGCTGTTGGCAGGTTTTATATCGCTGCCCATGTGGGACATGTTTCATCTGGCTGATAAAGTTGTCGACGATCACTGAATAGGACCTGTTGGCGCTTTCATTGAACCATTCTTCGGTTCGACTACTTGCACCCACCACAAACAAGATTCCTTGTGTACGGCGTAGATGCTCCCAATACTCATCCTCTGGGTTGCGTTCCAGGGTAGATTCGCCTTTTACATCCAACAGCGAAAACAGATGAAAGTGACCATCACGCCCGCCTGCGGTGTCTTGGCGAGTAACATACATTGAGAATGGTACTGCATTCAATGTGCGTGCCGCGAAGTCCTTTTCTCCAAATTCTGCCGCGAGACGGAACATTACGTTTGCGTTTATGTAGTCGCGCGAATCTGGACCGAGATGGCTGGGAACATCGGCGTGATAGCCCGCGATTTTCCCTCGTAGTTTCCAAATAATGCCCAACAACAAATTAGTTTTGCCCGATCCGGGAGGACCCCAAATCCCAATGGGTGAATCTGAGTCGGGGATGGGCGGAGTTCGCGTGTGCGAAGTAGGTAGAGGTGTTGAGGCGGTCGAAGGCGATCCTGCCGGAGCACTAGGTGTAGGCACCGTTGTTGGTTTTTTAGGAGGTGGGGGAGGCGGTGGCGCGGATGTCGAAGTCATTGCCAGAACTCCTAAACATTGATTGACTTTTCCAGTGTAGCGCGTTACGATGATTCGGACAATACTCTTTTTCCAGAGCTGTGTGTTTACATGGAAGGCTTCATGACCAACACCCGGAAATGTACTAATCCTCTTTGTGGCTATCCTGTCGTTAATAAGCTGCAATGCCTCTACTGCGGTACTTTTATAGGGAATAAACTATACCCCTTTGAGCTGCGACTGTTAACAACGATTGCAGTGGTGGTTGTTGCCTTTGTCACACTTGCCTTGATCATGCTGGTCGGAATCAATACCGTTCGTGTCAGCAACGAACATGTTCAGACTGCTGATGCCCAGAACACCTTGATCGCCCAGACTGAAGCCGCCCCTTTATCCACCTGGGAAACCCGTTTGTCAGGTGATACTGCGTTTAACCGTCCCGATCCGTTCGGCAATTCCCCCATAGTAATGAACTGGAATGGAGCCGATACTGACACACAATCTCTTCGACTGAAGTTGGATCAAGACGTATGGTTGATAGCCAATTTCGGGGTGCGGCGGTTCACGGTCCAGGTCACTGAAAACAGTGCTCCTCGACTCTCCGTGGGCGAAGATCAGACTGATGGGGCGTTCGTATGGCGACTTTCCCCTAATGGCAAATGGTTGGGGCACAATATTCGCACTGATTTTGGGCGCGAGATTCGTTTGCATAATATTGCCGAGCAGACCACCCTCACCACCAACTTTCGACGGAATGGGGTCGATTTCGCGTGGTCGCCCGATATGCAGTGGATGATCCTCAACCTGACCGAAGGTGCCACCAATACCCTGCGGATTTTACCCTTCAGTGCACTCCTAACTAACCCGGATCGGGCGCTTTCAGACAATGCGCGCAGTATCGCCAATGGTTTGATTGGTGCCGTAGATTGGTCTTCAAAGGGGATATTAGCTTACGCGCTTTCTGAAAATGATCGCCTTTTCATCCGTTTCAGCCGCTTTGATCCCGCAAATGAAGGAAATGAACCCCTCGGTGAGATTGACCTGACCGGCAGCATCCCTGATCGAACCCTGGTGCGCAGTCTAAGGTGGTCGCCCAACGGGGAGCATATTGCCTTCACCATCGCCCAATCGGCAACCGATGACCAACCGCGTCTCTATCTGATCGAGTTCACCAAACGTTGGGGGCTGGTGCTGCATGAACTCATGCCAGTGCGTGCTTATGCTTCCCCCGCCTGGGTGTCCGATCAAGAAGTACTCAGCATTGGCAGTGACCGTCAACCGTGGGTTCTCAATATTGCACAGCACCAGTTTTATCAGGTCACCAATCTCAGTACCAGCTCTGAAATCGTTGGTTACGTCAAACCGTGAGGTGCTTTGTGTCCCACAAGATCACTATCCTAAAGCCCCTTGTTATATGTCTCTGCGTTCTGGTGGTTGGTATCCTGCCATGGAGGGCAGCTTTCACACAACAAGCACTGGCACAAGAGGGGGGAGATGCCACAGTCGAGATCAGCTTCGATGACAGCCCGACTGAACAAAATGTGGGTAGTTACGCCGATATTCGGGTGAAGGTTGCCTTGGCCAATACGGCACCGAGTGGAAACTTGATCGATATGAGCGTGACCCTGTCTGCATCCGGCGGTGGGACTTTCCTCACCCTGAGTGATGCCTCTGATTTTGAGCGTATTCCTGACTCCAATGGACAGGAAACACGGGCAGACCGGAAACTCGCGCCGGGGAATAAGCGAGAGTTGTGGGCGGAATTCCGCCCGGATGCGAGTGCCATTGGAGTTTACGCCATCACTGCGGCTGTGAGTATCAACGGGCAACTGCGCGAGGACTTGAGTAAGAGTATTACCTTTGTCTTGGGTGCAGACCGGATTAGTGCCCTTCGATCCCGCATGAGCGAAGGGGAAATTGCGGGTGCCGAGATTGAGGGTCAATTGATCGAGTCTTCAGACACAGCGTCCCTCGTGTATCTGGTCACGAACACCACTGAGGTGGATGATACCTTTGAGGTCACCCTTGAAACGTTTGGTGGGGTATCCTTTGTGGGGTCTGGTTCACCGCTCTTAAGCAATTGGACACTGCGTCAAGGAGAATTGAGGGTAGGGCGGATCTCCATTAAAGCCCGGACAGATGCCCTTCCGGGACGCTACGCGGTACGACTCAGCGTAACGGCACAGAGCCATCGGGAAAGACCGCTCACCAAAATTCTTCCTGTTGGTTATGCTGATGGTCTGAGCCGTAAACTGGGAAACAGAGTGGGTGCACTATTCATTAAGGGTGTTTTCAGTTTGTACGAGCACACGTTCGACCCACGCAAACAGCGGGTGTTTCTGGCTCGAGCCCTCGCTCAAGACGCGCGCATCTATCTGATGGACGAGCCATTTGTCGGCGTTGATGCCGCAACGGAACGAGTCATTATTGATCTCTTGCGTGCGCTACGCTCGAAGGGGAATACTGTCGTTGTCGTCAATCATGACTTGCAGGCGGCGAAGGACTACTTCGACTATCTCTTGTTGATTAACATGCGTAAAGTTGCCTTCGGCCCGACCGCGGAGGTCTTCACTCCGGAGCTGCTCCAGAAGACTTACGGAGGCAAACTTACAATTCTCACCGAAGCTGCAGAAGCGACAAAACGCCATGGCGCACTTCCCAAGAAATAGTCTCATTGCTGCGGCGGTATTGCTGGCTCCGCAGTTGCTTTTGGCTGCCCGCATCTCCGAAATCCAGCAGACCTCTTTGCTCGACCAGATCACCGAA
>JACSRJ010000040.1 GCA_014879835.1 Anaerolinea sp.
CACAAAACTCACCACCAGATCAGGGCCGCACACACCCGGCTGCGCACTCACCAGCGGCAGCGGGGTCGGTTGAATGGCGATCTCAGTGGGCTGTGGGGTCGCTGTCTCAGTAGGAGTCGGAGTAGGCGTTTCTGGTTCGGTTGGAGTCGCGGTTGCGGTCTCAACAATGCTTCCCGGCAGAGTCTCGGTCGGGGTTGAAGTTGGGGTTGAGGTCTCCACTGGAGTCTCAGTCGCCGTTTCGGTAGGCACAACCACAGCCAGCGTCTCGGTTGGAGTCGGGCTGGCGGTGGGGGTTTCGGTGGGCGTCTCGGTCATCAGCGGTGAGGGTTCAATGGTCGCCGTTTCGGTAGGCGTCTCTGTGACCACCGGGCTGGACGTGAAGGTCGCCGTCACTGGTGGAATCTCAGTGAAGGTGGCGGTGGGGGTTTCGGTGGGGTTAGGCACCGTAGCCACAGCCACTGTCACATCAAGGGTAAACAGGTTATTGGCTTTATCGAGTTCGTCCGGGATAGCGTTGCCGCTGTCGGCAATTACTCGCACCTGCTGAACCCCTTCAAGACGGAAGATCACATCAATATCGAGGGTGACTTCCGCGTTCGGGTCAAGCAGAGTCAAGGTGCGCTTGCTGTAGGAAGTGCCATCCAGCAGTCGGATGGTCACATCAAAGGTCGGCGCTGGTGCTGAACCGATATTTTTGACCGTGACCTTGAAGGGCACAACCGCCTGTCGGGTAACTGCGTCAAGGATCACCGTGGTCGTGGCAGGGATCACCTGCGTCACGCTCACATCCGGGCGCAGCGGCGTTGAGGTCACCGTTGGGGTGCTGGTCTCAGTCGCAGTTGGCGCGGGTGAGTTCGTCACCCCCGGTTGTGGGGTATCGGTGTAGGTGGCGGTGGGCTGTGCTGTTGGTGGTTTGGCAATGGCCGTTTGGGTAGCGTAGATCTGTGTCGAAAGCAGATCACCCTGAGAAGCCGTCGCGGGTTGTGCCGGAATAAAGATGGTTGCGGTCAGGGTAGGCAGTACCACCACTGGGATTGTACTGGTTGGGGTTGGTGGAATCAGTGTTGGCAAGAATGTCCATGTGGGCAAGATCACCACTTGGGTGCCCCCTGCCGGGATAGGTGAAGGCGGCGCGGCCACTGCTGAAACTGTGGTACACACCCCTTGGGCCGTCACAAACTGCCCCGACACCCATCCGATCAAACCCGTTGAATTGACCTGCCACCACTGGCGATCCACGCTGATCCCAATCACTGGGACGCTCACCCCCGCATTGAGGGTCGTGATCACTTCGTAGTTCAGCCCCGGCCCCCGACGTACATTCACGCCGCTTACATCAGCCCGAACGCGGCAGGTGGGGTCTGTGGTAGGTGATGCTGTGAGGAATACAGGCGACGAAGCGGGTAGGGTGATCTGTGCGGCCGTATCTTTGACCAGCACTGTGATCGCCTTAGGGTTGCCCCGTGTTAGGTTTCGGAAAGCGACCACCTGAATCACGTTTTGCCCGCTCTGGGTAGCAGTATAGGAGAGGATGCTGTCCAGAGTGGGAGAGCCGTTCGGATCAGGGGAGGCAGCGCTGTCTACCAGTTGGTTATTGACCCGCATCTCGATGCGCGTCACCCCAATACGATCCACAGCACGAACATACACGGTCACTTCCGCGCCCTTGATCACCTCGCTCTTGTCAGCAGGGGATCGAATCTCGATCTCCGGCACATCACTCAGAGCAATGGGGGTCTCCGCAGTGGGCTGCGGGGTGGAGGTGGCTTCAGGCTGTCCGCCGATCAAATTGCAGGCGAGGACAGCAAAAAGGATCAGCGCCGCCGGGAGGGCAAACCCCACCCGACGTGCTCCAACTACAAAAAGTCTGCGCACACTCATTATTCCCATCCCTCTCAAGACTGTTCCTGAATATCAGTCTAGTCCATCCCGGCCGGAGGGTCAAATATCCGCATCCACCGCGTTCCCTACGGAACATACACTGGCTCTGACAAGAAACGCTTGTCCCTCAGAAGAACAAAGTTCATGACAGATCCAACGACTCATTTTGATGATTTACCGAAACGACCGGTCCCAGAGGGTTTCAATCCACAATCACAAACCCCCTATGGGTGTACTACGGATCATGTCATGGTCGGCAGATTATGAACGAATATGTTGACATTCTAACCTTTGTTCATCAACAACCGATAGGGGTTACGCGCTTGCCCTCAACGCCCTTCACCGCTTTGCCTGCACGCTGAGGGGAAGACCGGAAATAGCAGGTTAATCTTTTAGAATAACGCTGTATAAAACACCCGGACTATGAGAATAGTCTTCTGTGGTGCCCTTGGATTGGATGCTCTAGTCCGCTGAGTTTGGGTATCACCTCTAGGCTCATGTGGTAGTAGGCATTGTGGCGTTCTACTCCCACGCTGCATAATCCGAGCGCTTCAGCCGCTGCAATGGTAGAACCAGAACCCATAAAAGGATCGGCAAGGATACCCGTACCCAGAGGCAGTGCTGCATATACCACTTGACGCAGAAACGATTGTGGTTTCAAACTGGGATGGTCTGCTATGGCTCGTTCTTTCTTCGGGGTGCGTTCACTGGGAATCACATCACTAAAAGGATTTCCATCGGGCAGCCGCCTTAAGCCACCAGTACCGTATTCTCGTAAGCAGTCACTGACGCGCATTCCGAGTGGGATGGGTTTTCGGAATAGTCCCCAAGGTTCATAGCTGCCTCTGGGAAGAGAGGCTACATTTGGGTATTCTTGCTCGGCATTTTTTGGACGATCCCCCCCACGTAGGGTTTGCACAAGGCGGATTACTTCCCCACGAAACTCCAGACCACTCTCCACAATGGCACTGAATACCATTTGAGAAAGAAAGGTACTGCTAGCGAGGAATATGTGTGCTCCGGGGCGCAACGCCCGTAACGCCATACGTCCCCATTCGATAAAAAAATCCTTCAGGATGCCTCGCTCTTTGGCATTGAGCGCTGTAAAACGGGGGAGGGGCGAACGTTCATGCCCGTCAAACGAAGGCGGGATGCGCCAAATCCCCCCTTCTCCTTTGTTACGTTTTGCGATCTGTTCGTACTCATATTCCTTCAGTCCATACGGTGGATCTGTGACCATGGCGTGGAGGGTATTTTCGGGAACTGCTTGCAGCCAGTCAAAGCAGTTGGCATGAATCACCAACGAACGTCCGATCATGGCTGAAGGGAAATGTAGTTGTAACGATTCTAGGGTTACTGATTGATTCATCAGGCATAATATCCTGTTCGCGGACAGACGATGGATTTTGGGCTGGTGATCGCCTATTATACAGCGGCTTTGGCTCCGTTTGGGCGATTTGTGGGGAGATCGGGAGGTGCCCCTTCTACTGCGTAATAGCCGGGGGGGTGAGGGCAATGTCCGAGTGGGACAATAAAAACATAAAGCGGCAGAAGTGTTGAGGACTTCTGCCGCTTGCAACCTTGTTGAATGTGGGTGGTGAACCCGTTCCTATCCCCTTCAAAAAAGCGCTCGTGTGCGCTTTCAGGGTTGTCTCACCACATGGACAGCGGTTTCGGTGCTGCCATTCTGTTCGATCTCCAGCGTTACCCTGTCTCCGGGTTTGAGATCGCGTTTGCCTTGCCCTTGAATGGCCGAATAGCGCACCATCACCTCGCGTCCGGTGTCGGTAACGATGATCCCTCGCCCTGAGATGCGGTCAAAGTTATGCACTGTTCCCTGACAGCGCGTTGACGAATTGGGCATGAAAGACATGACTCCTTTCAGGATGCGAAACGGTAAACCGATCTATTGAGCACCCTTTGACAAAAAAAGATTAGGGCAAAATGCTGTAATTTAAAGGGCAAAAACGAGTGTATCGCGCTTTTTTAGGGAAGTCAACCAATATATCATGAATAAGACAAGCTATCTAGAGTCTATATTAATGCTTCGTTTGTTAACGAAAATTGTCTTGTGACATGGGTTCCCGGAACGCGGGAGGCCGTATGCCCATTTATCTCCCTAATCCTTGTGACGATATGAATGCTGCACGGTCTGCCAGATTGTTTGTTCCTGCTCGGCAGGCTTTCACCCCTGATCTGATGCGTGCGAGAACACATGCACCAGAATGGTGAGAGTATATTGAGAAGAGAACTCCCGAATTCTATACCCAAATCGCTCAATCTGTTGGTGCTGGTAATGGTGCGTTAAAGTACGATGAAAGTTGGAGATGTGGGCCAGTAGCGCAACTGGTACAGGCGATCTACGAGCAAGGACAACTGCGTCTGTCTGATCCTGTCGATTTAACCGAGGGATAAAAATTCAATTGGTGATCATTCTGAACGCGAACGTGCGCGCACTGCACTTGGGAACATTTCGACACATGCTGCTGATGTTACTCTCGACGAATCTATTGATGAAGCGGCACTCCTAGCCGAGATCAATGCATCCTTTAAGGGCAAACCCGGTGTTTCCGATGCCATCCTTGAGGAACGGCGGGAAGGTCTGTGACCCATTACTTCTGTGACAGCAACCACACTTATGCTGCCGCTCTTCCAATTGGCGGATTCGCGGTTGTAGCTTATCTATGACATGGGCACTCAACCGCATTATGTAATATGCCGACTCGGTCACGGATTCGCCTGCGCAAGCAAGAACGTTACTTCTCCATCCATCTTTTGATGAGCCCACGGTTTACCGTGTCATGGTAGTGGTCTTTGGCGGGCAACCGGAGCTAAATTAAGTCCCTGCCAGAGCAGATGGCATCCATGAAGGCTAATTATCCATTTTAGCAAGCGCTATCAGTTCATGAGACACAGTTCGCAAATCGTCTTTCAACTCATCAATGTACTCCCTATGTGCATTCCACCTGCGATTATGTGCCGATGCGTCACCGAGTTTCTTCAAACGTTCCATAGCTTTTTTGGCGTTGCGTCCCAAGTTCCATACCGATTCGTTGACGGCGGCATTGATCAAACTCTCTAAATACTGAAACTCACCTGTTGATTGCTTTATCTTGTGATCGAGTTTGTGTGCTTCAAATACCTCAATAATGAGGGTTTCTATAAGTCGTCGAATCATCACCGCACAAGCGTCATAACATGTGTTAGTATAAGTATGATTTATTTGGTGTACAACCTTTTGGATATATCCGCGACGACACTTCTTAAATAACCCATATGGGAGTACACTGTTCCCAACTGCCGCCGTAATATCCGAAGGCGGAAGCGATAGTGTGCGCAGATCCTGCTGTATATTGTGGGTACATTGCAGGAGTGATTTAGCCAGATCGGTTAACATAGGCAACAATTACAGTTCCTTTAAGTGTTTTGCCATGCTTGCGAAAATTTGATCAATCTGCTCAGCACTCGCTTCTGGCGAAATATGGATCTGAATGTCAATATGCAATGATGGATGACCCCTTCGGTTGGTAAGATTGTGGGCTGGCTCAGAAGCGGGGACCACACCATCTTGTTGTGGGGCTAAATTGGCTGGAACCATCTTAGAAATTCTAGCTACCCAACACCACATCAAAAGAGGGAAAGAAGCCTGGAGGGAGAGGGTTATGGAGGTCAAGG
>JACSRJ010000038.1 GCA_014879835.1 Anaerolinea sp.
CTGCCGAGAGCGTCCATTATCGGAAACACCCAGCTTTCACCCGGTGTTTGTTGGCTGTGGATGCCGGAAATGTCGTGCAGGTAACGGGTCGTAGCGCCATTGCTTTCGCTGTTCAGGACTTTCACCAGCCCCGGTTGGAGGTCATTCCCTCACTTGTTGGAGTCCGTAAGGTCAACCTCAAGCGTCAGTAGCTCAGATGTATCTCGAAAGTATATGCTAAGGATGTTTTGTGAGGCTCCAAGCCATACAATTCTAAGGGGATTGGGGATTGGGGTGATGCTGTCGCTGCTAACCCTAACGAGCTGGATATAACCTTTCGTTTCCCCTGTGAGCAAATCAAAAAATAACACACGGTCAGCTGCATAGATCGCAAGCATCTCGTTAAACATTATTGGTGGGCTGGAAAACGCTCCGGATCGCTCCCACAACAACCTGCCGTCATTCATGTGGAATGCTTGGAGTTTGGGTGGAGTAAAATAGTTATGCACGATCAGAATGTCATTGAACCTATAGGTGAACTTTACCAAAGATTCGGAGTATTCTGCGATCAAAGCCTGGTTGCTCACCTTCAGAGTTACAGCCTCGCGCTCTTCATTCGCAAAATGCAGTGAGAGGGTATCAGATGACCTCATCGTGAGAAAGGCGTCCTCCCAATAATCCACGATATTGGATACTTCGATGACTCTATCTAACTTCCCGTTTTTCGCCTGAAAAATGTAGACTTTGGAGAATGAGGGCACGTAGACAAAGTTGCCTTGTGTATAGGCCTGTTTTGCGGCACGAGAGGGAACGGTTTGATTGCGCCAAACGACTCCTCCCTCTGGGTTAAGCTTCACCAGCCAAGCCTCCATGGTGGCTAGGTAACCGTCATCAACACCTATAAGGTCTCGCGGAATTGTACCGGGAACAGCATATTGCCATGCCCTTGTACCATTCTGGATGTGGTAGGCAGTAATCGTTTGCCAGACATCACACGGAGAGAAGTGCGGTTTACGCCAATAAACAACATATTTGTCAGATACCGCCAGCCCATTGGTAGGTACCCTACTTGCTTGGTGGGAGGGTACGTTCAGTTCCACATGCTGCCACAAGATGCGTGCAGGCGGGTTTGAGTCCCCAATTTGCCAGTTGGTGACCTCTTTGTATAAGGCATTACGGCAATAGGCAATCGTTGAGATTCCCCCACATAGCGATGCGATCACCCCTATAAAGATCACAGGTTTCCAACTGGAAATCCGGATTCTCATGGTGTCCCCTTTCCCACCTCTGAAAGCCCACAGACACAACGTTGGTTGTATTGCAGCGCCAAAACCTCGGCGGCAGAGGAGACCGTCTCCCGAAGCTCTCCGAAGCTCATCCTGAAGAACAGATTCCCACCTCGGATATCCGCTTTGAGTCGTTCGATATCAACGCGGCACCCTTGGATATATGAAATTTCATCCCGCTCAAATGAGCCTGTTTTCCCCAAGCCAAGGTCTATTGGGAGAAGTGAGACCCCTGCAGTTACCCCAAACAAGATACCCTGCACCGTTTGTTCTTGGTTCTTAAATCCTGTCCCACTCACACCGATTCCAAACCCCACTTTACCCCTTGAGAAGAGCATAGGTAAGGGAACAGAGCCGCTAAAGGAAAAATACTCAAACTTCCCGCCATAGTCTTCAGTAAATGTTGAAAACTCATTCGGCGAGAACCGATTCTCTCTGAGTCCCCAAACATATCCACCATACGGCACGACGGATGCGCCTAAGTTAAGTGCCAGTCCTATACCGGAGTAGTCAAATGTCATCCGTTGGAAGGTTGCAAAGTTGTACACTACTTCAACGCCGATGGTGCCCCCGACAAACACGCCAACTACGCTTGTGTTGACCCCTTCAATGTACCCGATACCGCTGCGCGTCACGGGTGAACGGGATGGCACCATAGTCGCTGCTTCGGGTCCCAAGCATCGTCTGATGCGACGACTTCTGCCGGTGGTGTGAATGTTGGACAAATCCATCCCAAGCCCACTGGGATCTGCGACCCTATTGGGCACGACTAAGCGTTTTCCGGGGATTAACCGCCCTCGGGAATCAAGGGCAGACTCACTTCCTATGTTGCCTCCGAGGAGCATGTGCAATGGATCATTCAGTTTGACGGTTTCTTGAACAAACGCTTCAATTTGCCATGAAGTTGTCGCCCCACCCTCTCTGGCAATACAGTCAAGCGAATCACGCGCTTCAACTACGAAATTGTCCCAGTCGAACATCCCGCTTGGGTCTACCCTGTTGACCACATTCCCACCGACGTACCCATAGCGGTTGCCCTCCTCCACCGGGTCGAGGCTGGGAAACACCCCCAACTCCGGCACATAATACCGCGCCCGCAGGTAGAGCAGGTCGTTGGGGTCGGTTTGCTCCCCCGTGAAGCCGAAGGGTGTTTGCGGCGTGCCCGTCTGCCCAAAGGGGGTTCCATAAGGGGCGTAATCTTGCCCTTCAAGCACCTCTCCGGTGGGGTTCACCACCCCCCGTAAGCTGCCGAGAGCGTCCATTATCGGAAAGACCCAACTCCCACCCGGCGTTTATTGGCTGTACAAGCCGAAAATTCAGATGAGGAAGGGGAACAATTCTCCACCAACCCCAATCACTTGTGCGCTGAGACGAAGCTAACACTAGACTGGTTGTCCACTAAAGTAACCTATAAAGATCGCTATCAGAAAGACCATCAATCCTACGGCACCATATTTGACACCTTCACGAAATCCTTCGATAAGCAGCATACCTGAAACAATAAGTATGGTGCCACCTACCAAGTATATGATTCCGAAAACTCGGGCAGTGAGTCCCTTTAATCTCGTTGTGGGAAAGCCTCGCAATCTAGCCCTGAGTTTGCCATAGTACATACCGAAAATTCCATAACTGGCAACGAAGATGCCAACTGCCACGACAAAGTAGCCGGTCGAAACAAATGGAGTAGACATCTCGAATTACCCACTCCGTCTATTCTAATGAATTGCAAATGGATACTATTCTTAGAATATCAAAAAACGACATAATGCTTCCAATTGGACCAAGAAATGTTGCTACTCCAGCATATATCGCACCTGCTAATGCATAGGGGTCGTAGGATGTTGGTGAGTTACTGTTTGCTAAATCATAGATGGATGCTGATACCGCTGCTATACCTGCTGCAGATCCAATACGTGTTCCAGGAACAACCGAGATAGTATCCAATAGAAGTGACCTCAGATTGGTGAGATAGCAGATGTCTCTGGGTGAAAGGAAACGATCCGACCGTTTTGAGGTATCGCAGCGAGGGGGTTGGGACAGTAACTCGTCATATAGAACGGGAAAACACTTTCTGAAGAACGGGATCGCACTGTTCTCAAGTTCGTGAAGAATAGTGGACGGTGCCTGAGAGAAAAGGCACTCCAATTGCTGACACGCGGAGTTACCCCAGTTATTGCGCATAAAGCTCCGCACGTAGCTGTTCTCCGGACTTCCCCACTGAAGTGAATTCAGGAAGGGGGACTGAAAATGAAAGGGATTGTAGGTCGCTAACGAGCTTGAGTAGGCGTTAGATAGACCATTAAAGAACAAGCGCACATCGAACTCTAGAAACATTCTGCGACGAAAGTCACTGTAGTAATCAGGACTGCACTTGCATTTGTCGAATGCGAGATTCAAGAACAACAGTGCATCTGTCCAGTGAATAGGGATCCCGACATATTGGGTTCTCACGCCAGCAAGGTATTCAAAGAAGTTGGAATAGCGATTGAAAACATCGTAAAGAAATTCACAGCCCTGGTCATAAGTGGCTTGCATCCCACTGGGGTCTACCCTGTTGACCACATTCCCGCCGACATACCCATACCGGTTCCCCTCCTCCACTGGATCCAAGCTGGGAAACGCCCCCAACTGAGGCACATAGTACCGCGCCCGCAGGTACACCAACCCACTTGCGTCGTGCCCGTCGCCTCGAACGGCTCTTCGTAGGGCGTGTAGTGCAGAGCATGGAGCGGGTTGCTGGCTGTAGAAAACAGCGCGGGCTGGAATTTCCAGCGGGCACAACAAGTCTTGCTACCGACAACTGAAGCTTACCTCCTAGCGGAGTATGGCGATTGGGGGATTAGGAAGGGTACAAAACCAAGCAACCTCACAACGCTCCTGTTCAATGAATTCAAGGGTTCCGCTCCTGATGAGTAGTGCACCTTGTCTAATGAGAGAATACAGAGAATTGAATCCGGCACCGAATCTTTCATCCGCGTATGTCAGATCGCTTCCCAAGAACACAATCGATAGAGACGGGTTGTTCGTATCCGTAAGCAGACACGCCTCTCGAATGCGGCCCGTGTCAGCATCCCTCAACGAATAACAGTTGTCGAGTGTCCCACACACTGACACTTGAAACTCATGTTCCGTTCTCAGTCGGGATATATCTGCGACCGACATTCGGCCTCCTACAGAACAGGTAATACGATCTACTAAACCTGATGAGATTGCAGTACCGCACAAGATTATCGTGCAAACAAGGAATATCAGCATATCTGCGGAATTCCATCTGGTTGCTTTGTACAGGGCGATTCCGATCAAGACGATCAGTGATATATAAGCTGGATGCACCCAGTAAAATACCCACTTAAGTATCATCACTGTAGCTAGACTAAGAGCGGCAAGACGTATCACTGCTCGCAGGTGGATTATGTGAGTCATTTTGAGTTCCACCAACCTCACAAGCATTCTTTTCGGAACTTGATAACCTCAGCGAATGATTTAGGTGTGATGCAAGGGCAGAAACCGAACTTATCTGTACACGCGTCGCAACTCGGAACGGGTAATACTCGAGGTGTGTACTCGGTCGAAATTTGCCGCTCTTCTTTCCAGATTACGATCTGCTCAAAAGGCCCACAAACTGGGGATTTTTCTGCTAGCTTAGTCCACCATCGGTGAGGAACACACCCGATTCCCGGAAGGTCGGCCCCAATGGTAGGATCAAAATCAAAACAGTCTTGAATCTTGAATTGCGCTTCAACAGTTCCAGCAAGCGTGAAGCGAAAGCACCCCTCAAGATAATGTCTTCCCAAGGTGTACCTAACATCAGAATTATCTCCCTGACCAACAAAAATGCTGGCGCACTTGAATTCCTTACCATCGGCGCAAACTTCATTATGGTTGTCAGAGAACCACTGATACAGTGCGTTTTTATGTTGAATCATGTTTACATGTGAATTGTACCATTCGTCACTATAGCTTAATTGAGATCTGCGCCCAAGTAAGTAGTGGTACATGCTCGTTCGAAATGCTGTTCCGTATATACCCCACCGAAAACCGTTGCTCGCTGAAATGAAGAGGGATCCCTCCTCTGCTACCTTGCCAAAAATATACGCGGCTGAGAATAGACTGTCCCCAGTTAGATACTCTGGATCACGTTCGATCGACTCGCAAAATGGGCGAAAAAGGCCCCAGTCTGTGCAAGGTTGACTGATATCACAGTCCGCATATCCATCGAAGGTCAAGCGTGGAGACGTGTTGGGAAATTGAGGATGGGGGAAGGAAGAGCGGATAAAATAGAGAATTG
>JACSRJ010000278.1 GCA_014879835.1 Anaerolinea sp.
AGGCTTCCCCCTCAAACTGTCCCTTTTGATAAATACGGGGTAAACAAACTCAACTGCGTAAGTCCTAAACTGCTGTACTTTTTTGTGCATTCCCGTTATGGTTGTCATGGAAAACGGGTTCTCTTGTTGTGTGGTTACTCAAGATTACCCGTTTTTCCTTATCTTGGTGCCTATGGGACGATGTTCACGGCGTCCGGCTGCCAGCGCCAAATTTTCATCCAATCGCCCTAAACAATAGGGAGTTCCCCCTAATCGACCGGGGGAGAGTGTGGTATTCTAAGTGGGAGAAATGTAACTTTATGTCCGTGTTTATTGGCAAGCAGTGAGGGGCAGAACCGTATGGACGAACAATTGGTACGCCGCCGTCCGGTGTACTTGCTACTGGATACTTCTGGCTCGATGTTTGGGGCACCGATTCAGGCTGTGCAGCAGGGGGTGATCATGATTCACAACGAACTCATGAACAACCCTCATGCCATTGAAACCGTCTATCTGAGCGTGATCACGTTCAGCACCACCGCCCGCCAAATCGTGACTTTGTCATCGGTGGAAAATTTCAATCCGCCCGTCCTCAAAGCGGAGGGGAACACGGCCCTAGGGGCTGCCCTAACTTTGCTGGATCAAGCCTTAGAGCGCGAAATCCGCCCTAACACCGAAGGGCGCAAAGGCGATTATCGCCCCCTGATCTTTTTACTCACCGATGGCGCACCGACTGACGAATGGCGTACTCCGCTCAAGCAGCTCAAGAATCGAAAGTTGGGTGCGTTTGTGGCTTTAGGCTGCGGGCCACAGGCCAATCAGAGTGTGCTTAAAGAGATCACCAACGATGTCCTTTTGATGGTGGACACCAGTTCCGACTCGATCAAGCAGTTTTTCCGTTGGGTCTCATCCAGCATCCAAAAGACGAGCAGCCGCCTTGAAACCACCAGCGCGGAAGGCAGCGGTATGGAATTGATCCCCCTGCCCTCGATCATCAAACGGGTGAACGACTAAGACTCCCCTGATCACTGCATGGATTTTTGAATCTGAAAAGGGAGGGTAAGTGCCCTCCCTTTTGCAGATCATCATGGGGCGCTAAACCTCATTTTTAGGGTCACCGGTTGCTTGCTGAAGGGCGCTCTCCTGAATGGCCAGATCAATAAAAGTCGCGGCGCTCCAGCCGAATATTGGGGCAGCTTTGGGCGGGCGCTCCGCACTGATCGGGTCGTAATACTCGTAAATATCCCGGTGCTGCATCAGCATGTTTAGGGTCTTTCGGCGCAGTTCCACGGCGAGCGCCGTTTGCCCGATCTTCTCCAAGGCTTCAACAAAAAGCAGATTGATGTTGGGCCATGTGGGACCCCGCCACATCTGTTTGGGGTCAAAGTGAGGGTCAGAGAGTGCCACAGTGGGCAGTGGGTAGGCACTCCAAAACAGATCAGGGTTGGTCAGGTGTTCCAGCAGGCGACGGTTCATGGTTTCGGGAAGTTTTCCCGTCCACAAGGGTAACAAACTGAAGGGAGTGACAATGGGAATCGCCTCCCCTCCGCGTAAGAAGTCAAACCAGCCCTTGTGGGGATTCCACATCACCGCGATCATCCGCTCCAACCACTCGTCGGCTTTTTGGGCGTAATGAAGCGCGTCTTCCTTCAACCCCAAAAGTCCTGCAATTTCGCTCAGGCTTTGAAGCTGGATTTGTAGATAAGTATTCAGATCAGGGGCCACTACAGGCATCCCCCCATCCCACAACGGGCTGTCATCCAACCCGGAAGAAAGGGGATGGCGATACTCACACAGTCCACAAGGGTTTAGATTGTCGCGCACCCACCACTGATGCCAGCGGACAAGAGGCTCATAAATTTCGGCCAAAAAGTCCAGATTACCGGACTTTTGGTAAAGTTTCAGGGCGGACCACGCAATGATCGGCGGTTTGGTCACGGTGCCGGGGATCGGTTGGGTGACCGCGATCACCACCCCTTCATCATGAACTGCATCAGGGAGCATCCCATCAGGCTGTTGGTGATCCAGCATGATCCGCAGTTGATCCTCTGCCAAACGGGCACTCACATGACGATAGGCGACGGCATGAAAGGACTGATCCCACAGCCACACCCCCACGTAATGCAGTTTGGAGGGAACGAGACCTTCTCTGGAGAAAAAGTAGCGCTGGTTGAGCAGCCCCTGAGCCATCACCCACCACGCATAGGCATATTGATCCTCGTAGATCTCGGGGACGGGTGGCGGCGCATCCAACCACGCTTGCCAGCGGGTGTGTGCATCCGCAATGGCTTTTCGAGGCGAAAACAAAGCCCGATTAAAACCTAACCGGGGGGTGATATTGAGCAGAAGCACCTGATCTTCACCGGACTCTAAGCCCAACCGCACCCGGAAGCGATCCGGGATACCTGTTGGTGTGATAGTGTTTTCGGTGATACGGGCATTGGTGGTATAAGCGATGTTGCGAATCCCGCGTAAGGTGCCCCCGCGCCAGTCAGTCTGGGCGGTGCGCGCTTCGCAGTCGAACTCTAAGCCATATTGTCCAGCGGGCAGCCACACCAGAATCGATTCGGGGTCGGTAAAAACGCAGTGGAAAGAGCCGATTTTGGTATCAAGGCGCAGCAGGTGGGGGTATGAATCAGTCTGGATCAGAAGCAGGGCCCCATCGGGCTGAAAGAGGGTCAAATTCTGAATGATCGGCGGGTGCTGCCGAAAGGCCTTCAAGCTGCCTCCGTATTTTTCCCACCGTTCCGTAAGTTTTAGGTAAAGGCGATCCCCTTTACGTCCAAACAAGAATCGAGAGCCGCGATCCGTGAAAGGGACATTCACCAAATCAATACGATTATGAAGAGCCTCAAGGCGATTCATGGTTGGGCGTTCCTCGATAATGTTCCCAGTTGATGGTATTTACCCCCAAATGTACCCGGAGTTTCGCCTTGAGACCACAACCCAGAAGGGATCGCGGTGATGGGTATGGCGCGCAGCGTGGGCCCTTATCCCACCAGAAGTTGAGGGGTTTCTGACAGCACCACGTTTGACTCCCCTCTGAAGTGGGCATATCATTCCCCACATGAGGATGAATCCGCACTTTTAGCACGAGGGGGAGGCATGTCTAATAAACCGCCAAGCGAAACACTCTCCATCCGTGGGGGAGAGATCGATGAACGTCTGCCCAGCCTTCGGGTGATCCCCGACGGAGGCACGGCCTTCACCGTTTTACTGGCCCAACGGATCATGAATATTGGCGCTGACGCGCAGCAGGACATCACCATCAACACACCCGGCGTGGATCGGCGTCACGCTCGTTTGGTGCAGGAGGGGACAAACTATCGGGTCTACGATCTCACCGAATACAACGGGGTGCTGCTGAATAACAAACCCGTAGAGGGCAGTGCCCTGCTTAAGGACAGTGATGTGGTGCGCTTGCAGGATAAAACCGGGCGTGGGGTCACCCTGAATTACTCCAACCCCATCGAGCGCGCACTAGGGAGCGAATCGGTGGGGCGGGTGTATCCCCTCGATAAATCCCCCTATATTATCGGGCGCGATCCGAACGCCAGCATTCATCTAGACGCGCTTTCGGTCTCGTGGCACCATGCCCAGATCACGGAGCAGGGTGGGGCCCACGTCCTGAGCGATTTAGGCAGTCAGAACGGCACCTTTGTGAATGATCGGGCCCTCAAAGGGGAATATCGCCTGCGCCCCGAAGACGTGATTCGGATTGATCAGGCGCTCTTTGTGTATAAGGGCAAAGCCCTGATGCGCCTTGCGGCCACCCAGCGCTTTGAGATGGAAGCGGTCAACATTGAGATGACCTACCGCACCGGGTTGATCCGCAAGCGCGAACTGAACACCATGCGCGAAGTGGCACTGTCCATCAAACCGAAGGAGTTTGTGGCCGTGATCGGCGGGAGTGGATCGGGCAAATCCACCCTGCTGCGGGCGCTCAACGGCGCGAACCGTGCAACCGGTGGTCAAGTCATGATCAACGGGCGCGACTTTTACGAGAACTATGAACTGTACCAGCCCATCATCGGGTATGTGCCGCAGACCGACATTGTGCAGGACAGTTTGACCGTGTATCAATCGCTGGTTTTTGGGGCGCGCCTGCGTTTCCCCAATGAACCAGAAGCCTCCCGCGAGCAGCGCATTGAACGGGTGCTTTCTCAGTTGGAGTTGAGCGACTTTCGGGATCGGCTGGTGGGTAGGCTCAGCGGTGGCCAAAAGAAGCGGGTGAGCATCGCCCTTGAACTGATGGCTGAGCCGGGGCTGCTCTTTATGGATGAACCTTCCTCCGGGCTTGATCCGGGTCTGGATAAATCCATGATGGAGGAACTGCGCAAACTGGCCAACCGGGGGCATATTGTGGCTGTGGTCACCCATACCACCCTCAATATTGAACTGTGCGATTTTCTGGTCTTTATGGCCCGGGGGTATCTGGTCTACTTTGGGCCCCCAAAAGGCGCGCTGGACTTTTTTGGGGCGCGGGACTACTCCGAGATTTACAACCGTGTCCAGCAGTCGCCAGAGGTGGCCCACCAGCAGGCCGCCAACATGACCATGGTCTTTAATGCAGCCTCGGCTTCAGGCGCGGTGAGCAAAGAGAAAATCTCCGCGCAGGAAGCGGCCAAACGTTGGGCGGAAAAGTTCCGCACCAGCGATTATTACGCCAAATTCGTCAAAGCCCGCCTTGGCCAGCAGGGTCAGGAAGGCTTAAAACAAACTGGCACACGGGGTGAAAGCGCCCTGACCAACAAGAGTCTGCGCGGCTCACGCCGGGGGACTTTCATTCAGCAAGCGAGGGTTTTGACCGAACGCACCATCGCGTTGGTCAAACGGGATACCCGGACGATCATCGCCCTGCTGCTGATCCTGCCCCTTGTCGGCTTGTTTTTGGGGCTGATCAGCCGTGATCCCATTGAGAACAGCCGGGGCAAGATGATGGTCAGTCGCGGCAGTTCCAGCGATTATGTGGTACTGCTGGATAAACTTGCCCTTGACCCAGTGGCGACGGCTGCGCCTGCGCCGGGGACGGACGTCTCACCCACCCCAAGCGCGGCAGCCACCCCAGAGGCAACCGCCACCCCACGATCCGGTTCAAGTGGTTCGAGCAGTTCGCGCACCACCCCACAAGTACGGGGTGTGGGCACCTTCTCGCCTGCCAGTGAAGCCCAGCGGCTTTTGTTCATCGTGGCCCTCGCTGTGACTCTCTTTGGGATTTTCGCCTCCGCCTATACCGTTGTGGTTGAAAAGAGCTTGTTCCTGCGTGAGCGCATGGTCAATCTGCGGATCATGCCTTATTTGGCCTCAAAGGTGGTGGTTTATACGGCGCTCTCGCTGGTGAGCTGTGTCCTGCTCATGATCACCCTCTCAGTAGGGGTGGAACTGCCCGCTCAGGGGTTGATTCTGCCGGGGGTGTTGGAAATTTTTGTGACCATGGCCCTCACGGCGGCTGCCGGGGTAAGTATTGGTTTGTTTATCTCGGCCATCAGCAAACAGACCAATGCAGTCACCTATACCGTCTTGGCGGTGCTGTTTTTGCAGATTCTGTTCCCCGGTGTGCTGTTC
>JACSRJ010000115.1 GCA_014879835.1 Anaerolinea sp.
CGCGGTTTTGCTGATTGTCATTGCCGGTGAGGGATTGGGTCTGTTTGAATCCATCACCGATTTAATCCCTACCCCGTTGGGTTATGTGCTGGTCTTGATTGCAGGCTATCCCACCTTCGTCAATGTGGTTCGTGCCGCCATGAAGCGCCAGGTGATTTCGCATACCTTGATGAGTATTGGTGTGCTTGCTGCCCTAATCGTAGGGCAGTGGGTGACAGCGGCGATTGTCGTCTTTTTTATGCGTGTGGGAGATTACGTCGAAAGGTTCACAACCGAACGCAGCCGCCAGGCGCTTAAGAAGCTAACGGCGATGGCACCTCAGACTGCCCGCGTCGAACGGAATGGGCAGGAACAAGAAGTGCCGCTTGCCGATCTCCAGATTGGTGAAACCGTCATCATCCGCCCCGGCGAGAAAATCCCGGTGGATGGTGAGGTCATCGGGGGACAGGCAACGCTCAATCAAGCCGCGATTACGGGCGAATCCATGCCCGTCGAGGCGGGGATTGGCTCCAGAGTTTTTGCTGCGACTTTTGCCGAACTGGGCAGCCTGCGTGTTCGCGCAACCCAGATCGGCGCAGATACGACTTTTGGCAAGGTCATTCGGCTGGTCGAAGAAGCAGAAGCCCATCGCGCTGATGTTCAGCGCATTGCGGATAAGTTTTCCGGGTATTTCCTGCCGATAGTGGCAGCGATTGCCCTGCTGACGTTCCTCATCAGCCGCAACCCGCTGTCAACGGCTGCGGTACTGGTGGTGGCATGTTCTTGCTCACTTGCCCTCGCTACGCCCATTGCGATGCTTGCCTCAATTGGCGCTGCTGCCAAAATCGGTCTGCTCATCAAGGGTGGCAAATATATCGAAGTCCTGGCGCGTGCTGATGTGGTGTTGATTGACAAGACCGGCACACTCACATTAGGTCGTCCACAGTTGACCGACGTAATTCCCCTGAACGGTCTACCGGAAAACGAAATTCTCGTGCTGGCGGCTTCGGCAGAACGCTATTCTGAACATCCACTGGCAGAGGCAGTACGGGCGGAAGCCCGCCGCCGCAAGATCGCGCTGTACGAGCCGCAAGCATTCGAGGCTGTTCCCGGCTCTGGTGTACGGGCACAGATTAATGGCAGCCGCATTAGTGTTGGCAGTCACCGGATGTTGGAGACCGCGCCCACTGTTTCAGCGGACCTGCAAGCCCAGGGAAAGACTGCATTATTCGTGCAAAAAGATGGCGAAGTTGTCGGGGTGATGGGCGCGTCGGACACGGTACGTTCCGAAATCCCGCAGGCAATCGCCGCTTTGCGCGCATTGGGTATCAAAGAGATTGGAATACTCACGGGCGACAATGAGCGAGTCGCTTCCGCTTTAGCGCAGAAATTAGGCGTGAACTATCGGGCAAACCTGCTGCCAGAGGACAAAATAGCGATTGTGAAGGAGTACCAGGCGCAGGGGCATATCGTTGTGATGGTGGGCGATGGTGTGAACGATGCTCCTGCACTGGCACAGGCAAACATTGGGATTGCGATGGGAGCTGTCGGGACAGATGTTGCTCTTGAGGCAGCACACGTCGCACTGATGCGCGAGGACTGGACACTGGTGCCGGAAGCCATCTATATCGCCCGACGCACCATGCGAGTTGTAAAGACCAACATTGCCTTTACCGCCATTTATAATCTTCTGGGGTTGACGTTGGCAGCCTTTGGCATTCTACCGCCTATCCTAGCTGCTGCTGCCCAGTCGCTCCCTGATTTGGGCATTCTCGCCAACTCGTCACGGTTGCTTCGATTGAAGCGGACTAATGGGGAATCTAAATAGAATTGGCATGAGTGAGGGCCTGGCACGCCATGCCCTCTCAGCAGTTCATGATTGATACAGTCCAGTTTTGATTTCTTTGTCCATAAGGGTACACATCATGAATACCCAATCGAGATATTGCCCGTTAACGGGCACTCAAGGCAAAAAAGTTGATGGAGCAACGGTCAAGTCCATGCTTTCCATTAGCTTACGCACGGTACAGGATGGGCAATATTATTTTTGCCGCGATTCCGATTGCAAAGTGGTTTACTTCAGCGAGGATGGACAGCAGCTTTTTTATGTGAACGATATTCGAGAACGGGTTTATCAAAAAGAACCTGACAACCCGGATGTGCCGATTTGTTATTGTTTCCGTTACACGCCGAAGGACATTCGACTCCAACTTGAGGCGACGGGTAAGGCAGCCATCATCGCGGACATCGAAGCCGGAATTCAGGAAGGACAATGTGCCTGTGATTGGCGCAATCCACAGGGAGACTGCTGTCTTGGCAATGTACGCCGCTTCATCAAGCATTTATAGAAATCCAGCTAATCTCACCAACGTACCAAGACATAATTTCTGCTAGGATTTCTGATACAAGGCGATTTTGTAGCCAAAACGCCTATAGCTGGTTGGCTCTTCGTGGAGCAGTTTGATTGGGACAGCGGCGGCAATTGGCTCTAACTTCCTGTTGATATCTGAAAAAGCGAAATTGGTTATCCAATTCAGCAGATGCCTTAGCAAAGAAGGTTGTTCTTTTTCCGGCAGGAACTTGTCAAATATCACAGCTCGTCCGCCTGGCTTCAGCACACGCGCCGCCTCCCGAATACAGGCGATGGGATCGGGAATGACTGCCAGGATGAGATGCAGCACAACCGCGTCGAAACTTTCAGAAGCCAATTCTAATGCTTGACCATCCATCACCTCTGCTTGTACTGGACGTTTCAATGTCACTGCTTTGCGGCGAATATGCTCCACCATTGCTGGGGTAATGTCAACCGCAGTAATCTCTACACCTTCTGGAATATACTGAATATCTTCCCCTGTTCCCGCGCCAACCAATAACACTCGCTCACCCGCTTTGAGTTCCAACAGTTGAATGGATCGTTTACGCGAAGTATTGAACGATCGCACAATCCGATCATAAATAGGGGCATAAAGCGTGTAACGGATGCGATTCCATCCATTGGTATTCACTTTGAATCTTCTCCGGTCACTAGCGTGCCAGTTCCTCTTCGATCATGGCGATAATAGCATCTGCACTTAGTTCTTCAACCAGGCGACCATTGATAAAAAAGGTTGGCGTTCCGGTAACGCCCAACGCTTCGCCATCCGCTTGATCCCGCTCGATTCTTGCCAGGTAATCGGGGTTTTGAAGGTCGGCAGTAAACTGCTCAATGTTCAGTCCTAGTTCAGTTGCATAGCTAATGAAAAGATCAGTCTGCGGCGTTCGCTGTTCTCCCCACTCTGACTGGCGCGTAAACAACATCTCCTGCATTTCCCAGTACATACCCTGTGCGCCTGCGGCTTCGGTTACAGTTGCAGCCAATACTGAGTTGTTATGAAGCGGGAAGTAGCGCACAACCAGTCGCACACGTTCATCGTATTCCTCTAACAACTGTTTCACGAAAGGAAACGCAGCCCGACAGGACTCGCATTCAGGATCAAGGAACTCCACGATTGTGACTGGCGCGGTTAAAGACCCAAGCGTAGGGCTGTCTGGTCTGATGAGCCGTGTATCATCAACCACGAGGCTAGATTGCTCACGATTATAGAGCGATGCCAGCAAGATTCCGACGATCACAACAGGAATGCCTATCATGAGCAGGATAAGTGCTTCACGATTCTTGCCTTTACCGCGCTTGGATGACGCGGGTTTAGCGGTTGCTTGTGTTTTGGATGATGTAGGCATATTGTTTTCTCCGTTCAATAGATGTTTGAGTATTTAATAGAAGCAGCAATCATCTGCCTGTTCTTATTACTTCAAGGAGTGAGTGAACGCAAATAGGCAATTACCGCGAGGACTTCGGTATCCGTAAGCGCAGGATTGCCACCGCTGCCTGGCATCATCATCCCGGTTTGACTCTGTGGATCAGATGGATGTCGCCCGGTTCGAATGAACTCCAGTAGATCAGCATCTGAGCGTTCCTGCATAAATTCGGTATCGACCAGTGGAAGTCCTAAGTTTGTAACCCCCTGAGCATTCTGACCGTGACAGGCACTGCATTGACTCAGATAAACCCGTTGACCGGTAAGAATGAGGTTTTCTGGATACGGGGTAGTGGAAAGGGCAACCGGCGCAACTGTTGTTGCAATCGTGAACTCGTCGGCAGTGGTTTCACTGGAGGTCTCAGTCAGGCGTGCATTCTCGCTTATACGACTGGCAAGACCAACGACAACGATGCCTACATACACAGCAATAAGGGCTGCCGATGCCCACTTCAGCCACCTTTGATTGCTTACCTGAGACGAAGTTTCGGTTTGCTTCAGCTCCTCATCATCGGAGGGTTTATGCCAGATGACAGCCAGCGTAATGACGGTGAAGGCAGTAAAAGCAGCGAAGGGTATCCCCACAAATCCAAACCATTCAATCCAGCGCGTGCTACATGGCACACCGGCGGTACAGGGCTGAAGAGTCTCAGGAATTAGCCCGTAGTAAAGGAGGCTGTGATACAGTCCAATACCCAGCCCGAATAAACTCAATGGCAAAACATAATACTGAACTCTCCTATCGCGCAACAGAATACCGATGCCTATAATGACCACCAGCGGGTACATCAAAATACGTTGATACCAGCAGAGATTACACGGGATAAACTCCATCACCTCGCTGAGAAACAGACTGCCTAGCGTGGCAATGAGCGTCTGTGACCACGCAACGTAAATCAGGTATTCACGCAGACGGTCTACCCGCGACAGTGTTGCAGAACGCAGATAATCTGAAATCTCGTTAATCTGCTCCGTCATGGCTCATTCCTTTCGATATCCAAGGAGGCGTAGCGCATTCCCAACGACAACCAGTGTGCTGCCTTCATGTAAGACAACTGCAAAACCAAGCTGAACAATACCCAGCACGGAAGTAAAAACCAGCAGCACAATCACCCCTAGAGAGATATAGAGATTTTGCTGGATGATCTGGCGGCTGGCGCGGCTCAACCCTACCGCGAACGGCAATTTCCCTAAATCGTCACCCATCAACGCAACGTCAGCCGTTTCCAATGCGACTGCCGTTCCAGCGCCGCCCATCGCAATCCCAACCGTTGCCGTTGCCAGCGCTGGCGCATCGTTCACACCATCGCCGATCATTGCAATCGCCTGATACTTCTGCTCAAGCTGCTTGATGATGTTGAGCTTGTCTTCTGGCATCAGTTCTGACTGCACTTCCGTCAGCCCCACCTGAGTAGCAACATTCTTTGCCACATCATTGTTGTCACCCGTGAGCATGACAAGATGCTCAATCCCTAGTGCGCGCAGGTTATCCATAACCGCCTTAATGTTGGAACGGGGGGTATCGGCTAAACCCAAAATACCGAGGATTTTGGTTCCTTTACTGACAATCATCGTTGAACGTCCGGTTTTTTCCAGTTCCTCTACCCTGCCAGTTAAGCTCCCATCCAGCGACATGCCTGCCGTTTCGGTAAACAATTTCACCGATCCCACCAGAACGGGTTCGCCCCCGATAGCGCTGCGAACGCCGCGACCCGGCACATTTTCCAGTCCTTCCGCTTTAGGCAGTTGCAGCTTTTTC
>JACSRJ010000104.1 GCA_014879835.1 Anaerolinea sp.
CGAGTACCCTGCCGCGCTGCTTGACCCACGCACCTGCGCACATCGACTGCTGCGTCAGTTATACCCCCAGTCATCCCCCCGTGCTGGCTGAAAACTCGTCAGCCAGTACTGGAGCGGAGAATCAGGCAGCAGGTGAATAGGTGTGATGCAAGCCTCTCAGGATAGATATTCGTTGAATGGTGCCCGGGTCGACTCCATGAAGAGGTGAAGCCGGAAGTGGCTCCGGAATGCGCTGCTGAAGACCTTGATGGGGCCGATGATGCACACAGTAGTCGACATAGGCTTTCAGTACGTGCAAAAGTTGCCTTGGACCAAGGAAAAACAAGGGGTCCAAACATTCACGCCGGACAGAGCCGAGGAACCGTTCACAGACTGCGTTGGCGTTCGGGCTCGAACAGGGGTTTCGAGGACTTTGATGTTTGCTCCAGCAGCCACCCGCACGAACTGGGTGCGAAACTTGCTGTCTCGGTCGTGGATCAAGTACTTGGAACCCTCGCCGAAGGGTGTCACCTCGCGGAGTTGTTGGGCTGTCCAGGCGTCGGTTGGCGCATCCGTCACACCGACATGAACCACCTTGCGCGAGCCCAGTTCGACGATGAAAAAGGCGAAGTACTGCCGAAACACGAGATCAATCACGGGCAAGAAATCTCAAGCCCAGATAACCTCAGCATGTTGATGGAGGAAGAACCGCCAAGTCTGTCCTTGCGGACGACGCGGTCGCACCTGACGCCTGTACTTCTGGCGGCAGAAATCAAACGTGGCGTAGGGTCGAGCGGCTTTGGAGGAGGCGACCGTCGCTCTCATTAAGCAGATGATCTGCGACAACCCGCTCTGGGGTGCGGAATGCATTCGCGGTGAACTGCTCAAAGTCGGCGTGAAGGTTGCCAAGAGCACCATTCAGAACCACGCAAACACCTTCCGGTGCCAGCCCAACAAGGTATCCGGTTTCACGACTAGGAGCGCTTCCCACCATGCTTTTAGTCGGCTTATCCGCTCTAGTACTGGCTTACGAGTTTTCGGCCACCACGAGTACTCACAGTCCTTGTTATGGCAGAAGCACCCATCCGATTCCACCGTTTTTGGGCGCCTCGTTTGCCCTTGCGCTTTGACCACGCCTCCACTTCCCACGCCGTCGTATCCTCAACACATGCCCCATGCTGTGCGGCGCACTCCGGGCAGTCCTTCGGACTTTGGGGATGGTTCTGGTTCTGGGGCGTTCTCTGCTCTCCTGCTGCCTGTCGCGTCTTCACCCACCCTATGTAGTACATCCCTACCTCCCCCTACCGCTAAACCGAATCCAATTTTGAACCTTTTACACACCTATCTCGTCTTCAGGTTTAGGAGGACAAAACGATGAATGTAACGCTCCAAAATCTGGTAAAAGACTATGGGAATTTCCGCGCACTAAACGGCGTTAATCTGCAAATTGGCGGCGGGATGTTTGGCTTGCTTGGCCCGAATGGTGCAGGCAAAACAACGCTTATGCGCATCCTGACGACCTTGATCCCGCCGACCAGCGGATCGGTGCAGATTGGCCCGTATGACCTCACACGCGAACCCGGAGAAATTCGGCAGATTCTCGGTTATATGCCGCAGGATTTCGGCTTTTACCGAGGGCTGAATGCCCATGAATTGCTAGATTATATCGGCGCGATGAAGAACATCCCGCGCAAGGAGCGCGTAAAGCAAATCGAAACAGTGCTGAATGAGGTCAACCTGACTGGTGTGGCCAAACGCCGCGTCGGTGGTTATTCCGGCGGGATGCGTCAGCGGCTTGGCATTGCGCAGGCGCTTCTGGGCGATCCGAAACTCGTGATCGTTGATGAGCCGACGGCAGGACTTGATCCTGAAGAGAGAATCCGATTCCGCAACTTACTAACGCGACTTTCGGGAGATCGAACCGTGCTGCTTTCCACGCATATCGTGGGGGATATTGAGGCAAGCTGTGCACAAGTTGCCGTGCTGAACCAAGGCCAGTTGATTTTCTTTGGCACGCCCGAAGCGCTGACCGCGCGGGCCGAAGGGCGAGTTTGGGAATTAGAGATTGCTCAGCGCGAATGGGAAACTATCGAAAATCGCTATCGAATCATCGCCAGTCGATCCACACCGCGCGGGCTGGTTGTGCGTCTGATCTCACCTGAAAACCCCGAAGGGCGTGGCTCTCAGATCGCGCCGGGGCTGGAAGATGGCTATATGGCAGTGATGAGCGCCGTAAGCGCCACTGTCGAGAAACCGGAGGCGCAATATGCGTAACACGAACACTGCATCTCGTTTTATGGCGGCGTTTCTGCTCGAAGTTCGCCTTATCGTTTGGCACTGGTCATATGCGCTGCTTCTGCTGATTTGGATCGGTTTGGTCGTCGCTACAACACAACCTAGTATGGCATCCGCACGTGTCATCCTTGAAATGTCCACCGGGCGCAATGCAATCGGACTGCTGAGCCTGATAGCGCTGTTCATTGGTAGCCTGAGCGCTACTCGTGCTGCACGCAATCGTTTTGACCAACTGGAGGAGGCATACCCCTCCAGCGTCGAGATCTTGATCGGGCGGTGGTTAGCGGTAGTTGTGGTACTCCTGCCCTTCTTGCTGCCGCCATTAGTCATCACGCTTGGCAGCGGGTCATTCAACGCTTGGTGGGCACTTATACCGACCTATCTCTTTGAGGGAACGATTACGGTTGCTTTCACCGCAGCATTCGCTTATGCGCTGATGGGTTGGCTTGGCCTGCACCGCTGGATTTATCCACTGCTTGTGCTGCTTTGGTTGGCGGTGACAATGGGGACGACTCTCTTAGCCGTAAATACGCCTTCACTTTCTAGTCTCACGTTACTGAACTTTGCGCGGCTTGGGGCGCTCCCCCAAACGCAGCTTTGGGGGCGCGTTACGCTCGGAAGCCTGCCGCAGCTTTTCAACGGGTTTTACATCACATTCTCGGCGGGATTGTTAGCCTTATTAGCGTGGAAGTACATCGGGCGGCGTTTCAACCGTCGTTCGGTGTTGGCTTCGATGGCGATGCGGGTGTCGATCGTCTTGCTTGTGATGTTTGGAGCGCAATACGTGGCAGTGAACGCTTTGGCGGAGTCACCAATGAGCGGTTCAGTGCCGGATTCCTATGTCGTCATGGAGCCGCTGCGCGAGGCTTTGCCGCTGCAAGTGGCAGACTACGACATTCAAATTGACTTCGGAAGCGCAGAATCGCCACGCTACACGACGACGATCACCCTAGCCAATGTTAGCGCTGCACCGCTGGCAATACTTGATCTCACCTTAAATAGTTCGCTGCGTGTCACCGAGGCAACGCTACCTTATGAACGCGATGGGCATAGCTTGCGGTTGAAGCCTCCGCAACCGCTCCAACCAAGGGAGCAACTCACAGTCACGCTGCACTATGAGGGCGCGATATGGCAAATGCTCGTCTATCGGGGAGCGGTTCAAGCGGCAAACTTCACGCGGACTGATGGGATACGGCTTTCCTATTCGGCGGCGTGGTATCCGGTGGCGGGTACGCGGCCTGTGCGGATCAGCCCTATCACCGAGCCGACGGTAACAAGTAGCTTTCGGGTGAGGGTCGAAGGGGTAAACGGGCTTAATTTCGCTACAAACTTGCAGCGGGTAGATAGCCAAACTTGGCAGGCAAAATCTGCGTATTTTACTCACTTGATCGGTGTGCGTGACCTTGCCGAAGTCAAGGTTGGGCAGTTCACCCTGATCGGCTTACCTGATGATGTGGATCGCGCACGTCCGGCGGTGGAGCAATACTATATCCCTGCGTTAGAGGTTTTTAGCCGCTACTTCGATCAGCTTGCGCCGGAATTTCAGTTGTTCATTGGCGACACAACCGACGGACTCCCATGGTTCGGGCCGACATTACGGGCAGATAACATCATCACGATGATCGAATATCCATTATCAATCCAATCGCTCGAGCGGACGGACAATCTGGATAATCAACTGGATTTGCTGATGACTGCTGCATACTTCGATAATGATTTCATGATGCAGCTAATCACAGGTGATCTGGCGCGTTTCCTTTGGGCGCACCACAAAGCGAACGGCGACTCGACCCGCATCGCTGCTATTCTGAACCCCGGTTATTACGGTGTTGCAACCGCGATCAATGAACTTTATGCGCGGGAAGGCGAAGCGGGTATACACCGTCTGATCGCTGAGATTCAGGCGAACAAGGCAAACCTGAAAGGGATGCCCTCCAATCAACTGGTGGCGTGGATCAAAGAGGTGAGTGGTGCGCGCTAAACCTATGCTCTACTACGATCTGCGGCTGACGGTGGGGCTGACTTCGATACTACCTGCCTTAGTGCTGCCCCTGTTCGGAATGCTGAACGGACTGATCTGGCACTTGAATAGGTTCACACCGCGTCAGTTGGATATTGAACGTCCTTTCGAGGTAGCGCTGCCGCTGTTCGCAGCACTGGCCTCGGCACACCTGATGACGATTGAACAGGACGAGCGTTTTTCCGACCTGCGCGATTCATACCCCGAACCGCGTTGGCGACTCCCGCTGCTGCGCATGATGGTCGGATTCGTCATTGCGGCGGCAATTCTCTTGGCCGGCGGACTCGTTTATCGTATAGTTTACGGCTACTATGATCCGGTGGACATTTTCCCACCCGCTTTTGCGCCAACAGTCTTCCTACTCGGACTCTCGATTTGCTTGGGAAGCCTAACGCACGTTTATTGGGCGGCGGCGGGTGGTGTGCTGCTCTACTGGATATTCGAGATTCAGACACGCGGCGCGGTGACGAGGAATTTTTATCTGTTTGCCCATAGTCTGCCGGGAGCGGATGCCGAAATTCCCTATACATTCAACCGCTTGGCAATAGCATCCGCAGGGGTGTTACTGCTCGTCATCGGTGGATATATTCACGTTCGGAAACGGGCGCTCTTGAAGGGATAAGCCCCGATGCAGGATACAGACGAAGCACTTTACCGCGAAGTCAGGCGAGGGAGCGAAGCGGCGCTGACCGAAATTGTTCACCGCTATCATGCACCGCTTTTACGCTTTCTGCACCGCCTGACGGATAACCGCATGTCGGCTGAAGACCTTGTGCAGGAGACATTCACGCGGCTCATCATCTATCGGGGTGAGCCGCCGCATAACTTCCGCACATGGGCATATACCGTCGCACGTAACCTTGCGCGGGATCAATTCAAATCAGCGTATTTCCGGCTCGAGGAGAGCGAGTCGTTTGAAGATTGGGACGAGCGCCGTCCGATGAGTGCGGCTGACAATAGCCTTGAAGAAACCGTCGCGGCAGTAATGCAGCGTCACGAGATCAACTTGCTCCTGCAACAGCTTCCCGCCGCGGCACACGAGGTTTTGGTTTTGCGTTTTTACCACGATCTCTCGTTAGAGCAGATCGGAGCGGTGGTTGGACTCCCACTCGGCACGGTGAAAAGCAGACTCTTTAATGCCCTAAAAACCCTGAAAACACTCTTGCACGCGGAGATTACGCCATGAACGAAATTGATCTTGAACGCGATCTGACCGAGGCGCAACGTGCCGAATTGGGTGATCTGAGCGCAGTCACCAAACTGTTAGTATCCTACGAAGTTGCTGATCCAACACCGAGCGAAACGGACTTGCTGCTTGCGAAACTCAAACCCGTGTTGGCGGAACGCACCGCACCAGAACCGATTGAATCACCACTATCACCATCGCGTGCGTTTTCGTCGCAGGCTTGGTTGGGTGTCGCACGGGCGCAGATCGAGATCTTGCCGCTAGGTTTCTGGTTGGCGGGCGTTGCTGTTGGAACGTTGGGGTTGTTTGTCGGTTTTGCAGCGGGCGCGGAATGGTTAATCACGTTGATTGTGCTGCTCGCACCGCTCCTTGCGGCGGGTGGTGTCGCCTACACCTTCCGACCCGAAACGCGCGGATTGGAAGAACTTGAGCGAATCAGTGTAGTTGGACCGCTCGAACTCCTTTACATACGACTGGGGGTCGTGCTCGCCTTCAACGGGAGCATCAGCGCCGCGCTGATGCTCGCCCTTGGCTTAGGGGGGATGGACGTTGTGCAGCTTTGGCGATTGGTGTTGGTTTGGCTCGGCCCGATGATCGGCTTGGCGGGACTCGCACTCTATATCTCGGTGCGCTGGCATACCATTGCCGGGACAATCGTGCCATTAGTCCTGTGGGCAGGGGCAATCTTATTCGGTTGGCGTGAAATTGTGGCACGTGTCGAGTGGACCCCTGCGACAAGCCTTTACCGAGTGGCTGCTGCGTGGTTGATCGCCCAAATCAATAATTCTGATGGCTTGTTGCTGGCGGCGAGCATCGCGTTGATTGTCGGATTGTTCCTCATGCAACAAGCGGGGCAAACCGTCATGAGAAACCGCACTGCATGAGTGCCACCAATCTCACGGTCACAAGTCTGACAAAATTCTACGGTGCGCAGCCTGCACTACATGGAGTCTCGTTTGCGCTGAACACAGGATCAACGGCGCTGCTAGGGCCAAATGGTTCGGGCAAGTCAACGCTCCTGCGTCTGTTGGCAACACTCATTAGCCCTGATGCAGGCGAGATTCGTTTCTGTGCGCAAAACTATGCGGCTGATGTGCGCTCCGTGCGGGCGCACATTGGCTTTATGCCCCAAGAAGTTGATCTCCCGCACCACCTCACCCCATACCAAATTCTGCGTTACTTGGCTCAGGTGCGCTGCATCCCCATGCAGCACGACATGACCATCCACGAGACTCTTGCAGCATTGGGTATTTCGCACCTCAGCCGAACGCCATTGGCGAAACTCTCCGGCGGGCAAGTGCGGCTCGTGGCGGCGGCTCAGGCATTACTCGGCAAGCCGCGCCTTTTGCTCTTGGATGAACCCACGCGCGGTCTTGCTCCCGACGAGCGGAATCAACTGTGGCACGCCGTTGTGCGATTCGCGCCAGAGATCATGCTGTTTAGTTCGCATAACGCCGATGAGGCGGAAGATCGCGCAGAGCGTCTGCTCATTTTTCGCGGTGGTAGGATACGTTTCGAGGGGCTGAGCGAAACACTCAAGGCGCGAGCGGCGGATCATGTATATGAAGTGCGCGTTCCTAAAGCGGTTGCCGCAGTCTTGCAGCGCGAATACCACGTCAGCCAAATTCGTGATGACGGGGCGCTTCGGACCTTGCGTATGGTGGGTACACCACCGGATGGTGTGGAATCAAAGCATGTCTCGCCCACAATTGAGGATGCATATCTATGGCTTATGCGCTCCCCGTGATTTATTTGCAGGGGAATGTAGTGACGGGTACACCTGCAAGTGCGCCGACGTTTGCGCGATATTGGTGATCATTATATGATAAACTCAATCGCCCTCAACCCAATGGCAGTGCTGATTCTGTTAGGTGTGATGTTCTAGTGCCCACACCCATTTACCCTTTGGGGGGAACAAAGGGTAAATGCGGTTTCAATTGGGTGTCGATCATCAACGATTGATCCTGTGTGCCGGATGCATAAACAGAACAAGCAGCTCTGGGTGATGAAACCACAGTTTGAAGGAGAGACATAAGATGCACAGATCGACCCGTCGGATTCGTCCCAGTTCTTTATTTATGGTGACCGGTGTGATCCTTTTAGCGCTGGCCTCATCAATCGCCTTTCAGGGCAAAGTGACTGCCGTTCAGGGGGTGACGCGCTTCGCGGGCGCGACTAAATCCAGCCCATTGGCCCTCAGCGGGGATGATACCTTGCTAGCCGTTGCGAACCCTGACAACAACACCGTCTCCCTCTTTGATGTAGGTGCAGATCGGAATCAACTGCTTGGTTCGATTGACGTCGGACGGGAACCAAATGGGGTAGCAATCACCCCGAACGGCGCCCTGATTTATGTGGCTAACACCGTTGATGGCACAGTTTCCGTACTGAGCGTTGACCGCACCGCCCAACCGCCCGCCAAAGTCATCGCTACCCTTGCGGTAGGCACTGAACCCTACGGGATTGCGATGGCCCCAAACGGCACCAAAGCCTATGTGACCAATTCCCGCTCCAACTCCGTGAGTGTGATTGATACTGCCAGCAACACCGTGGTCAAGACCATCGCCAATCTTGCCCCTGCCGTAGGTGCGGAGCCGCGTGGGATCGCCATTACCAATAACGGTAATGAGAGCGATACCGATGAGACGGTGTACATCACCCACTTCTATTCCTTTGCCAATCAGGGCAAACTTGATGGTGAGGACGACAGCAAGACCGGACTGGTCACCAAGATCACCACCAATAATGACAGTGTGAGCGGCCAGATCGTCCTCAAGAATATGGCCGATACGGGCTTCCTTGCTACCGGAGACGCGATCAATAAGCTCGAATCCAAAGAGAAAAACCGTGACGGCTCACTCAAACCCACCTTTGTAACGGGTGCCTATCCCAATCAGATGCAGGCGATCGCAGTCAAAAACGGCTTTGCTTATCTGCCTAATGTGGGCGCTTCGCCCAATGGCCCTGTGCGCTTTAACGTCAATACGCAGGCGCTGGTGCATATTCTGGATACCAATACCAATGTTGATACTGGGCTGACCATCAACCTTCACAAAGCAGTTGCCAGCCAACCGGAAGGAACCCGCAAGCTGTTTTTGGCGATTCCATGGTCAATCGCTTTTAAGACCAAAGAAGATGTGGGTTACGTGGTGAGTGCGGCCAGTAATGTGGTCGTGCGGGTGCATGTTGATCCAGCCACTGGGGCGATGAGTGTTGACACCAACCCGCTCGACAATCGGGTGCTGGATATCAATGTGGGGCGCAACCCTCGGGGGATCGTGATCAACAACAACGATACCCGCGCTTATGTGATGAATTACGTTTCTCGTGACGTCACCGTGATCGACATTACGCGCTTCCCAGAGCAGATCATGGCCACCATGCGTTCTGCCCCACTGCCTGCTGCTGGCTCGCCTGAGGAACTGGTGCTGGTGGGCAAAGAACTGTACAACACCGCAGTGGGCGAGTTCACCGACTCCATCGGTAACATGTCCAGCGAAGGTTGGCAGTCATGTGCGGCCTGTCATCCCTTTGGCCTAAGCGATAACGTTGTCTGGATTTTTGCGGCAGGGCCTCGCCGCACGATCTCCCAGCATACAGACTTTGCAGGGGGAGTCATGCGCGCCCTTAACTGGTCAGGTATTTTTGATGAGCAGCAGGACTTCGAACTGAACATTCGAGGCGTTTCAGGTGGTAAAGGGCTGCTCTTTAATGTAGATGGCAGCGCCCTTGAGGAAACGCCCAAGATCGGCGGTTTGTTGATCGGTGATCCGCCTGTATTGGCCTTCCCCAACAGCCAGCGTAAGCAGCTTCAGTCACGCACACCTTCGGGTGGGTTGGTCAATTCGTGGGATGCGATCATCGCTTATATCAAGACGATTCGTGCTCCGATCTCGCCCTTGGGCACCAGCATTGATCCCGAAATTCAGGAAGGTCGCCAGATCTTCACCAGCAATAACTGCCAGATGTGTCATGGTGGGCCCAAGTGGTCAAACAGCGTTCTGGCGGGCCCAGTGTTTGATGCGGCTGCGATCAAAGCGGGCCAAATCATCGCGCAGTTGACCAATGTTTCGACCTTCAATCCAGACGACAAAAACGAAGTGCGGGCCAATGGCAAGCCGCCTTTGGGCGCCGATGGTTTTGTGCCCCCCTCGCTGCTGAGCGTTTTTGCCTCCTCACCCTATTTCCACAATGGCTCTGCGGCGACTCTGGATGAGGTGATGGGTGACAAATTCATCGCTCACCGCACCGCTGGCACCGGTGGGATCGATGGGCTAAGCAGCCCTGAAGATCGCCGTAAGTTGGTGAAGTTCCTCATCTCCATTGATGGTACAACCCCGCCCGTGAATCCCTAAACGCGGTGCAAAACGAGGGGATGAGATATGCTCACTCATCCCCTTTTCCCCGCAGTGTTAGCCTGCGGGGAATGTCCCTCCGACAATACCCCCTAAACGCCGCTGACTCAGGTTTGTGCCCTCACCCGTGATAGTCGTTGTGACTGTTCCTTGTCAAGGATCAAGGGGTGAGGGATAGTTGAGTCTGTGATACCTGTTTAAAACGAAGTTAAAGAGGTTAAAAAAGGAGCAGCACCATGATCGAATTGGCTGTGATGATCGAAGGTCAAGATGGTTTAACGTGGGAACGCTGGATGCGTTTGGTCAAAACCGCTGAAGATTTGGGCTTTAAGGGGCTTTACCGCTCGGATCACTATACGAACGCCAATCCGCCGGACAAAGAATCACTAGAATTGTGGGTAAGCCTGACTTGGCTTGCCAGCCACACCCGATGGATCGAGTTCGGGCCGCTGGTTTCGCCTGTCTCCTTCCGCCATCCCACCCTTACCGCACGCATGGCCGCGGCTGTGGACGATCTTTCTGGGGGACGGCTAAATTTGGGTTTAGGTGCGGGCTGGCAAGAGCGCGAGCATCACAACTATGGATGGGACCTGCTGGATATTCCGTCGCGCTTTGATCGTTTTGAGGAAGGCTTGAAGGTGATCACCGGGCTACTTCACCACGATACCCCGCAGACCTTTCAAGGCAAATATTATCGCCTTCACGAGGCAGTACTGCTGCCACGGCCCAAGCGCAACATCCCCATTGTGATCGGGGGGCGCGGACCCAAACGCACCCTACCGTTGGTGGCTCGCTATGCGCATGAATGGAATGCCGTTTATCAGCCTGCACACGAGATTGCAGCGCTCAATCAGCAGCTTGATAAACTCATTGTAGAAGCAGGGCGTTCCCCCAGTGAAGTGCGCCGATCCCTGATGACCCGCTGCGTACTGGCCCGCGACGCGGCTGAACTTTCGCGCCGTATTGGGAACACCCCCCGCGATTCACTCGAGGCGCGTGGGGTGTTGATCGGCACACCGCAGGACCTTGTGGAACAGTTAGGGGTGTACGCGCAAGCAGGCGTTAAGCGGATAATGCTTCAATGGCTTGATCTGGATGACATAGAGGGTCTGGAGGCGCTGGCAAAGTGGGTGCTGCCTCAGGTATCAAATCCTCATCCCCAGTGATCGGCCCGCCGGGGATTGTGTGCGCACGCTTTTGATCAAAGGGACTTAAGAAGGGGGAATCAACCTGAGGTTTTTCCCCCTTCGATACCATCATTTATTTAAGCCATTGTAGACGGCGGAGATCAGGGTTCCATCATCCCCATCCAGCGACCAGAACATGGCCCCGCCCAAGCCTTTGGATTTGATGAACGCCATTTTGTCTTTGATCACTTCTGGATCGTCGTAGTTCCAGAAAGTTGTACCGTCGAAAATCCAGAAGGTGCCTGATTTAGGGTCTCGGAATGAAGGATAATCCAACTGCTTGAGGCGTTTGTAATCCTCGATTCCATCCTCCCACAGTCCCGGCGCTGGTCTCATCGCCGGATCACTCTGATACAACCCGTTGTTCTGATTGGGCACATTCGTCCAGCCGCGCCCATAAAAAGGCACACCCACCACGATTTTTTCGGGGGGCACACCTTCGGCTAAAAACCCATTGACCGCGCTCTCCACACTGTATCTCTCATCCACTGGCGCAGGATTATCCGGTGAGCTGTACAACGGCGCATTAAAGTTGGTGGGGCCATCCGCATCCCATGCCCCATAAACGTCATAGGCCATGATGTTGATGAAGTCTAGATACTGGTGAATTTTGCTCAGCTCCATCTTGCTGTAGCGTGCCTTATCTAAAGGAGCAGCGATGGTCAGCTCATAGTGTTTGCCATGTTCACGCCCCACCTCATCAAGCTGTTTGCGGAACTCCGCCAGCAGTGCCGTGAAGTTCTCAGTATCTTCAGGGCGGTAGACATTGGGAGGCAGATTCCGGGAAGGATCACCCATAAAGGCAGGCACGGCGGGGAACTCCCAGTCAATGTCTATCCCATCAAAGACCCCGGCTGCACGTCCGTTATTGGTTCCGGCTGTGGGCGTTCCCCCGGTGACATAAGCCCACAAGGGAATATTGCCCCGAATGTACAGATCGATACAGGAACTCACAAAAGCCACCCGGTTTTCAGGCAGGGCCGCATCGGAGAAGCGCCCCGACCACGAGAATCCGCCAATGGAGATCAGCACCTTCAGGTGAGGGTACATGGCCTTGAGTTTTTTGAGCTGATTAAAGTGTCCATTGATGGGCTGCCCCATTTCGTCTGCCTTGCCATCAACGCTCTGATCTTTGTTGTATCTCACTTCATAGTCAGCGGAGGCATCGCCCCAGCCAAGCCGGGTTTCCATATAACAACGCGACTCCGTACTCACATTGGCAAAGGCGTAATTGATATGGGTGAGTTTGTCGGCCGCCCCATTGGTCACAATATCCTTCACCCGATAGTTGCGCGCATACATGCCCCACTGAGGAAAATACCCCACGATCTTGAGGGCACTTGGAGGGACAGAAGTAGGGGTCGCGGGTACGGCCGTAGGGTCCTGACTAAAAACGCGCATGGGCAGGGTCAACAGCGCAATCAGGCAGCACCCTAAAAGGGCTTTGAAAACATGGGATCGGTTCATAAATGTTTTGCCTCCGTAAAAACACCAACATTGATCATGATTTTGAATGGGCGTTACGCACTTGCCCTCATCCCCCTACGACCGCTTCCCGGTGCCCGCTCCACTGGAGAAGGGGGGAACGAGTTTCAACTGCGTAAGTCCTATTGAAATTAGGAGCGCTCCCATCATATCCAAAAAGGGGATCAAAGTCCTATTTTGCTTTTGGGTAGGTCATCTTTAGGATCATAAAATAAACAAGGCAAAAGGGTTTCGCGGAACCACCCCCTTGAAGCTGCCCCTTGTATTCACGGGGTGGGTGTGCTAGACTGTTAGCTGTTGATCGGGGTGTAGCGCAGCCTGGTAGCGCGCTTCGTTCGGGTCGAAGAGGCCCGCGGTTCGAATCCGCGCACCCCGACATTTGTCCATTGACCGCCACCCGAAGGCGGTCTTTTTTTGCATAGTTTCTGCCGCTGCTGAAGGACTGATCAGGTCTTTCCTAGCGCGTACTGCACTGCTCGATAAGCAGTGGCAAGGGCCACCCCCTCGTAAGTCTCCAGAGGCGAAGGTGTGCCTGTGGGGTAGGCAATCACATGCCCCGCAGCGTACAAACCAGCGGCGAACACCTCACCCTGAGTGGATAACGGCTGCATCTGATGATTCACGCTGATGCCTGCCTGATGGATGGGATGGCTTGCAGGACTCATCATCCGCCCTTCAAACCATCGGCTCCGATCCGGTTCATGCTTCACGGGCAGTCCAAAGATCGGCTCCCAGACTTGGCCCCGATCATCACTGAACAGCCCCCCACCGTAGAGTCCGCCTGTAGCAAGGATGACCGCCGCGGCGCGAAAGCGTTCAGGTTTACCAGCCGCAGCCACCTCGACCCCGATCACCCGATCCCCTTCGATCAAACCGCGTATTACCGGGTGCCCAATTTGGAGACGCACTTTGTGATCCAGCAGGTAACGTCGGCT
This sequence comes from Anaerolinea sp., assembly GCA_014879835.1. Taxonomy (GTDB): domain Bacteria; phylum Chloroflexota; class Anaerolineae; order Aggregatilineales; family UBA2796; genus UBA2796. Next base: position 13,443 of record JACSRJ010000104.1, read on the forward strand.
GAGGTTAAAGAGGCGCGTCCCCGGCACCGAGGGAGGTAGGGTAGCGACCTCAAAGACGGGCAACCCGATACGTTGGCTCAAATCCGCAATGACTTCCGATGGATGACTCAGCCCCAACACCGCCGGAAAGCCAACTGCACTCACCCCCTTGAGGCGGTTAAGATGGGCGCAAACCTGATCAGCAGCATGAGCACGCACTTCAGGGTAATCAAAAGAGCGAGCGATCTCTGTTGGAGGGGCGTCCCATTGGCGGTTCAGCACATCCAGATCGATCAAGGTATGATTTTCGCCACTAAGGGCAGGGTAGTAATCACGCCAACCACGAAAGCCCACCATCAGGGGACGCTCCCCGGCTGAAGCGCGGTATCCGGGAGGCACATAAGCAGGACTCTGAAGTCCCCCCAGCGGGCTGATCAGACGGTGGTTATGGGCAAGTGACCCCGCATAGGGCAGTCCGATTTTGGCGCTAAACGCCTCAAAGGTTTGCAGGGCAGCAGTCACGGACTCGATCCCGGCCAGTGCGTATGGATGATCTGGAAAATGAGCGACCAGATCGGCAAGGGCGGTATGGAGATCCCCTTGTGCCCCGTCGAGTACGCTGATCCATCCGGGGGTGATCGCGGGGGAACCGATCCCCTGTGCGATCACCCTGATTTTTGCGCCCTGTTCGAGGGCAAAGGCAGCAGCGGTCAGCCCGGCCCAGCCCGCACCAACGATCAACACATCATCCATGTTTGGTCTCGCCTTCTAGGGCAGGGTTCGGTGTCAACCCCAAGGAACGTCGATAGATGGATTCATCCAAAAGTGCTTGTCGCAGTTGATGTCCCCACAGCAGGGGACGATTGCCTCGGAAGCGCTCCTCCACGAAATCCCGAAGCGCTTCAACGGCTTGTTCCCGGCTCAAATGGGTTAACTCCTGAAGGACGCCCGCTGTTCGATAAGCGCAAAAACCACCTTGACAGGGCCCCATACCCACCCGCAGATCACGGCGCAGATCATCAAGACTCACTCCCGGCCCGCCTTCATGGATAGCGTGCTCAAGTTGAGTCCGGGTCACGATCTCACATTCGCAGATCAGGGGTTTCTGGGTGGCTGCGTGTTCCAGCGCCTGAAGGCGACGGGGAAGGGTATGATGTTTTTTGCCCCTGTGCAGCCATTCGGGGGTGGGCAGTGTAGTCTCCGCGGTGCGGCAGGGATTTTCGCGCTTGAACATGCGACACACCTGATCGCTGATCTTTTCCGCCATTTGGCGATACGTCGTAAGTTTGCCCCCGACGATGGTCAACATTCCCTCCACCCCCTGATCCGCATGATCAAGGCTGGTGAAGGTGCGGGTGATAAAGCGTCCTTCATCATCCGCTTCAGCGACATGTTCATCGTGGGCTTCTTTGTGCGTTTGGGTACTTACCGCCCCACCGGGATCATACAGGGGACGTACCCCTGCCCATGCCCGAAGCGCTCGCCCCATGCGAAAATCAGGGATCATCACTTCGCCCGCATCGAGCATTTCGCTCACTTCTTTCGGGGTGATGCTCCGATCATCCGGGTGATCAACGGTCACAGAAGTAGTGCCAATGACTGCTACTGTGCCCACGGGAACCAAAATATCACCATCACCGGGTTTATCAAGGCGGTTGATGATCACATTTGTCCAGCGGGTATTCATGGCAATCATGATCCCTTTGCTCAGACTCATGCCGATCTTCAACCCGGCTAGTTTACCCACTTCACCCGCCCACGGCCCCGCCGCGTTGACGATCACCTGCGCTTCAACCTGAAGTTCCTCGCCCGTGTGCCGATTCAGAAGGTATGCCCCTTTCACCCGCCCCTCACGGACGTCGATCCCTACAACCTGATGGTAAGTCAGGGTGCGTCCACCTAAAGCGGCTGCCCCCTGTACCAACGAGTGAAGCAGTTCCCACGAATCGCAGGCGCCGTCAGGAACCCGGTAAAGTTCGCGTACTTGGGGGTTGAGGTGCGGTTCCTCACGCAGGGCCTGAGTCGGCGTGAGTGGCTCTACCTTGATGCCCGCTTGGGCACATCCCTGAAGCCACAGAGGAACATAGTTGGGATCATCCTGAGGAAAAGCGGCAAACCAACCACCTGTATCCTCGATCACATGGGGGGCAATCCGGCGCAAAATCAGATTCTCATCGATGCACTCTTTGGCGGAAGCAGGGTCACGTACCACATAACGGGCCCCAGAATGAAGCAGTCCGTGATAACGTCCGGAGGTGCCAGTACCCAGATCATTCTGCTCCACCAGCACAACTTTCAGACCTCGCTGAGACAAATCGAAGAGGATGCCTGCGCCTGTTGCGCCACCGCCGATGATCAGCACCTCGCAGGAGATAGACTGCATCCCGCTCACTCCTTTAAAGGAATTTTTGGTTGAGTATTATACGCGCTCACCTTGCGCTTCGGGTACAATTAAAGGGAATCGGATGAACTCGGAGGGGGTGGTATGTCGGATTTACTGGATAAATTGAATACCCTACTGCGCGCCAACTTGGGAAATCTCTTTGGGAGCAGTGGCAGTACGGATCATCCGCCGCGGCTGCCGGAGAAGATCACCCCGGAGATGCTCGGTAAGGATATTGATCGGGAGATCAGTGCCCTGCGCCGCCAGATCGACAGCGCCATCAGTGAAGAAGATCGGATGAAGAATCGGCTGAACGCGGCCCAGACTGAACTGGCTGATCTGGACAAAAAAGCTGATCAAACGCTGGAACGGGGCGACGAGGCAGGGGCACGCCAGATCGTCCAGAATATGCAGCGTTTGCGGGCCAAAATTCGTCAAATGGAACAGGAACTAGATCGCCATCAGGGTGCAACCTTTGACCTGATTCAGCATGTGAATACCCTTGAATCGATGGTTAGTGATGCCCGCCGTGAACTGGCTGAAAAAGAGGGCGCACCCCCTCCCCCGCCTCCAGTTGATCAACAGGAAGCAGCGCGTACTGCTGGCAGTGTCCTCTCGGATGTGCTGCGCAGTGTGCGCGAAAAGGTGGAGGAGATCATCACACCCCGCCCGGCGGAATCAGGCACTGGCACACCTTCAAGCAGCACGCCGGCACCTGAAACGAGTAACCAGCCCGCACCGGCAAGCAGCAAGGTGGAAGTGAAAACGGAGCGCCCTGCTACGCCTTCTGCAGGTACAAAAATCCCGGTTAAGGTTGGGACTGCCACCAATGCCACCGCCCCCACCCCTGAAACCAAAGCTGACAAAGCCCAACCTGCGCCTACCCCTTCAGCTTCGCCAGCCCCCAAAACAGCGGCTGATTCTGAAGTGGATGCCGATCTCGCCCGGAGGCGTTCTCGTCTAAGCAAACCAGAGTGATCAGCACCTATGGATGTGGGACTCAACCTCAACGCGATCCGAGTTCTGCTGGTCGAAGATGATCTTTCATCTGCCGACAAATTAAGCGCGATCTTACGCAGCGGGGGCTTTGCCGTTGAGAATGCCTATAATGTGAGTGATGCTCTTGCGGCTGCCCATACTCGGTACAGCGCGGCCTTAGTGAAAGGTTCAATGCGGGATCGGGATGGCATCAGCCTGATCGACCTGATCAGCAGGCACCCTGATTTTAAAACCCTGCCCTTAGCCACCGTGGAGAGTCTGCCCCACCGCCCCGACACCATCACTGAATGGGATGAAGCCGGTGTGATACGGGTGGTGCGGGGCATTTTGGGGCTGCCTGATTCGCGGATGCAGCGCCTCGTGCGCCGCCCCGCAACCGATACCCAGATCACCCCGCCAGCGCCTCAATCTCCCCCGCTTGTGCCGGTACCTCCATCCGAATATGAGGACACCCAGACCCGCGCTGCGATGCGTGCCATGCTCGCCCAGAAGTTGGAAGCCCAACGGGCCCTCTCCAGTTTAGGGCGCTCGATCTCGTCGGTGCTCGATTTGAACGCGGTGCTGAATCAGATTGTGGAGGCTGCGGTCAAACTCACCAAGGCTGAGGAAGGGCTGCTGCTGCTGCCGGGTGACGAAGACGAGGCCCTTTACCTTCGCGCTATGAAGGGTATCGACGACGCCCACGCGAGTAACTTTCGGGTGAAAAACACCGAACCCCTGATCGGGGGTGTATTTCGCACCGGGGAACCCGTACTCATTGCAGATTCAGGGGCACTTCGAGTCAAGACGCAGTACTTTGTAAAGTCCTTGCTGTACGTGCCTATGCGTTATCAGGGGCAGGTGATCGGGGTCTTGGGGGTAAACCGTCACACCAACACCTTGTTCACCCAAAATGATCTGGAACTGCTTTTAGACCTTGCCGCTCATGCAGCAATTGCAATTGAAAACGCCCGCTTATATGAAGATCGGGTGCGGCAGAATCGACAGCTTGTGACTCTGGTCGCGGCGGGTATGGCCCTAAACACAACCCTTGCCCTGCCTGAAGTCCTCTCGACTTTTGCCGATCAGGTGATTCGTTCCCTCGACGCCAGTATTTGTGCCATTGATCGGGTTGAGGATGGTATCCTGTTTCCGTTGGCCCGTTCGTGGCAGGCGGCCCGCCGGATCGGGATGGGCGTGCGCCTTCGTTTTGAAGAGCGCCCCATGCTCCGTGAAGCGTTGGAACAGAACAGTTATTACATTGTGAGTGCGGAACAAAAGGGGATGCGCTGGCAGGCAGAGGCGCAGGTTGTACGCAGCGCCGGCGCGACTCATCTCATGGTATTGCCCATCCGAAGCGGTGCTGATCAACCCGCTATTGGGCTGCTAGAGCTTTATCACCGCCGGTTACCCAGTGAACTGACTTCTGAGAAACGATCCCGATCTCGCTCGGCCGCCCTCGAAATTCTAGGGTCTCTGAGCAGTGGGGGCGCAACAGTGCGCATCTCCGCCAGTATTTTCACCAGTGCGGAGCGCATTTTGGAAACCACTGGAGCCGCATGGTTTACCCTCTTACTGAAGATCGGTGATGGGTTAGAGCGAGTCATGGATTTTGGGCGTGCGGTGTTTATTGACCCGCCCCAATTGGAGCCATACCCCTGCCCACCAGAGGTACAACCTTCTCTGGGCAAACAAGAACCGATTCACTTCCACATCCGGGATGGGAACATCCCCCCCGGATATAAAAGCTACCTCAGCCATATCGGTGCAGATGTAGGGCTAACGATGCCGATCATGGTCAAAGGTGACCTGTTTGGGGTCTTTACTGTTGGTGGGGTGAGCGATGCGCGTCTGTTCCGTCCAGATGAGATCAACCTCGCATGGGCCCTCATCGGGCAGGCTGTGGCCGCCATCGAAAATGCGCGCTTGTATCACGATCTACATCAGAGCCTTTCCGACCTCAAAACGGCACAGGCTTCATTGGTGCAGGCAGCGCGCCTCTCCACTATGGGACAGCTTGCCGCAGTAGTCGCGCACCAGATCAATAATCCCCTCACCACGGTCATCGGTGATGCTGAGATGCTGCTGATGGATATTCCCCCAGATGATCCCCGCCACGAAGGAGTGACGGCCATTCATCGTGCTGGAAAACGCGCTCATGAGGTGGTCAAACGCCTGCTCAGCACAGCCCGCCGGGATCAACCAAGCAGCCTGCACCAGTGGATCAGTGTTAACCAGACCATCCTCAACACACTCGAACTGGTGAGTCTTCACATCGAGCGCAAAAATATCCTCCTCGAAACTGACCTTGATGATTCCCCGGCTTTTGTATTTGCATCTCCCGGTCATCTTGAGGATGTGTGGCTCAATCTACTGCTCAATGGGCGTGATGCTTTGGCGGGACGGTCAAATCCGCGCCTGCGGATCAGTTCCCAGTGGGTAGGCGAACGCTTTATGGTGATCGTTGCTGATAATGGCCCGGGCATTCCCTTGGAAATTCAACAGAACATCTTTGAGCCATTTTTCACCACCAAACCGCCCGGTGAAGGTACAGGATTAGGGTTGTATATCTGCAAGCAGGTGATCGAATCCTGTGGAGGCACGATCCACATCACCAGCGCGCCCGATCAAGGCACCATTTTTGAGGTCTCTCTGTCCGCACAGTATGAACCGGGCGCAGCGGTGTAAGCGGAAGCCATGTCGATGATGCCACCGCCTTCTTCCCGCCCAAAAACGCGCAAACACCCCATGAGCCGGCGTGAAGCCCTGCTGTGGATCGGGACCCTAACTGCGGGGGGAGGTACGGCCTTGTGTGGGGTAGGTGGGCTAATTGCCCTGCTCATCGGACGCAAGAATCAAGAGGCGGTGAGACTTCAAACAACCCTGACCGCTATCGCCATGACGCCCCCGGGAACTACCCTCACCCCGCCCGTGATCATCCCCCGCGATCAGTGGGGGGCGCGGACGGTGAATCACCAAGCGTCCAACGAGTCCGGTTTTGCGCCTGCAAACCCTTTAGGCTGGCTCGAATATCAGGGGGATCTGGCGGCGGTGTACAGCACCGTGGCTATCCATCACAGTTATCCCGTCCGGCGCGATACGGGAACCATGCGTGAGCTTCAGGATATCCACATGGATGGGCAGGGATGGGCCGATATTGGGTATCACTTTGGGGTCGGGGGGGATGGTAAGGTCTATGCGGGGCGCGATATTCGGGCACGCGGCTCCAACGTTGCTGGGCACAATACAGGCGTGATCGGGGTGGTCGCAATTGGCGACTTTGAGAGTGAAGTACCCGCTTTAGCCCAACTGAACGCCCTACAAAACCTGATCCTCTGGCTGCGGGCACAATACACCCTGACCCACATCGCGGGGCATTATGAGTTCAACCCAGATACCCAGTGTCCGGGGAAATACTTACGCCTTCAACTGGATACTCTTGCCTATAACTGTGGGCTAACGCGGGGCACTGGCGGGTATATTCCCCCCACACCGATCTCCTTGTTAACAGGACGCGGATGCTGCCCCTGAGCGTTCGGTGATGACAGCATTTTTTTGTTGACTCTTTGAACTGAGGTGAACTGATGGTTTACACACCGTCTGAACAGCGTTATCTCAATATGCAATACCGCCGAAGTGGGCGAAGTGGACTGCTTTTGCCTGCAATCTCACTGGGGTTGTGGCATAACTTTGGCGGGGTTGATGCCCCCGATACTGCCCATGAGATGATTTATCGTGCCTTTGATCTGGGCATCACCCACTTTGATCTGGCCAACAACTACGGCCCACCGCCCGGTTCCGCCGAAGAAACTTTTGGCAGGATTTTGGCTCAAGACCTCCGACCCTATCGGGACGAACTAATCATCTCCACCAAGGCGGGGTATCGTATGTGGCAGGGCCCCTATGGCGAGTGGGGATCGCGTAAGTATTTGATTGCCAGCCTTGATCAGAGCTTGAAACGTATGGGGCTGGAATATGTTGATATTTTCTACAGCCATCGACCCGATCCCCAAACGCCGCTGGAAGAAACAATGTCTGCACTCGATCAGGTCGTGCGACAGGGGAAAGCGCTCTATGTGGGCATTTCGTCGTATTCCACCGAGCAAACTCAGCAAGCCATCCAGATTCTGCGCGAACTAGGCACCCCCTGCCTCATTCATCAGCCCAGTTACAGCATCTTTAATCGATGGATCGAAGATGGGCTGCTGGAGACTCTTCAGGAGGAAGGCATTGGCTGCATCGTTTTTTCACCGCTGGCGCAGGGGATGCTAACCGATAAGTATCTGAAGGGCATTCCGGAAGGATCACGTGCATCCAAACCACATGGGTTCCTAAAGCCGCATCAGATTAGTGCTGAACGCCTCGCCCAGATCGAGCGGTTGAACATGTTGGCAAAGTCGCGTGAGCAGTCTCTGGCACAGATGGCGCTGGCATGGGTGCTGCGCCATCCGGGGATGACCTCCGCGCTCATTGGGGCAAGCAGTGTTGCCCAGATCGAGGACAATGTGAAAGCGCTCAACAACCTGACCTTCAGCGCGGCCGAGCTACGCACCATTGATGATGTAGCCCTGCGCTAAGAAACGCCGCCCCCTAGTTCCTGTGCCTGTGGACAAGATCAAGGGGGCGGAGGGCGACACCTCAAAGGCGTCTAGAGGGAGGAACGAAACACCCATTTGAGATCACGGGAAGCATTGGGATCGCTCTCACCTGAGATAAAGCGACGCATCCGCCCCGCCATCTCATCCATGCTCAGGCGTTTGAAGACATTTTCAGCCTCCGACCACGCAGCTTTGGCATTCTCAACATCGCCGGCCGCTTTGTAGACGATGCCTAACATGACCAATACTTCCGCCCGCTGATCCGCAAGGGTGTGGATGGTGAAGTAATTGAGGGCTTGTTTATAGGCTTCGGCAGCTTTTTTGGCGTTTTCAACCTGATTCTCATAACGCAGTAGATCGCTGAGAACATTCCCCAAAGCAACCTGAGTTTGGGCATACTGAGACAGTGCCCCCTGAGCCTCCCAAATCGTGCTGGCCTTCAGATACTCCTGTGCGGAACGGCGCAGGTTGTCCGGCTCATTGTAGTGTTGGGCCTTCTGGCGGTAGTACATGCCCAAGCAGACTTTTAAGCGGGCAAAGTGGAGTGGTGCACGATCCATGGTGAGGGATCGTCCCGCTTTCTCGAATGCCTGCGCTGCTTGTGCAAAATAAAACTCAGACTTCTCCGGGGTACTCATGGCGAGTTCGGCATTGACTGCGCCTTTGTTGCACTCGATCAGGCAGGCCTGAATTGAGGCATATTCCTGTTCAGGCATTTTTTCCAGCGCCCCAGAAGCGGCCATATAGCGGGCACGGGCGTTGTTTAGGGCCTTTTTGGCCTTTTGAGGATCATCCCTTTCAAAGGAAGCCAAATTAAACAAAGTACTGCCCAGATTGTTCTGGATGACGGCAGTTTCAAAGGGGTAAGAATCGCTCTGGAAGAACTGTGCGGCCCGCTTAAAGCAGTCCGCCGCGAGGCGTAAGTTTTCGCGGGGGTTTTTCAGTTCTGCCATATTGCGGAGCACCAACCCCAAATTGTTCTGTGCGAGTGCATACTCATAAGGGGCGGCACTGGGTGTTAGAATATCGAGTGCGCGGTTGAATGCCCCCAAAGCCCGACTTAAGGCAATCCCCCGATCCCCCTTGGTATGCTCCAGATAAGCCGTGCCTAAACCCAACTGAATTTGAGCTGCACGGAGATTCTTGCTTGGTTGTTTGGGGTTCTGGGGCAGGCGCGATGCCAACCGCTCGTACCAGTTCAGGCGTAAATCGTTGCGCCCGATGAGAGCAAGAAACTCACTACAGGCGTCGGCCATGCGCAGTGCCAGATTCAGACCCTTGGCGCGAATCACCCATTCAAAAGCCGCGATCAAGTTATCCACTTCTGGTTCAAGCAGTTGATACCGTTTGTTTTTGGCGCAGCTTTCAGCCAGTGCCAAATAGTAGTTAAAGTGCAGCGGGTAAGCCGCTGGGTCTTCCTCTAAGCGCTGAACGAGAAGGGGATCAAGTTTGTATCGGCGCTGTTCGCCTTGGGACTCAATGATCATCAATCCATAATCGCGCAGACGGGGCAGAGCGCTGGGATCGCCGATCAAGGCCCGGGCCGCATCAAAGCCAAACCCACCTCGGCACACCTTCAAGCGTCGAAGGGCCAAAAAGGAATCAGCCCAATCAGGTTCCTGCTCCGCACGGCGGATCGTCTGAGTCACAAGCACATCATAGGCAAACTCGGCATCATCCCCCTTGCCCGTCTCCAGAATCTCAAGCACGTAATGCATGGGGTAGACTTCGAGCCAATGCACTGCATATTCGATCAGTCGGGGACGATAATGGGCCGCTTTGGCCAGTTCGGACTCTTGCCCTCGGATAAAGTTGTCCGGTGATTCACGCCGAACCATCAGTTTAACAATCTCAGCCGCGGCGGAAGGTGAAGGGGTCACCAGATCGAGGATTTTTGCCCCCTGAAGCCGCGTCCAACGCTGGCGACTGGTAAGCAGAACCCGCGTCCCGCCCCGGTGATCAAGTTGATTGAGGCGTTGAATATAGGCATCACGGCCAACGCACGCTTCGGCATTATCAAGTACCAGAAGCACCTGACGCTGTCCCAGACGTGACCACACCACATCGGCCGGGGTGTTTTCCGCAAAGCCCATACTTTCCTGAATAGTTCGGGTCAATTCGTCAATGGTGGAGTTTTGGCTGAGAGTATGCCAGATCACTCCGTGAACAAAGGGGATTCGAACCGCCACTTCAGCCGCTAAGCGGGTTTTTCCGATACCGCTCAGGCCAACGATCATCACGATACTGAACTCACAAAAGTGCTTCTGAACAGCACGCAGTTCGTTCTCCAACCCCACCAGTCCATTGTTTAACTGCCATGCGGGGAAGCTATCGCCATAAATCGCGGAAGGAAGGGTCGAAGGAGGGGTACGAACAGACTGATCTGCTCTGATCTCCTCAACAAGGGCTGTCAGCGCATTGTCAGGGTCTTGGGTAAAGTCTAGATACTGGACAAAATGCGCATACTCGGATTCAGCAAAGTCATCGAGCTGAACCGCTTCAAAGGAGAGAACATAAACTTTTTTGGAGGCTCTGAGGATTGTACGCGCTTCATTGAGACACTCAACTGCCCCAACCGACTCCGCGGACAAAATGTAGACTCCAACGGCACATGTGTCGAGCGCGTGCTGAAGTTGGCGAGAACGCTCACCATGTGAACCCGGTACCAGATCGAGATGGTCAACCCACGAATGAATCTCCGCAGCGCTAAGGGACTCGTGAAGGTGGGTTGCCGTGTCGTCGTCCAGCGATGAATGAATAACGAAGACATCTGGCATGATCGACCCCGCTTTCGATCATTAAATCTTCACCGGAAAAATATAACATTGTTCAAACTGAGAGTTTACCTTATTTTTACATTTTCTAAAAGTGACATTTGTAAGGAAAGAGGCATTTGTTTGATATTGCGCAAATTAGAACTTGCGTTCTAATTAGATTTCGCCTTAATCTATTTATAACGGTTTCCTTGAAGTCTGGGCTATTAGCGGGGAAATTGAGGGGAATCCCCTCAAAAACAGCCTCCCCCTTCTACCACGTGCAGGAGGAAGGGAAGGAGGGTAAGAGTCCGTTTGAAAAGGGTAGGACTTACGAAGATTGAACCTATTTGCCCCCTGTTTATCGAAAGGGACAGTTTGAGGGGGAAGCCCCCTCAAGAACCTT
>JACSRJ010000305.1 GCA_014879835.1 Anaerolinea sp.
GACGACCGTTCAGGCGAACACCGTTTGCCCCAGCCAGACCCCCGGCAGCACCTGCACCTATACCCCGACGTTGAACCTTACCGCGGGTGGGTACAGTTGGTGGGTCGGTGGTTACAGTTTGGGTGGCGGCGGACCGTGGAGCAGCATGATCTTCACCGTCCAATAGCCTTTTTTCATCTTTTTCTCCCCCCACTGCGAGACATTCGCGGTGGGGGGAGCATGGGCAGGTGCCCAGATGCAGCTTTTAGGGGGTGCTGGTGGGGACTGCGGTCTGTTTCTGCGATTCGAGGGCAAAAACCTGTTCTGCCCCTGCCGGAACCATCACCTTACCTTCTTCCAGCGCCACACACCTAAAATCATCGGCGGTGCGCCCCGCTGCGGTGAAGTCCACGAGGTAATCATAGTACACACCGGGCACGACCTCAATGGACTTCCGTTCGCCGATGTCCACCCCGGCTTCGATGTATTCATTGGTCTCGGTATTGGTCAGTCTCACTTTGATCGTGCCGCACTCGGATTTGTTCTCAAAGACCACATGGGCCCGCTTGTCGCCACAGCCGGAAAGCCCTACAGCAGCCCCCACCAGCGCAATTAAAACCAGACGTTTTAGGGACAATCTCACCGTTCCTTATTTAGTATCGAATATCCACAGCCCGCCCCGTCTCGGCGGATTCTAGCACCGCGTCACAGATCACTGCGGCACGATAACCATCCTCAAAGGTTGCCCCGTAAGGTTCCACTGGGGTATTGTTCACGATGGCGTTGAGCAGGTGATCGACCTCATGAACAAAGGTATGCTCCCAACCGATGATGTGCCCATGTGGCCACCAGTGTTTCCAGTAGGGGTGATCAGACTCACTCACCAACACATTGGCGAAGCCCTGTGTATCAGGACGTCCATCGCGCCAGAACACTTCTAACTCGTTCATTCGCTCTAGATTAAAGCGAATACTGCCCTTCTCAGCGTTGATCTCAAAGCAGTTAAAGTTTTTGCGTCCCGGGGCAAAACGGGTGCTTTCGAGGGTTCCCATGGCGCCGTTCTCAAACTCCACCAGTGCGGTAAAGGCGTCATCAACGGTCACTTTACCTACTTTACCTTCCCCGGCGGGGCGTTCCTTGATAAAGGTTTTGGTCATGGCCATCAGGCGGCCCGGTTCGCCCACCAGAAAACGTGCCAGATCGATGATATGCGCCCCTAGATCGCCCAGTGCGCCGCTGCCTGCCTGCGCTTTGTCCAACCGCCAAACCATCGGAAAGTTGGGATCAGCAATCCACTCTTGCAAGTACACCGCCCGAAAGTGGTAGATTCGGCCCAACGCACCGATCTCGATCAGGTTGCGAATGTGGCGGATAGCGGGTACAAAACGGTAATTAAAAGCGACCATGTGTTTGACCCCTGCCGCTTTGACCGCCTCCAGCATCGGTTTTGCTTCTGCCGCAGTCCGGGCGAGAGGCTTCTCACAAAAGACATGTTTACCTGCTTTGGCAGCCGCAATACACGGCTCAGCGTGGGCATCGTTGGGCCCGCCGTTGTCAAACAACTGCACCTCTGGGTCAGCGATGAGGCTCTGCCAATCGAGGTAGTAGCGCTCATAACCATAACGCAGCGCTGCCTCCTTGACCGCCTCCTCGCTGCGCCCGGCGATGGCCACCAAGCGTGGGATGGCCACGGGAGGATACATCATGTAGGGCATTTTTTTATAGGCGTTGGTGTGCGCCTTACCCATAAAAGCATAACCAAGCATCCCGATACCCACACTGGGCGCTTGACCGGAGGCTTTTGCACCCGCCATGTTCACGAATCCCACATCACTCATCAGGTTCTCTCCTGTAATTTCCGATCATGTGTTCACTTACGCTCAAAGGCAGCATCGAAGGCCCGGCTGGAAGGGGCAATATCAATCCGACGCACCAGTTCAAGGGCCTCCTTCGCCCCGCGTTCTCGCTCCATCCCGGAATCTTCCCACTCCACCGAGAGCGGGCCCGCATAGCCGATGGCATTGAGCGAACGCACGATCTGTTCAAAGTCAACCTGCCCTCTTCCGGGTGAGACAAAATCCCAGCCGCGCCGGCGATCCCCAAAGTTCAGGTGGGAGGCGAGGATGCTGTGGTGCCCGTCCAGACGACGAATCGAATCCTTTACATGGACGTGATAAATGCGATCCGGAAAGGTCTCAATAAAGGCCACCGAGTCCACAAACTGATGGTGCAGATGGCTGGGGTCAAAGTTAAAACCGAAGGCCGGGCGGTGATTGACGGCGGCGAGGGTTTTCTGGGCGGTATAAATGTCATAAGCGATCTCGGTGGGATGGACTTCAAGGGCGAACTTCACCCCCACCTGATCAAATACATCCAGAATAGGGTTCCAGCGTGCCCCAAAATCCACATAACCAGCCTCAACCTGCTCATCTGTGGTGGGCGGAAACCGGTAGAGCAGATGCCACACACTGGAGCCAGTGAAGCCGTTGACCACCTTTACCCCCAGCTTGGCGGCAGCGCGGGCGGTATTGGCGATCTCTTCCGCCGCACGACGGCGCACCCCTTCAGGCTGGCCATCACCCCACACATGGGCGGGCACGATCCCCTTATGGCGCTCATCGATCAGATCACACACGGCCTGACCCACCAGATGGTTGCTGATGGCGTAACACTTCAGGTTATATTGGTTCAGGACATCCCACCGGGACTGAATGTAACCGTCCTCAGAGAGGGCGCGGGAAACCTCAAAGTGATCCCCCCAGCAGGCCAGTTCAAGCCCATCATAACCCATCGCAGAGGCTTTCTGGGCGATCACTTCAAAGGGTAGATCCGCCCACTGTCCGGTAAAAAGGGTAGCAGGTCTGGTCATCAGGAAACAACTCCATTCGGTATTTGAGTGCAAATAAAGAATGATTTAGGAGTTACGCAGTTGAACCTGTTCACCCCGTATTCATCAAAAGGGGCAGTTTGAGGGGGAAGCCCCCTCAGGAACCTTTATTCCCCCCTCTCCCTGAGGGAGACGGGCACCGCGAAGCAGTCGAGAGGGATGCGGGTAAGTGCGTAACCCCCAATGATTATAACCCGGATGCCCACCAGCGGCGTTGAAGCCGTGCTTTTGAGCAAGGTTTATGCCCCCTCAGAGACCATAAACACCTTCTAAAAACGAGTTTTCCTATTGTCTATCGAACCTTGTGCATTTCGGCGAATATTGCCTATCCCCCCATGGATCAAAATACTCCTACAATGTTCAATATGTATTACCGACCTGCGGCGGTTTCCCGTAGGAGAAGGAACTTTTGTACCTTGTATGAGTCATCTTACACCCTCCCAATCCAGTTCCAGCGAACGACGCTTTTTAGAGAAAGGGGTTGTCGCTAAACCTATCGGCGCCATCGGGTGGGGGCTGTTTGCTGAGGCAGCCTTCGCCCCCGGTGATCCCATCTTTACCATTGATCTGCAATATGAGCCTCGAACGGTTATCATGCCGATCTACGAGGCATTCGGCGACTGCGACGAACGCTCGGTCACCCTCGTACCCAATATCGCCTTTTGTTTTACGATCGAGCATCCCTTCTGGTTTGTGAACCATTGTTGTGACTCCAACAGCGGCTTTGTGAACTGGGGGCGGGTGGAAGAAGGGAAAGTCCCGTTTGCTGCCCATAGGGAAATCCAACCGGGCGAGCAGATCACCTGTGATTATTCTTGGATCACTACCCCTCATGATGGCAGCCCAGAGGGGGGGCCGTGGTCAATGAAATGTCTGTGTGGGCATGAAAACTGCCGTCACAACATTACTGGTTACCATGCTTTGGCGCTGCCCTATCAATTAGCCGGGATGATGCCGGAGGAACTCCCCACCGGACGTGTGCCAGCGCATATCGTGGCCTATGAGCCTCATCTGGTGGAAATTCTTAAGGCGTACCCCAAACTCTATCGGCGCTACAGCGATACCCTACGTCAGCTTCAGGATGTCTCCAAACTGCTGCATCAGCGGTTGGGACTCTAAAAGCCTTAACAGGGACTGCGCAAGCTAAGGATAACGGTGTCTGTGAGCCGAAGTGTGCCCTCCGAAGGGAACAAACATCCTTCGGAGAGCGCACTTGGACCTTATCGCTTTTATAGCGGTTTCCTAAAAGATTGACCTGCTATTTTCAGCCTTTCCCTCAAGCTCCTCGCTAACAGCTCAAACTTTAGGGAAAGTGCTTTAACGTTGGGCGCTTAGGGTGATTTGGCTGGCCTCTAGGATCGCCTTGCCCACCCGCTCCGCCAGTTGAATCGACCCCGCCGGGGTGAGGTGTACAGCGCTGTCGGTGAACTCAGCGGCGGGCACGGCGTCCCACAGATCAAGGTAGAGCCACAGGTGGGCCTTTGCCTGCGCATCCATCACTTCCCGAAAACGATCCATCAGCCAGCGGGGATAAAAGAAGTTGTAACGTTTATCACTGTTGAGTCCCGCACTGATGAAGGTTGGTTCGTGGATCAAGATCAAAGGAATTTCGCCCACTCGCTTGATCCCGGCCTCAAAGACCTCAAAAGCAAGGGACTTGGGCATGTCGGCAGCGGCGAGATTTTCTGGGGTGAACCCATGCCATGAGACATCTTCGCCAAAATCCTCCATA
This sequence comes from Anaerolinea sp., assembly GCA_014879835.1. Lineage (GTDB taxonomy): Bacteria > Chloroflexota > Anaerolineae > Aggregatilineales > UBA2796 > UBA2796. Next base: position 4,599 of record JACSRJ010000305.1, read on the forward strand.
CGCGGCTCATAAAAGCGAGGATAAGTCTGATCATGCCCAGTGAGCGCCCACGAAACCCCGTAAAGCTGCAACCGCAGCCAATCCGCCAGCACCCGCCGCCGTCCGATGATGGTCTTGCCCCAAAAATCGGGGGTCACAAATGCAGGATCCGTTTCGCTCAGCTTCAGCCCATAAGTGCGGATCAGAGTACCCATCGGCTCCGGGTTCTCCCGCACCAGTTGAGTGCTGAGCTGAACATCTGGGGCCAGTGATTCTGGGGTGAATAACCACACCACCAGATCAGGTTGATAACGCAGGGCATAATCAAGGATCAGCAGGTCTTTGGTCAAGGACTGCACCGGATAACCAAGGTTATAGGCGCGCACGCGGCGGCCTTCAGCGGTTTCCAGTTGGGCGGCATTGATCACCCCGGCAAGGGTCTGATCGGGGTTAAGAAGCACCCCCCAAACCGAAGAATCCCCAATCAGCAGCACCCGATACTCATCAGGCGCTTTGGTTGTGCCATGCAGTTCGTGGGAGGCAAAAAGGGCGCTCAGACTGCCCAAACTGAGGTTATAGGACTGGGCCGGGTTCTCCCCATAAGGCAGGCGCGGACGTCCGGGCACAAGCCAGTTATAGAGGGAGAGTGAGCCGATCCCCGCCATGGGGTCAAGGAGGGCAAACAGTAGGTTGGCCAAGACGAACAGGCTCACGCCCTTTAAGACCACCCGGCGTGCAAAACGCCACGTGTAAGGGGTTTCAGGGTTAGTTAACCATTTCCAGCTAGGGGTCATAACATCTCGCCAAAAAAAGCTGGCTACATTATAATGCACAGAACAAAATTTCCGGTGATCGATTTGATGCAACCACCTGAAGAAAAACGTTATTCTGTCTCCCAGATCAACCTTCATTTACGCCGT
>JACSRJ010000147.1 GCA_014879835.1 Anaerolinea sp.
ATATAACTCTAAATATTGCTTTCATTCATCGCCTCGGCATTGATAATTTACAAACAGTTTATCAATTCACATCATATGGCACCTAACAATACGGGTTTTCTTGGTTACTCATTGTTAGATGCCACAACATCGTTGATTGGCTATGGCTTGTAATTTAGATCGCTAATTCGGTTTACAAGGGGGCAAAAACCAGCCTCTGTTGTTGTACAGCCCGGTTTTAGCACTAAGGGAGTAGAAAATCTGCCGCTAGGCAGTGAGATTTCCTCCGTCCATTCAATATGTTGATCAAAGGGTCCTCCAAAATGCCCTTTTTGCGCAGCTGTTACCCACCATTCATTTGGAATGCAGCCAAATCCAAGAACACCACTTATGCCGGTTTGAGGAGTGCAAAGAGTAGAATCAAAATCAAATCTGTCCTTCACAACGAAATGCGCTTTAATTGTCCCATCAGCAGTATATTGGAAACAAGCTCTAAGATAGTGTCTAGCGAACGTAAATCGCAGTGCTGAGAGTGCGGCTTCAGCCGCCCCAGGATCACTTGCGATCGGGCTACCGACAAACACTTGCGCACATATTAGAGCTGATTCACCTGTGGGTGTCCGTGTCGCTCCCGCGGTGCTATCAAGAAACCAATTATACAAGTAATGCTTATGCCAACGCGCATACTCGTAACTATTATACCACTCAGGGCTATAGGTGTATTCTCGCCCATTGCCCGAGCTGTAATTATAAAGACTCAATCCCACTTCCTCAGACTTTGTTAGCAACCAGAGTCCCTCATTTAGCCGACCATATATGAAGTCTGCCGCCAGTCTTGTTCCGTAGTTGTTCATTTCTGGATCACCTTCTATGGTTAGGCATAGGGGCTTTAAGACACCCCAATTATCACATGGACTGCTAAATTTCCCGCATTCATTGTCTTGGCAGGGATTTGAGCGTTGAGGTAAGGGTAATTGCAAGCAATTCAAATTTAGATTGCATGTAGTCATCCCACTGGGATCAACCCGATTGACCACATTCCCGCCCACATACCCATACCGATTCCCCTCCTCCACCGGATCCAAGCTGGGAAACACCCCCAACTCCGGCGCATAGTACCGTGCTCGCAGGTACACCAACCCGCTTGCGTCGGTCACCTCCCCGGTGAAGCCGAATCCCGTCTGCGCCGTGCTACTTCCCCCAAAGGGATCACCGTAGGTGGGGGTGGATTAAGTTCGCTTGTCGGTGCCTCGCTTTGTCTATGTCATTCAGCAGCGGGCGAGGATGGCTAACCATCCTCATCCGCTGTCACAATTCCCAAAATGATTCCCGTTGCCAAGACTGGGTTCGACCGATTTCTAGGCGAGTTCTTTAAGTTTCGACACATAGCCCAGCAATATGTCAACAATACCTTCTAAAGAAGTAAGGGTTTTGTCGTAGGAGTGTTCCCCATCGTGAAAATACACGGTATACTCTAACTCCGGTTTTTCGCACCAGATGTAGATTTTTGTTGTTCTGTCGGAGAGCGAGAGTGTCAGATTCACTAATGAGATACCGGGCTCGAGATGCACAAATTTGGCAGAACGCTTCAGGTGCTCAATCACTGGTACTAAACCATGTGCATGTGCCTCATATCTTGATCCAGCAAACATAGTGCTTAGTGAATCCTCAATTTCACCCCAGCTTTTTGGCATTCTTTGCTCCCTTTAAGGTTTCGCAAGTATTGTACCAAGTCTAGCTGCCAGTTCTATCCCTATTAGCCTCATCGGCTCTCCCCGCAGCACGGACTTCCTCAGGGCATGTCCCGCTCGGATCGACCCTGTTTGCGACATCCCCGCCCACATACCCATGGCGATTGCCCTCCTCCACCGGGTCGAGGCTCGGAAACACCCTTAACTCCGGCACATAGTACCGCGCTCGCAGGTACACCAACCCGTTCGAGTCCGTCACCTCCCCGGTGAGACGGTGAATATTTGAGCTACTTGACTTGAATCGGGATGTTGTAGATATAGAACTCAACTACTGATCCTTGTTCAGGACTCGTTCTCCATCGGGTAGCTCTACTCCATAACAAGCTACCAATGGGACGACCACTCAATGATTGGATGACGGCAAAAGGATCGTCAAGTGCTGATGTGGTTGGCAGCTTGAAAACATAGAGATAAATAGACTGCTGCGGTTCAATCGCATCCCTTACTTTGCAGCGTTCCCAAATATTGCCCGGATAATCGACTTCAACCCACTGACAGCTTTCAAGAATCCCACAAAGCACTACAGGGGTATCATTTTTCTGAATTATGTCCCTGATGGAGTCTCGCCCGTAGAGACGACATGATAACCCAGCAGTCAAGTCTTTGCTGCCAATGACCCCAATGAGAATACTACACATCAGAAGTATCCTCATCCCCATAGACCAAGTTTTAAAAGAAATAATAAGAGATACCACCACAAAGAAAGTAGTGAACAACAGGCAAGTAGTTACTGCAATTGGAATCAGTCCAATAACCAATGCCATCAACACATCAAAAAACGCGACCATCCCTAACACCAGTCCGCACACCTCAAGGTTTTGCCGCCTCAATAGCAACATCGTATAGGTACTCCCACAGCTGTCCATTGCGTTTGATTACTATTCACTGCTCGAAATGAGCAGTGAATAGTCTCTGTTCTGAATCTCTTGCCCGTGCGTTTATGGGTTTTCCAGGTTGCTAATCTGTTTAATCTGAGGGCAGAATCCAATAGTCTCGGTGGAGCAATTGGGTGTGGTGTCACCGATGCTTGGATCGAAAGTCTTCCCGAATGGGCACTCTATTCTCTCTGACCAATGAATTTCTTGATCAAATGCTCCTCCAAAGCGTCCTATCGCAGCTAATTGAACCCACCAATCTTGTGGAATACATCCAATCCCTAGCGCTTCTGCGACCGGAGGAATACATTGCTCCGAATCAAAGTCGAAACGATCCTGCACCAGGAACTCAACCGCTAAATTGCCTATTGTGGTGGTGGTTGCACATGCTTTAAGGTAGTGTCTGCCAAAGGTGTACCGAAGATCAGATCGCGCCGCTTCAAACCCATTCGGATCATGTGCTGCCGGACTCCCCACGAACACTTGCGCACATGCGAGCGGGGTTGGGAATGACAACGCTTTCAGTTGCGTTTCCAACAACCAGTTTAGCAGCTTGTTTTTGTGCAACACTGCGTATGAGTGTTGCATATACCATTGAGGGTCATAATTGAGTTTCTCTCCAGCACCATCAGCATAATAAGCCATGCTGCGACGGAACTCATCCCCAGCAAATCCTAAGCCAAATCCTGCAGAAGACATTCGAATAATGAAAGAAAACATCTCAACAGCGAAGTCTGCCGTTTCCGGTCGAGTAAATTGAGGATCTGATTCCACAAGCTGACATGCAGTCTTTAGATGACCACTCCAGTTATCACATGGGCTGGTCAAGCTTCTACAGGCGTCTGACTTTGTACACGGATTCTTGCGCAACTGAAAAACACCACAAGTTTCAGGAGGTCTCTCTCCTATCATCCCACTGGGATCAACCCGATTGACCACATTCCCACCGACATACCCGTAGCGATTCCCCTCCTCCACCGGATCCAAGCTGGGAAACACCCCTAACCCCGGCACATAGTACCGCGCCCGGAGGTACACCAGCCCGCTTGCGTCGGTTGCCTCTCCCGTGAACCCGAATCCCGTCTGCGCCGTCCCGCTTCCCCCAAAGAGATCACCGTAGGTGGGGGTGCAGGGTTAGGCACATTAACCCTTCTGTAACAGATGCCAATGATCGTGATCTGGGAGGCATTCATTGTTTTTTCTGCCGCGGTCTGAAGAGCAAGAGAAAGTGCTAGCTTTTACGTAGCCAATGACTGCGTAAAAGCTAGTCTTATCAAGAACTACCGACCATGAGGATATCTTCTCATCTCAACGGCTTTGATTATGTCGGCCAATGACGCTTCTAGCTGGTATACCGCTTCGCGTGCTTGTTCGCGGCAGTGACTACCTAGTGCAGTATTATGCCAAGCACTGGCCAATGCGTTTAGCCACCTAAGATATTCACGAATCACTTCTATATCCAAACATGCCTCATCATGTTCCTCATAATATCGCTTGAGTTGCTGCCATGCGATGAGATAGTCTTCGAGTATGTCATTATCAAAACATCCCTCATTGTTTCGGCGAATATCTGTGGCCTTCTCTAGTAGGTGCCTCTCCAATTCCGCCCTTCTTGAATGGGCATTCATCTGCCACCTCCTTCTAGTAACCAGCGACCAATTTCAATACAAGCGGGATTAGTACATCATCCGGCCAAGGGGTAATCGCAAGAAGCCCCGCTAAACATAGTGCCCCTGAAGCGATTATAGCCGCTTCTGGAGCGAGTTCTTGAGGAGCAACACTATACGCGATTTGCGCCTCTGGCAAAGGATTGAGGTGAGGATATTTAGGGTTGTTGTTATAGCGACTCCGAGCTTCCAAGTATCGACCAAGCATATATGCCAGAATCGCCGCTTCAACCAGTTTGATACCTGCATCTCGGAGTTCGCATTCCGAAACGTAGACCACCAATCCATCCACAGGCAACAATACCCAGTAGGCATCATCCAGTCCGGAAAGCCCCATTTGGACTGGATCAACCCGGGTTGGACCTCTTCCATGCTGAGGGCTCAATTGATGGGCAAGTTGCCAAGTCATTCCACTCCAATAGTATGGTGCTCCGGCGAATATGTGCATATCCCGCTTCGGATTCCAGAAATCTTGCTTAGGGAGTTTTCCCTGATGTGAATAGGGTGACAAACCTGCACGCAAGTTCGGGAATTTTCCTGCAAGTTCAGTAAACCCTTCAGCTACCTTTATGAGGGGTGCTAAGGGTTCCACTTCGTACACAAAAGCAGCAACTCCGCCTTGGTGTTCAGGTGGGGTATTTTGGAGTTTGAGTCCTTCTAAAACCACGGCATCAATTCTTTGTTTGGGTCCACCTCCTGGAAATTCAATGTGGGTTGCCCACAATCCTCCATTATTCTGCTCTAGCCAATATTCAATCCAAGGATGGGCAAACCCTTTTTTGCAGGTTCCGCTGGCGTTCCGCCCAGTATATGAGGACAAGTCGTATAATTTGTCCTTGCCTTCATTTCCAGAAGGGAATGACCAAAATAGCATCCCACTGGGATCGACCCTGTTTGCGACATTCCCACCAACATACCCGTATCGATTGCCCTCCTCCACCGGATCCAAGCTGGGAAACACCCCCAACCCCGGCACATAATACCGCGCCCGCAGGTACACCAGCCCACTCGCGTCGGTCTGCTCCCCCGTGAACCCGAATCCCGTCTGCGTCGTGCCGCTTCCCCCAAAGGGATCACCGTAGGTGGGGGGCAAGCCTCATCTTTGAAACTCAGGAACGATCACGGATTCTCTGGATGGCGTATCTGATTGCATCACGAGATGGCAGTTCTATATTGTGTA
>JACSRJ010000180.1 GCA_014879835.1 Anaerolinea sp.
CCGGAGCCGCCACCCGCGCCTACCCTAACCCCAACCCCGCCCCTGCCCACACCAGTTGAGATCACGGCTGTGGTGAAGGCGGATCGGGGCTTGATTCTGCGTTCAGGGCCGGGCAAGGAATATCCATCACTGGCTGTGCTGCTGCGCGGCGCAGTGGTGGAGATCATTTCGCGCACCGAAGACAATGTGTGGGTCAGTGTACGCACTGGGGATAAATCGGGCTGGATGTCCACCGAATTTTTGGCTTTTTCGGCAGCCCTTGACTTTGTGCCCGTAGAAGGTGAAGCAGTGATCGCCGCCATCCCCACTGCCCGAAGCTGTATCAGCGTTGTGGGGGATTCGCTGGCTTACGGAGAGGTCATTTTTGAACTACCGGGGGTGGGCTTCATCAAGGTTAAGATGGCCCCCTTCAGCACTTTTGTAGAAGATCAACTGCGCCAGATCAACATTTCAGGCTACACGGTGTATGATCGCAGTTATCCGGGTACGGGGATCAGTTCGCCCAAACACAAATCCTTTTACGATACCCCTGCGTGGAGCAGTCTACTTAAGGATCGCTGCGTTTATACCCTTGTGCTGCCGTGGGTGAACGATATGAGTTCTGGGCTTGACCCTGCTTATTCAGCTCAGGAACACGCTCTCCGACTGACCGAGTTTGCGCAGCGGCTTCTGAAAAACAACCCTGACGGCAAAATCATCTTTGGCAATTACTATCCGGGCGCGCCCGCTGAGTTCTCAAAAGCGATGGCGTGGGGCTTCACCCCTCAGGCCATTGAACTCTTTAACCAGAGCATGAAAAACGCCTGCACCTTGGGTGAACTGAGCAAAATGCCCCAAGTGCTGTGTGTTGATGTGAACCCAGCCTTCACGTCTGTCGCTGATAAGTATGTTGTGGGCAGAATGCCTCGCAGTGAGGTGGATGCGCTTACCACCCGCCCTCTTACTGGGGAAGAACAAAATATGCTCAATTACTACAGCAGCGCCAACCCCGGCGCACTGCTCAACGGGGATGGGATTCATCTAAGTTCGCTGGGAAAGCGACTGCTGGCCTATTATCTGGTGGAAAAAGCATTTAACATGACCGCCCCTTAAGCCCGTCTAGACTATCGGGAGGGCATCCGCCAAGGGTAAGCCCTCGCCCTCAGAAGGGCTGAAGGCAGTGCCCTTCACGAGGACTTGGGCTTCTTTTTGCGCCCTTTCTCCGGCGGCGGCGGTTCTTGTGGGGGGTCTGCTGGTGCAGGTTTTTCCTCGATCAGTTCGTTGTTTCGGGGACTAAACTCCAACCCCGTGAAACGCAGGTAGGCCCGCTCTAAAGGACTCACGTCCTCTGGAAACTCCATATCGGAGTCATACATCTCCAGAATCCGATAGCCTTCTTTGATATAACTGCGAATAGTGTGGGGGCTAATCCCCATCTCATTGGCTGCCAGATGTGCTGGCATCCCTTCGACCACACACAGCCAGATCGCTTGGCGGATGCGATCCGTCATTTCGGGGAATTCCCGTTCAGAGGCCAGAATCTCGGCCTCAGGAAGCCGTTCCCCGGCTTTTTTGACCTGTTCTAGAATATCCTCGCTGGTGATGAACCGATGATCAAGGGCAGCGAGGATCGCCCCGACGAGTTTGAGCCTCAGTTCATTGCGGATGAAATACCCTTTGGCGCCAGCGCGAAAAGCGGACATGACCATGCGCGGATCGGACTCGTAGGCGAGGCAGATAATGAGCAGGTCTTTGACCATGTTACGGAATCGATGGATAAGGATCGATAAGTCCTCCGGGGAGGAGACCACCGAGACATCCAGCACGAGTACCCGCGGGTGTTCAAAGGGGGTGACACTATCCAACCATTCAAAAGCTTCATCGATGGTTTGGGCGAGGGCGATCACTCTGGTGCGCCGATCCCACGCCAAAAAGCTGTTGAGGGCACGGTTGGCATAAAAATCCTGTTCGAGGATCATCACATTCAGGCTAAGTTTGATCTTGCTGTTTGACATACCCGCTTTGTCCTCTGTGCGCATGTTGAGGCGCTGTGGCTAACCTTATTTGGTGTCCACAATATGCTTGCTAAAATACTTCTGCCACGCGCCGCAGCCTTCAATGAAGGGCTGCATGAGCGCCTGTTCCCCTTGTACGGTGTGCATCAAATCGTGACCGGCCCATTCGTGGATCATTTCGCTGAGCGAGACCAAACCTAACTCGGAGTGGCGTGCTTGACGAGGCAGATCGGTTTCGTTTAGGGTTTGAAGCAATTCCAGCGATTGCTCTCGAAGGCGGGCAAATTCCGCTGCCAGTTCAACTGGAGCAAGTGAGGCTTCCGGTTTAGTCCCTTGGCTGTCGGGATCAAAGGCAGGGAAATCCTGACCTGCCAGAAACGCCCGAATCCGCACCGGGAATACCGAACGCTCTGTATCTACCAGATGCTGAAGACATTCATGCGCTGACCACTCACCCGATGCCGGGGAGTGTTTGAGTACATCCGGGGATAGGGATTGAGTGAGACCCAACCAACGTACTGGGGTTGTCCGAAGGACTTGCTGCACAACTTCAAGAACATTCTCCACGATCTTTCTCTCCTCTGGATGGAATTTATACCTTCAATCACTGGATTGAGGTGTGATCACAGGTAGGTAACGCCCCAGCAGTTCCGGGATGGGCGGCGCGTTCAAACCCAGAATCACTTTTTGGAGCGTCCCCGCTGCTTGCGACGCCTCTGGGGTTAGATAAAAATAGACCTTTACCGGTGCGCCAAAATCGAGCGCCCTCAAAAAGGTCTGCTCAGTGTTGCCTGCGGGGTCAAGCCCGATCAACTCGGATCGGGGATAAAGCTGAAAGTGTTCCTGCATGAACTGCCATGCCTCGCGCCCTACAAGAGCCACGCCCCGCTCACTCACAAACATTTGAGGGATGATCGGCTCTACCCCCGGCGCATTAAAGGGCACCCCATAACGAAGACTCAGGGTTCCTTCGGCAGCCCGTTGTGCGGAGGCATATTCAGCAGGAATCTCTCCGAGAATCAACGCAAGCCCATCCTCAAGGAGAGCTACCACCCCTTCAACGGTCTCAGTCACAGCTTCAGGTTTGGGTAATGGCATTCTTGGCATATCACAGATTATACCGCGCTCTACACATGTTATAATCGTCACTTAGGACAAACTCTGAGGAAGGGTGGGTGCAAAAAGTGTCCAATTCAGCACATGGGGAGCGATGGGGCTTGTTTGTGGCCGCCGCAGCCCTGCTTCTGATCCTGACTTTGACGCTCTCGATCTCTTTGCTGCCGGCCGCGCCCTTTGCGCCTACCCCCACTTTTCCTAAAGGCATCGATTTACCTGATCAACTGCCCCGTATTCCCCGGTAAAATCCATGATCAACCTGATTGACTTTCTGGCTGTGGCGCTGTTAGGGATAGGGACTGGCGCGATCATCAACTGGTTGGCGGATGATCTGCCCTTCTCCAACGTGATCAAACGCCCCCACTATCCAGATGGCTTGCCACGCCCACCTCGCGCTTGGGTGGGTCTGATTGCTTTCCTCACCGGGGGCCGGGTCTCGCCCAGCGGGGCGAAACTCAGCTTGCGGCACCCCTTCACTGAGGTGATTATCGCCATCTTGTTCGTCTACACGGTTTTCCAGAACGGCTTCACCCCTCAGTCCTTGTATCTGATGGGCTGTGTGGCCTTTTTAGGACTGATCACCGTAATGGACCTTGAACACCGGATGATCTTGGTGTTGGTGATCGTCGCAGCCAGTATCTTTGCTTTGGTGGGGGCAGCAGCGGCCCACCCGTGGGAGCGGGTCACCTTTCAGGATCACCTACTGGGCGGAATTTTGGGTTTTGTGGTCTTTGGGATTCTGTATCTAGGCGGCTTCATCTTCAGCGCAGTGATGGCCAACATGCGTGGCGAAGCCCTTGAAGAAGTGGCCCTTGGTTATGGGGATGTTTTGCTGGCCATGCTCAGCGGCTTTATCCTCGGTTGGCAGGCCCTTATTTTTGCAGTTACAATTGCAGTTTTCCTCGGTGGCGCAGGAGCCCTAGTCTTTATGGCGATGCGTCTGGTAATACGCGGGCGCTACGAGTGGTTTACAGCGCTGCCTTATGGACAGTACATTGTTTTAGGGACATTGATCATGATGCTCTGGCGCGCCCCAGTGATCGCCTTTCTACAGCGGGGTGGGTGAAACCAGCGCTCATGAAGGGAGCGCAGCTTGAACATGACTATTCCTTTTAACGATCTGAACCCACTGCACAAGCAGCTTTCGTGGGAAATAGATACAGCCGTGCAGCGGGTACTCAAGAGCGGGTGGTACATCCTCGGGCCAGAGGTGGAAGCCTTTGAGAACGCTTTTGCTGCCTATCATGGGGTTAAATACGCGGTGGGGGTGGCCAACGGCACCGATGCCATCGAATTGGCGCTCCGGGCTGCTGGGATCGGTGTTGGGGATGAAGTGATCACCGTCTCGCATACGGCGGTGGCCACTATCTGTGCGGTTGAACGGGCCGGGGCGAAGCCCATCCTTGTGGACATTGATCCCCGTACCTATACCATGAGTGCGGCTGCGGCTGAAGCCGCAATCACCCCCCGCACACGGGCGGTGCTGCCCGTCCACTTGTACGGTCAGCCCGCCGATCTGGATGCGATAAGGGCCCTTTGTGAACGTCATCATCTGCTGTTGATCGAGGACTGCGCTCAGGCGCATGGGGCGCGCCATCAAGGCCGATTGGTGGGGACATTTGGGGCGATGGGCACCTTCAGCTTTTACCCCACCAAGAATCTGGGGGCGTATGGCGATGGGGGAGCGGTCATCACCAATGATCCGGCGCTGGTCGAAAAGCTGCGACGGCTGCGCAACTACGGGCAGAGCAAACGCTATCACCATGACGAGCGTGGGATCAACAGCCGCCTTGATGAACTGCAAGCGGCGATCTTAAGCGTCAAACTATCCCATCTAGACGAATGTAACTTTACCCGACGACGGTTGGCAGGGGTGTATGATGCCCACCTGAGAGGGGTGCTAACGCCTGAGGTGCGCGAGGGAGCGCACCATGTGTATCACCTCTATGTGGCTCGCCACTTCCACCGGGATGCCTTGATGGAGTTCCTTAAAACCAAGGAGATCGGCACCCTTATTCATTACCCCGTCCCCAACCATCTTCAGAAGGGGTATCTAGATCTGGGTTATGCTCCCGGCAGCCTGCCCCACACCGAAGCCGCCGCCAAAGAGATCGTCTCCCTCCCTCTCTATATTGGTTTGAGTGAGGATCAAGTGAAGGAGGTGGCAAGAACGATCAACACTTGGTCGCAAGCACTTGGCGAATCTAGAGCCGAAAGCTAGTACCTCAACTGGGTGAAGATGAGGGGTAGTAGTCAGCAAAAACACGATGGGCATCTTGAAGAGTA
>JACSRJ010000135.1 GCA_014879835.1 Anaerolinea sp.
CGAGTCCGGGATCATCGTCCCCACTTAGACCGATTGATAGCTCGTCGTAGCGCCAAATCGGATCATCAATATGAGGACGATGTTGCCGGATTCTTTGGGGGTTAACGTTAGAGGACACGACAGTAGCCCCCTCAAACTCCCCATTAATAGCTCATCTTTCAAGAAACCCGCTATATGTTGGCTCCATCCCATCTATTGGAGGCATTTTTGCAGCAATCGCCTTTCGTCCAAACTTCTGCACGCGCTTTTTCCCCGAACAGAGTACAATTATCGTTGGCTTGGCGAAGTCGAAATGAATGCAGCGAGGTAACTGTGGGGCGTAGAGAAGTTTACGAACACTTTATGAATATGGGGCATGATTTCGCCTGGAATAAATCATGGGACAAAGCAGTTGCAGCTTATGCGCGAGCACTGCAAGAGATCCCAGAAGACCCCCAATCCGCAAAATATCTAGGGTTTGCCCTATTAGAAAGCAAACGGTATGTGGATGCGCTCAAGGTTTATACCCGTGCGCGTCAGCTTGCCCCGGATGATCCTGTGCCCCTTGAGAAAAGCGCGGATGTCCTCGAACGGTTGGGAAGACTCAAAGAGGCGGCTCAGCAGTATGTGAGTGTCGCCGATGTTTACCTTGCCCAACAGGACATTGAAAAAGCGATTAGCAACTTTGAACGGGCGACCCTTCTCACCTCTGGGCTGCTTCAGATTCATTATCGGTTGGCCCAGCTTTATGAACGCACCGGGCGCACCAGAGCGGCGATCTTGCAGTATCTGACCCTCGCCTTCAACTTTCAGCGGGCCAAAGACAAAACCAAGGCCTTACAAGCAATTGAACGGGCACTGCGCCTTGAACCGAGCAACCCTCAGGTGCTAAACGCCAAGCGCGCCATTGAGGCGGGTGAGTTTATTGCAGCGCCTCAGTTTGAAGCGCCTGCACCCGGCGCACCTGCTTCTGAAAAGCCCCAAATGAGCCTGTTTGATGAGGAAGACGAAAATAAGCCCAAAACAGCAGAAGCCCATGAAGATGGGCCCTTGGGTGAGGCCACTGAAAAAGCCCTTGGTGATCTTGCGGAACTGCTGCTTCAGGGAGGACTGAGTCTGGCTGAGGCCCGCGCTATTCAGGGGATTGAGCTTCAGAAGATCAAAGACTATGCAGGCGCATTAGATGCCTTTAAACAGGCGGAGTCAATGAATATCCGCCATACAGCACTGTACATGTGTATGGGTACTTTGTACCTGAACAACAAACAGTTCGCAGAAGCGATCAAGGCTTTTGAGCGGGCCGCATCTGAGGAAGATTACACCGCAGGGGCTGCCCATGGGATCGGGCAGGCATACATGGCATTAGGACAGTCTCGAAAAGCCTCAGAAAGTTTGCTCAAGGCACTTCGCTTGGTCGATACTGCGCTGGCCATAAACCCAGACGAAGCTGGACAGCTTATCGCCGTTTACAATCAGCTGCTGTCTAGCACGGAAGGCATGATGGATGCTGATCTGGGCAACACCAACGCGCAGTTTAACAAATGGCTTACGGGCAAAGATTGGAAAGTACGCATCCCCGAAACCCGCCGCGCCCTTAGTGATCGCATTCGCAGCGGCGCTGGTGAGGAGCTCAAGTATTACGTTGCGGATACCTCGATTGTGGATGCGGTCACCCGTATTGACCGGTATATCAAGGCGCGGATGTACACCCTTGCGATGGATGAGGCCTACAGCGCCATCGAAAAAGACCCGGTCTCACTGCCAGTTCACCAGCGGATCGCTCAGATATTGATGGAAGAGGGGCGGATTCAGGAAGCGATCACCAAATATAATGTGGTGGCCGATAGTTTTCTCGCCCGTGATGACCGCCGGAATGCGGCCATGATCCTCGATGAAGTGATCAAGGTTGCACCCACCGATACCGGGCTGCGCATGAGCCTGATCGAACTGCTAGAGCGCGAAGGGCAGCAGGAACGGATGTTAGACGAATATATCGGTCTAGCCCATGCCTACTTCCAGATGGCTGAAATGGATCAAGCGCGGGATACGTATCAGGAGGGGCTGCGGCTGGCACAGCGGATCAACGCACCAACGTCCAAACGGGTCGAAATCCTCTATCGGATGGTGGATATTTATCTCGCCCGTTTGGACTTCCGTCAGGCTCAGCGCACCTATGAACAGATTCGCACCCTCGCCCCTGATGAAGACCGGGCCCGAAAAGAACTGGTCGAACTGCACTACCGCCAAAACAACCCATTGGAAGCCATCAAGGAGATCGATGGGCTGCTTCAGGCATACGCTAAACAAAAACGAGGTGATCTGATCATCGCCACCCTAGAGCAGATGGTTTCAGCGCGTACCAACGATATGGCACTGCGGGCGCGCCTTGCCGCGGTTTATCGGCAGGTGAACCGTCGTTTTGACGCCATCTCCCAGTTGGACGCTCTGGGCGAACTTCAGTTGGAGGCCGGGTTATACAAAGAGGCCTGCGCCACCATCAAGCAGATCATCAACCTCGGGCCCACAGACACCGAGCAGTACAAACAGCTTTTGTTACAGCTTGGATGTTAGCATGTGTGGGGAACTGTGCTGGACATTTGAGGCCCAGTTTACCTTCACCGCCTTACTCGATATTCTGATCGTGACGGCGGTCTTTTTCGGGATCAGCCTGCTGCTGCGAAGTACGCAGGCTGTCCCCCTGCTTCGAGGAATTTTGATCGTTGTCCTGTTCACCGCCCTCATTGCCACAGCATTCCCCCTGACCGCCCTTCGCTGGCTTTTGAGTAATGTGATCTCCGTAGCTGCCATCGCCATCCCGGTAATCTTCCAGCCTGAGTTGAGACGCGCTTTGGAGCGCCTCGGAAGGACAAACTTAGGCACGCGAAACAGCCCTGAGTTGGCTCAGCGCCATAAGATCATCGATGCCATTTGTGCCGCCGTGTCCCGTCTGTCAGATCGACGTCATGGGGCCCTGATTGTGATTGAACGCGAGACCAACCTGCAAGAGTACGTTGACAGTGGTGTGCTCATGACCAGTGAGATCAGTCCGCAGCTTCTGCTCACGATCTTCTACCCTAAAACTGAACTTCACGATGGCGCGGTGATCTTACGGGGTGACAAGGTGGAGGCGGCGGCCGCCGTGCTGCCCCTCTCATCAGGGCGTCAGCTTACTGACCGCAAGTTAGGCACCCGTCACCGGGCTGCGCTGGGGATCACCGAGGTGGGCGACGCGATCTGTGTGGTGGTTTCGGAGGAGACAGGGCAAATCTCCGTGGCCAATGGTGGACGCATGATCCGTCGTCTGGATGCGGCGCGCCTGCAAACGATCCTGAACGCCTTTTATGGCGAGAGTGAATCAGCCACTAACATGGTAGCCCGTCTACGCAACAACGTCCAGCGTTGGCTCAATCGTGACTCTGCACCCGATTCGGGGACTTGATGCTGCAAATATAGTCAATAATGAGGATTCAAGTTGCTCATGGGAAATCAACCCAAACGGATCGCCGTTTACGGCAGCGCCGGGAGTATGCCCGGTTCACAGGACTATGAGAATGCCTACTTGGTAGGCAAAACGCTGGCAGAAGCGGGATATACCGTCCTCACTGGCGGTTACTCCGGGGTGATGGATGCTGCCAGCAAAGGCGCACACGATGCTGGCGGGCGCGTTATCGGAGTGACGGTGGGTTTGTTCCGTGACCGGGGTTTGGTGCCGACTCCCTTTTTGCATGAGGAGATTCATTTGCCCACCCTTACGGAGCGTCTGATCTATCTGGTCACTGAACCGGATGCCTACGTGATCATGCGCGGCGGGATCGGTACACTGGCTGAGCTTACCCTTGCGTGGAGCCTGATGCAGGTGCGCGAAATCCCTCAGCGCCCACTGGTACTGGTGGGTGAACAGTGGACGAAGTTCGCCCCGCACTTTGCCCAGATCAGCACCATTGAACCCCGTGATCTGCGTTATCTGACTTTGGTTGAATACCCTGAGGATGTGGTTCCAGCGATGAACCAGTGGTGGGAAAATCCACCGCAGATCAGCCCGCGTATCGGTGACCAAACAATCCAAGTACCCAAACCTTAAACGCATCACCCTTGGCGCTTTGCCTTCATCTGGGGACCGGTTCTGTTTACGATGAGGGCAAAGTCCATCTTAGGAATAGTTTGAGACCCATTTTGAATCAAAGGATTAACATGAATTACACCAAGATTGACCAATATATCAGCGATCATCTGAGCGACTCGCTGGCGGAATTGGCCCGATTGTGCGCGCAACCAAGCATCTCCGCTCAGGGGGTAGGCATTGCGGAGTGCGCCCAATTGGTGGGGGCGATGTTAGCAGCGCGCGGCTTTAAGGTTGAGATTGTGCCTACCAATGGGCATCCTATTGTGTACGCAGAGGCTGAGGGCGCAAGCGACAAGACCCTGCTATTTTACAACCACTACGATGTACAGCCGCCGGAACCTCTGGAACTATGGACAACCCCCGCCTTTGAGCCCACCATCCGTGAAGGTAAGATGTACGCACGGGGTGTCTCTGATGATAAGGGACACTTTCAATCACGGTTAGCGGCTCTGGATGCGTTTAAGGCGGTCACAGGTTCTTACCCCTGCCGGATCAAGTTCGTGGTTGAGGGGGAAGAAGAAACCAGCAGCGCTTCGCTGCCCGGTTTTGTGTATCAAAATGCTGAAAAGCTTCGGGCGGATGCTTGTGTGTGGGAGTTTGGCAGTGTCGATCATGAGAATCGCCCCGTTCAGTATCTAGGGCTGCGGGGCATTTGTTACGTTGAACTGACTGTCGAAACCGCCGACTATGACGCCCATTCTGGGCTTGCGGGATCAATTTTCCCCAATGCCGGGTGGCGCTTGGTGTGGGCCCTCAACACCCTTAAAGATAGCGGCGAACGCATCCTGATCCCCGGCTTTTATGAGGATGTCAAACCGCCTTCAGCCCGCGATCTCGAACTGCTGGCGGCATTGCCCGACGACGCCCCGGACTTGCTCACGCGCTACGGGCTGAAGCGCGGCTTCCTCAAGGGCATGATGGGTGGGCCAGAGTTCCAGCGCGAGGCGGTTTTTGTGCCCACCTGCACCATTTGTGGTCTGACTTCTGGCTATCAGGAAAAGGGCGCAAAGACTGTCCTGCCAGCCAAGGCCTCCGCCAAAGTGGACTTCCGTCTTGTGCCTGATCAAGACCCTGAAGACATTGCTCGCAAACTGCGCAAACACCTTGATGCTCAGGGTTTTGAGGATGTACGCATTGATGTACTGGGTACGGAACATGCCTCCCGCACCGATCCGGATGACCCCTTTGTGCAAATGGCGATCCGCACTGCCCGTGATGTCTACCAAAAAGAGGTGATCGTCGCCCCGATGGTGGGTGGTTCGGGACCCACCTATCCTTTTGCAAAGGCACTCCATGTGCCCATTGTAACGGTAGGCTGTGGTTATCCGGGGGCGCGGGTTCATGCCCCTGATGAAAACATTGTGATCTCACTTTTTGAACTAGGAATCAAACACACAGCACACCTTTTGGGGGAATTTGCCCAAGGTTAAAAAGATCACTTCGGGGTAGTATTCGCTACAATAGAGGGCCGATCTTTGTGGGGGAGCGGGAGTCGCTTTCTTCTCCCCCACGGAACATTGTTCTTGTCAACTAGCGTGGGTGATGATGACGGACGAAACGACCAAACAAAAACTTGAGAACATCGCCAACCATACCCGCCAATCGACCAAACTGCGCAACGATCCCGACCGGTTTGTGATCGAAGTGACGCGGCAGGCAAAACAGGCCAATCTGGCGATGCCTGTTGAACACATTGAAGCACTGGCGGCTGAATACTGGATTCAGCCTTTGGTGCGTGGCGGTAAACTCGAATATCCCCTAAACATTCTCGAAATTGCCGCGCAGCGTCGCAATCACAAGCTGATCTTGAAGCTTCTACGTCACCCCAACGATATGATGCGCTTTCACGCCGCAGAGACCTTCCAGTTCCTCTTTGCGATGTTGGATGGTTATTATGACGAAGCCTCTTCACTGATCAACCAAATTCTGCTCACCCCGACGGAGATTTCACCTGTTAAATATGCCCTTCTGGGCGATCTGGGCCGGTCTTCGCGTCGGGGACTCCCCCGCGAGATTTCGGATACTGCGCGACGGCTGATCAACGATCTGGATCAGGGGGTTTCGTACCACGCGCTGCGTCTGCTCTCCTATCTTCATGATGTGCGCGACTGGCGTACCGTCTTAGATCGGATGATCACCCTTGTTGGTGAGACCGATGAGGCCTCCCAGTTTTTCCTCGCCGCAGGGATCGAATATGTGAGTGAGATCGTGGTGCATGAGCCAGCAGTGGTGGAGTGGATTCGCTCGCTGCAAGAGACTTATCCGCCCGATCATATGGCCATTCAGGCCGTGAACCGCTTCATCCGTGAGAACCCTGACGCGGCGCTTCAAGTAGGCTTGATCAACCGCCGTGAGCATCGAGACCTAACTGGAGGATGAGGCATCTGCGATGACCTACATCCATTCATGGCGCTTTCGGGTGCGCTCTTATGAAGTCGACCCAGAACTAAGGGTACGTCCCTCCGTGTATCAGGCCTATCTAGAGGAAGGCGCAGTTCAGGCAAGCGCCGCCGTCGGTTATGATTATGGGTGGTATCGCGCTCATCAACGGGTATGGGTGGCTCGAACCATCATCACCCGCATCTTCAACCCTGCGCTGTACGGGGATGAGTTGGAAATGCGCACATGGGTGGCTGATTTTAAGACGGTGCAATCTCATCGTGACTATGAACTGCGGCGGGTGGCTGATAATGTTCTCGTGCTTCGGGCCCGCACCAACTGGGTCTTTTTGAACACTGCGACCATGCGCCCTGAACGTCTCCTGCCAGAGTTCTCTAGCGCTTTTGCGCCCGCGGACCGGCTTCAGGAGATCGATCTGAGTTTACCTAGCGCGGCTCAAGTTGAAACCCCTTTCTCATTTACCGAAAGTCGGATTGCGCAGTATCATGAAGTGGATAGTGCGCATCATGTAAACAACACGGTCTATACCGGATGGGTTGATCAGGCCATTTTGAATGCCTTCCGGGAGACAGCATGGACTCCCACCCGCTGGTTGGCTGATGGGGCAGATTTCCCCCTGTTCTCCCGGCGGATCGAATTTATCCGCAGCGCCTTGGATAATGATCCAGTGCGGATCAGCACAAGGCCAACAGCGCTTAGTGGTGATGGTATTGTGTGGCGCACCGAAATTCGCCGTATCCCCGGTGACGAACTACTGATCACCGATGAATCCGCACGGCGGTTTACACTCAAAGGGGTTCCCCACGCGCTGCCGGAGGATCTGCGTCTTACCCTAATGGCGCAGACCCAAGAAGGGGGACAGCCAAGCGCAAATTAAAAACCCGGCAGCTTTCACTGGAATGATTCTGCTGTGGTATCCTGAGGTACTGGTAGTGAAGAAGTTATCTATGACAGCATCATCCACATCCCGCGAGACTTTTTGTTATTTGCTGATTCCAGATAAGGGTTTCACCCGTCTGCTAACGCTCCCTGCCGATGAGGGCGAAACGCTCCCCATGGTGGTTTTAGGAGACTTCGATCAATGGTACGATGTGTCCCCAATTGTGCAGGCGGCAAGGACACTTCTGGATAAGCCCGTCACTGTGCTTTCCTGCTTAGGGTGGCAAGATGATCCTGATGAACCTTATAACGTCACCGCCTACGCCCTTGATGCCCTTGAGGGGTACTCAGGCTCCGGGCGATGGTGCCGTCAGAGTGAGATCAGTGCGGTGAACCCAGTTCAACGTCCTATTCTCAAGGCGTGGTTCGATTGGGTGAATAACAGCAGCGCGCTGCGCCCTCCATGGTATAAACCGGGATGGTCACAACGCGCCCTTGCGTGGGTTGATCAAAACCTCAACCGTTTGGGCTATCGTGGCTTCGGTGAGCCTCAGATCACCCAGATACGTGCTCGATCACGGGCCTGTGTTTACCGAATTGATACCTCCGCTGGCCGGCTGTATTTTAAGGCAGTACCAGAGATGTTCCGTCAGGAACCGCGCCTTTCTCGATGGCTCAACGAGGGTTTCCCAAAACGTACCCCTCGGATTATGGCGCTCAATGAAGAAGAAGGTTGGATGTTGATCCGCGATTTTGGGCGCGAAACCCTTGAACAGTGCCCCGATGAGGACTGCATCCGAAAATCGCTAAGTGCTTTTGGGGCGATGCAGGCCCAACTCACGGTTGATATGGAGGCGATCCGTGCTCTGGGTGTGCCCGAACGACGCCTGAGTACCATCATCGGCGAGATCGACAGTTTCGCTGCGGAAATCCCTGCGAGCTACCCGGATTTATTCACTGCGTCTGATTATGCATTGCTCCGTGATGCCCTTCCTCTCCTCAAGCAGATGTGTCTTGATCTTGAAGAATTAGGGATTCCCCATTCTTTAGAACACGGCGATTTTTCGCTTGAACATGTGGTTGTGAGCGAAGGCGGGCAAGAGGTCTTTTTTGACTGGGCCAATGCGACCATTTCCCACCCATTTTTTAGTTACTGTACTTTCTCCGATAAACTCCGTGATTCCTATCCCGCCCTTACAGGCGAAACGGAGCAGTCCTTGGCCGATGAGTATTTGCGCCATTGGCGTTCATTTGCCGATGAGACTGCGCTCTCACAGGCGTTGATCGTGGCCCGTCCGCTGGCAGCACTGCATCAAGCGTTGTTATATCATGGGCGCATCCTGCCGTGGATAGAGGCAAAATGGGAAATGGAACCGGCGCTCACTTATTATTTGCGCAAACTTATGGAACACCTTCGACGATTAGAAGGCTGATCAACGCTTCTTACACATCACAAACATGGACTCAGCAGTCGCGGGAAGGTGAGCCAAGCCCGCGCCTTCATCTAAGATAAGGAACCGTTATGCTCGAAAGTTTTTTCCAGCCCAAATCCGTTGCCGTTATTGGGGCGAGCGCAAACCCGGACAAACTTGGTTACGCTGTCCTCAAAAATGCCCTCGATAGTGGCTATGCAGGCAAAATCTATCCGATCAACCCAAAAGCGGGGAATATCCTCGGTTGCCCGGCCTTTGCCTCTGTTGAGGACATCCCTGAAACGCCCGATCTCGCGGTGGTGGTGATCCCCTATCCTCAAGTCCCCTCAGCCCTCGAATCTTGCGGACGAAAAGGGATCGGCTCCGTAGTGATCATCAGCGCCGGCTTCCGCGAAGCAGGTTATGAAGGCATGAAGCGCGAGACCGAAGTCATCCAGATTGCCAAACGGTATGGCATCCGGGTCATCGGGCCCAACTGCTTAGGGGTGATCGACACCTTCACCCCACTCAATGTCACCTTTGCTGCGGGCACTCCGCCCAAGGGTCCTATCGCTTTTATGTCTCAATCGGGTGCGCTGGGCACAGCGATCCTCGACTGGAGTCTGGCTGGGTCTCGGATCGGTTTTTCCAAGTTTGTGAGTCTGGGCAACAAAGCCGATATTTCCGAGATCGATCTGATGCTGGCATGGGCCGATGATCCCCACACCAGAGTGATCCTCGCATATAGTGAGGGGCTGCCCGACGGTCAGGCCTTTATGCGCACGGCCCGTCAGGTGAGCCGCAAAAAACCGATCATTGTGGTCAAAAGTGGGGTGACTCAAGCAGGCTCACGGGCGGTTTCGAGTCACACCGGATCACTGGCAGGCTCGGAGCAGGCATATGCTGCGGCATTCAAACAGGCAGGGGTGCTTCGGGCGGAGACCATGCAAGACCTCTTTGATTACGCCCTCGGTTTTGCCTATCAACCGCTGCTCAAGGGGGATCGGGTGGCCATTGTGACCAATGCCGGGGGGCCGGGTATTCTGTGTACCGATGCGCTTGAAAGGGCTGGATTGAGTCTCACCCGTTTTGAAAGCGCTACCACCACTGCCCTTCAGGAGTTTCTGCCAGATGCTGCCAGCGCTGCAAACCCCGTTGACGTCTTGGGCGACGCCCTTGCTGATCGTTACCATTTTGCCCTTGAGAAAGTCGCTTCTGATCCCAATGTGGATGGGATTATCGTGATCGTCACGCCTCAGGCCATGACCGAGATCGAGGCCACCGCGAAGGCTATTGGTGAGACCGCCAAACAGATTGGGGCGGCACGGGATATACCGATCCTAAGCTGCATCATGGGGGAATATCGGGTGAGTGAGGCCGTGGACAAACTGGCAGCAGATTACGGCGTGCCTAATTACCCCTTCCCGGAGCGGGCCGCCAGTGCCTTTGCAGCGATGCGTGACTACCGCGTGCTGCGTGATCACCCCGATCCTAAACCGACCCGGTTTGAGGTCGATAATGATCATGTGCGCGCCGTCATCCGTAAAGTGCGCGAGGATGGACGGGTGAGCATCGGTGATTCCGAAAGCCGCGAAATCCTGAGCGCCTACAAACTACGTATCCCGCAGGCAAAGCTGGCCGCAACTGCGGATGAGGCCGTCGCCTTTGCCGATCAGATCGGTTATCCAGTGGTGCTTAAGATCGCCAGCCCTGACATTTTGCACAAGACCGATGTGGGCGGGGTTAAGGTAAATTTGACCAACGCCAATGATGTGCGTGATGCCTTTGATTTGATCGTCTATCGAGCAGGGCGTTATGTGCCGGGTGCAGTCATCTGGGGCTGTCTGGTTCAGGAGATGCTGCCTAAAGGGATGGAAATTCTGGTGGGCATGAACCGCGATCCTCAGTTTGGGCCGCTGGTGACTTTTGGTTTAGGGGGGATTTATGTAGAAGTCCTCAAAGATGTGACCTTCCGGGTTGCGCCCTTTGATCAGACACAGGCCAACGAGATGCTTGGGGAGATTCGCTCGCATCACCTGCTAGATGGGGTGCGGGGCGCGCCACCAGCAGATAAGGCGGCTATCATCGAGACCCTGCTCAAGATAAGCCAGTTGGTGACCGATTTCCCCGAAATTGTCGAGTTAGACATTAACCCCCTGTTGGTCTACGATCAGGGGCGGGGGGCGGTGTCCTTGGATATGCGTCTGGTACTGGCTTCTAAGTAAATAAATCTGCTCCCCCACTCAACAGTGGGGGATGCTGTTTGGTATCAAGGTATTTTCCTGAGAGCGAGAGCATAAACCATGAAACCTCTATATATTACGGCAGTGGTGACTTTTTCGGGCAAGACGGCCCTTGCGCTTGGTATCGGACTCAAACTGCAAGCAGCAGGTAAGCGAGTCGGGTATTTCAAGCCAGTCAGCACTCAACCGTTCATCAGCGGCGGCAAGGTGATCGATGAGGACGCTGATTTTGTGAAGCGCAGCCTAGGTTTGAATATCCCCACGGAGGAACTCTCCCCTGTGGTTATCGATGAGTCCCTTTTTGACAAAATCCTGCACGGCAAAGCCAACCGTAACTTTCTGGACGACGTGAAAGCGGCGTACCAAAAAGCAAGCGATGGTAAAGATGTCCTGATCATCGAGGGTGGCTCAAGCCTGCGTGAAGGTTACGGGGTGGAAGTCAGCCCGGTGCGCTTGATCGATGAATTGGATTTACCCACCTTGGGGGTGGTGCGCTATCGCAGCGGTATCTTCCTCGTGGACGATGTGTTGGCCCTGCGTGACCGGGTTGGGGCTGCGGGCAAAGATATGCTGGTGGGCGCGGTGATCAACAGTGTCCCGGCAGAAGCGATGGATCACGTGAAGGGTAAGATCGTGCCTTTCCTCGAACGTCAGAATGTGCGCATTCTAGGGGTGCTGCCCCAACAGCATACCCTCATGTCGATGACCGTTGATGAAATGACCGCCATCGCTGGGGGCAAAACCCTCGTGAAAGGGCGTGGAGACGCCATCATCGAGAATATCACTGTCGGCGCGATGAGTGTTGAAACCGCCATGGGCTACTTCCGACGCATCTTACGTAAGCTGGTGATCACTGGCGGCGACCGGGCCGATATTCAGGCGGCAGCACTTGAGACCTCCACCACAGCGCTGCTGTTGACGGGCAACCTAAACCCCACCTCAACGGTGCTGAAGCACGCCGAAGAACGCGGAGTCGCGGTGGTTTTGGTGCCGGATAACACCATTGATGCGGTGGAACGGGTCGAGAGGTACTTTGGCAAGACGCGGTTGGCGCATCCAGAGAAACTCAACCGCTTCCGTGAGACACTGGATGCTCACTTTGACTGGGCGCGCTTTATGAGCGTGTTTGGATAAGGGCTCACCCTCAACCCCGGCCCCCTTTTTCCGCCCGTAGGCAGGAAAAGGGGGCGCGCACGAGGCAGGTCTATTCAGTGGGGAATCCGTTTAGGGCGTAAAGCATGATTGGGGCGCTTTTGCCCTTCAGCGAAATCTCCCCTACTGGTTCGGTGCGAAGCAGTGATCCCACTTCTTCAAACACGGCCGGAGTCATCAGGATTTGGTTACGCTGGGACTTCCCCATCAACCGTGCCGCTGTATTCACCGCATCGCCCAATACGTTAAATTCTCGGCGTCCACGCGGTTCCCCGATTTCTGCGGCAAAGACCCCACCCTTGGCAATCCCAATCTGGCAGTACACACTGACTGGTGCGCCATCCACCGTTGGGGGGTGGAGGGTGGTAATAATATCCCGGATGGTCAGAGCGCACTCGGCTGCACGGTAAGCGTCATTGGTATGGGCGTTGGGAACCCCAAAGATGATCATGATGTCCGATCCCGAAAGGTGACAAGTGACCTTCTTCAGGACACCACCACGGGCTTCCGTGGCCGCGTTCACCAGCCCAAAGACCCGTGAGAAGCTGTTGGCCAGCCCATTTTCTTCTTCGGGGCGGACTCGATCCACGGATTCGGGCAGGCCGATGAGGTTCACAAAGACCACTGTAGGTGAAGTGAAATCAGGCGGAATCTGCCGTTTAGCAGCATTCTCCACTAGCAGGTTGAGGACAGCGCGAGGAAGATAACTGGCCAGTGGTTCTACCACATTCACCACACCCTCGATCTCCGCCAGCAGCCCTGACACGCTCCGATCCATCAGGAGCGCACGGGCCAGACGGCGGCCGCCGGGGGTGAAGTCATATTCACCCAGTTCATTAGCCAGATCATCAATGATCAATTTGAACCCGGGTTTGCCCTCTTCAAAACGAAACAGATCACTCACCCGCTCAAGGGCTTCATCGGTCAAATTGACCCGCCCCACCTGCCCAGAACCTTCGGCGTGTTTGGTGCGCTGCACGGCCCCACCCAACAGCACATGCTCCATGCGGAAAGGGGTGCCTATATCAGCAGTGAAGAAGCGCCCACTGTGAATACCCACCCGCATCCCTAGAGTCTGTTTGCCCGTTGGGGTCTCAATATCCTTAAAACGTGCCATCGCCCGCTGCATCCGCAGTCCGGCCCGCACTGCCTGAGCGGTCTCATTAAGACGGCTGTTGGGAGTGAACTGCACCAGCATCGCATCCCCCGTAAATTCAAGCAGATTGCCCCCAGATTTACCGATGATCTCGATCATCGTGCCGAAGTAATCATTGAGGACTCTGAGCAGCGAACGTGCGCCACCTTTGCCCGCGGCCGCGTTCGCCTCCATCAATGGGGTAAACCCCGCTAGGTCGGTGAACATCAGGGTTCCTTCCTGCCATTCGCGCCGGACTTCTCCGGGTTGAGGCAGAGTCTCTGAGACCTGACGGGGCATATAGTCATACAAAATGCTTTGGAGGGTGCGCAGGTGCTCAAAAACCTTTTGAAGGGTCGCGGGGGTCGGGTCAACCCATGCTGCCGCGTACAAGTCAGCCGGTAACAGGGTGCGCAGTCGTGCTTCGAGGGATGCCAGAAGGGCCGTGGAAACCGGAAGTCGGGCCATCTTACCGTCACCGATCCTTACCATTGGAGATAAATTGAGACTCACTGTACACAATTTTCAAATTGTGTGCAAGCGGATCAATCGGCTATACTTCACCCTACCTTTGGCAGAAAGATAACCTTGAAAGAATTGTGGGATAAAGGCAGATGAGTACAACAAAACCTAAGACCGGACTGCGCGAGTTTACCGAATTTGATGTGCGGGTGGGGCAGGCATGGAGCCAGCACGTCCGCAAGCAGGATGAAAGCGCGGTTCGGGAGTTCCAAAAACTGCTTGAAGAATGGCCGGATCATATTGACGCCAATTTGGGACTGGCGCTCTCACAGCGGGCGCTTGGGCAGGCCAGCAGGGCCGCAGATTTGTTCAAGAAAGTCATCACCCTGATCAAAGCTGAAATGGGCAAGGGTGTGGATGATACTTCCCGGTTTCAGATGCTCCTCCGTCTGGTCGAACAGCATCTGGTCGAAACCGAAAAGCTCAAAGCTTAAGGGGTAGGGTGAGTCGAGCATGTCGATCCGCGTGATTGCTGGGTCTGCCAAAGGGCGCAAACTAAAACTCGTTCCGGGGACGGGCACACGTCCGATCATGGATCGGGTCAAGGAGGCGCTGTTTAGCATTCTTGGTGCTCAGGTGGTGGAATCCTCGTTTCTTGATCTATATGCGGGTACGGGCAGCGTGGGCATTGAAGCCCTAAGCCGAGGTGCGGATTTTGCCCGTTTCGTAGATAACGCCTACCCCGCGATCAAGACCATTGAGGCCAACCTTGAACTCACCCAACTCCGTGAATTTGCGGAGATCAAACGTCAGGATGTGCTTGAGTACCTCAGTGCACCTGAACCCGAAGGTTTTGAAATCGTCTACGTGGCTCCGCCACAGTACCAGAATTTGTGGTTGGAGACCCTCCAGCGCTTGGATCAATTTCCGGACCATGTAGCGGCAGACGGACTCGTGATTGTCCAGATCGATCCGCAAGAACAGCAGCCAGTGAACCTTGAGAATCTTGTAGCCCAACAGGAACGCCGTTATGGCAATACCTTGTTGTGGTTTTTTGAACGTCCAACAAACTGAAGGGGCATAGTCACATCCCTATGAGCGCTGCAAACGAGCAACCGCCCCAGAAACTCGATCTTTTTGAAGCCGCCGTGTCTGATCTGCTTCAGGCCTTTGATGTTGAGCGCCCGCCTGTGCCTATTGAGTTAATGCTCAAGCGTCCCAAACCGGGTATGTGGCAGGAAGTGAATCTGAGCGAACTATCACTGTCCTTCATCAGCGTCAAACACTTGTACAGCCCACGCATGTCTGTGGCGCGTCTGTTAGCCCGGCATATCTGCCGCAGCGAATGGGGTGCACAGCGTCAGCTTTCTGTCTTTGCGACCAGTGATGAGGATATTCGGATGTTTGCCCGCGCCATCATTATCCCTTCATCCATGCTGGCGGAGGTCTCTTTTAGCAGTCGTACCGCAATCAGCCTGAGCAACCGTTTTGAAGTCCCTGAAGAAGATGCCAATCAGCGCCTGATCGACCTAGGTTTGGTTCAGGGCGACAAAAACTGAGGAGCAGGGATCAGATCGAAATTCCCACCAGCAGGGCAAAGGTGATCCCCATGGTCATTTCTTGAAAACCGACCACAGGTGCTCTCACAGGGGGTTGATCTGCCCGCAGCCACCAACCAGCGCGGATCAGAAGTATCAACCCGGCCAGCGGCGCGAGCCAATTCCAAACCCCACCTATCGTAATCCCCAACAGGATCACAAGCCCTATCAGATGGGCGATCAGGGCTGCGCGCACTGAGGTTGGTTCACCCCGCAGCAGCCGCAGGCGTGCCCGCACATAGAGGATCGAACTGATGTCTCGCAACCCAAGGGCCAACCACGCCGCAAGGGCTGTTGTGAGGCTTGCCCCACCGGCAAGGGTGATGGCCGCTGCTGCCCCGGCCAGCGCGAGCGCCCCCCCGATCTCTGCGCTGAGCGCACGGCCCTGATTCTGCGTCCCGGCAATCACCTTCAGCAGGGCCAGTGGCAGCGCTCCGAAGATCACACCCCAAAAGGGCTGAGCCGTCCCCATCAAGGCCAAGATCAGCCCCCCAACGGCCAATCCGCCATACACCATGGTCATCCGCTCTGCGAGGGCAGTACGCGGGTAACGCTTGCCCCGGAGGGAATCCTTAACTGCGATTTTGAGAGGTTGATCAAGGAGGAAAACACCTGATGCAGCCACCCCAAGGGCAAGCCCAGCCCATGAAGGGAAAGCGATCAGACCGAGCAGGATCGGTTCAAGGAGAAAGCCCCATCCTCCATGTTCAGCAGGCAGGGCCACACTCCGAAAGGCGCTTTTGCGTTTGGCCGGGGTTTTGGCGCTGCTCGTCTCAGCAGTGTTGATCATTTGGGGTTGTCCTTTAAACCAGCGACGATAGCCTCGTCCAGTTCCTTTAATAGGGTGTTGAGATCAAGGTCGTAAATGAGGGCGATCTCTGCCAAGGTATGAAACTGGCAAAAGGGGCAGCCCACGCACATCAAACGATAACGCATGAACACAGGCGTCACCCAGCGAAGGTAGGCTTCCATCAGAGCTTCAACGGTCATCTCTGAAAAAATTCCCGACGGGGAGACCCCATTCATGGGCATTTTCCTGTGTGCAAGCAGCAAACTGCTATACAGGGTATGACCAAAGCCGATTCGGTTCTTTGATCGGGATCAAGATCGGGGAATGAACCAGTATAGACCTTGAGCGCATCATCCCTATCACGGGGAGGACGGTGCGCTCAAAAGATGGGCAATGCTCAGGATTTATCTTCATCTTCAAGCTGTTTCAAAAGCGCCAGTTCGCCTTTGAGGCGGCGTCCCCGCATATATAAGTATGCGGTTAACCCTAACATGATGATGATCGCAGCGGCATACCCTAAAACCATGTAAGCAATTGTGTCGGGCGTTGTAGAAGACATAGTCTCACACTCCTCAATAAACAATCTGAGCGCGTCTAAGGCGCACTGGTAGCACTTGGAGCCGGTGTGGCAGTCGGGGGTGAAGTGAACACCACCCCATCCAGAATCCCCTGAAGGGTATTTCGGGCCTCGTTGTAAGCGGTGATCGGCTCAATGTAAGCATAAAAAAGTAGGTTGCGCCCATAGGGGCTTACCCCTACGAACCAACCGGCTGTTTCTGGCTCGTCCTGACATCCGCTCACGTTGAAGAATGTACCCACACCATCCACGCCACCCACTTTAAGTGGGCGCTGTCCAGAAGTGCCCACATTGCAGGTAATATCTACCAATGTGCCTTGCAGCAGTCTCAGCCCATCAGCCCAAAGCATCTGGCTGACCAGATCAACAGGGACACTGCCGGGGGTAACAGTGGTCTCAGTGCCAGCCGCAATAGGCGGGGCGATGCTAGGAAAACCCCACATGACCACAATGGTACCAATCCCGCCGGGGACTGGGCCCCGGTAAATGGCGATGTTGAGGCGGCGCTCCTCCAGCGCGGTACGCACCGGAACCCGGCCAAAAGCACCTTTCCAACCCTGTGGAAATTTGATGCTGAGGGGTGGGGTGGTTCCAGCTTCAACTGGGACACTGGTCACAACCAGTGTTGGCGCGGCACTCGGAGTCACAACGAGCAGGGGTGAAGTTGCGCTGGGGGCTGGCGCATTGGGGGGTGAGGCGGCGGTGTTGGTGACAACTAGGGTGGCCGTTGCCGGTGCGCCAGTTGCTATGTCCAAAGGGCGCGTCGGCGAAGGGGTCACGCTGGGCAGGGGGGTAACGGTAGGCGACTGTGCGCTCAGTGTACCCCACGGAAAAAGCAGGGCGGTACCGATTAGGATCAACAACACCAGAACTGGGTAAAGTGGTTTCATCATAGACGATGATTATAGCGCAGCGAGTGTGCTAATGCATATGGGATTCGGGGTAGGGGATGAGATCTGCGCTGCTCCCTTTCAAACCGGGCTTTGGAGTGATTGTCCTACCGATTCCCCTCGGATTTTTCAAAACAGGCTTTCGCAGGTTATGATTCCTCATCATGTGGAAGGCGGAGAAGGGTCTATGGTACGGTTTCACATCCGCGAGGCGGGGGCAGCGGATCAAGACAAGATTGTGCGGTTCCTCAGCGAAGCAGGGATGGTCATTGAAGGGGTTCTTGCCCCCCAAACCAAGTACTGGCTTGCTGAGTCCCTGCCAAAACTGTCCTTGATCGGGGTGATTGGGGTTGAACAGGGCCCAGAAGCTGCCCTTTTACGCAGCGCTCGTGTGGTACCCGAAAAGCGCGCACAGGGTGTTGGAGCAGCTCTGGTGAGGCAGGTCTTCGCTGCCTGTGAGCAATCCGGTTACCGCCACCTCTATTGTTTCAGCACCACTGCTGGCACTTATTGGCAGCGCTGGGGGTTTGAAGAAGTCCCGGTTGCGGAATTGGTCTCGGCTGTGCCGTGCGCACCGCAGGTTCTCCATTTTGGACGCCTCGGAGGGCTATCCAGTGAGGTAGCATGGCGAAAGAATCTTTTTGATGATGGTAAAGCAGTCTCCCAAACGGTCTGAACCATGCGCCAGCGATTGATGGTATGCCTCATTTTAGCCACCGTTTTATTCTTCGGGGGAAATACGCCTCTGCTGGCGCAAGACGGCGGCAGCAGCGCCCCTACTGGCGCGACCATTCATATTGTCCAACGTGGGGAAACCCTCTACCGAATCGCTGTCCGTTATGGGACGACCGTCGAATCGATTGCTCAGGCGAATGGGATCAGCGATCCGTCCGCGATCACCGTAGGGCAGCGCCTGCTGATTCCCAACCCCGCCCCCGGCACGCCGGGAGTTCCGACAGAACACATCGTCACCCCCGGAGACACCCTGTTTAGTCTTGCGGCCCGTTACGGTACAAGCCCCACGGAGATTGCCCGGATCAATCGCATTCTCAACCCGGCGCTGCTTCATGTGGGGGAGCAGCTTCGCCTTCAAGAAGGGTCTTCCAGCGGCGATCAGGGCATCGCCAGCGGCTGGATTCATGTGGTTCAGGCGGATGAGAACCTCTACCGGATCGGGCTGCGCTACAGCGTCTCCGCAGAGGCGATCCTGATCCTCAACGGGCTGTCGCGCCCTACGGCCATCTATCCGGGGCAGAAGTTGATCGTCCCCGGCGCGGTGGATGGCCCTACCCTGACCGATGTACCCTTCCCCTTCGCCCGGATCGAGATGCAGCCCGCACCAGTTGATCAGGGTCGAACGGCCGTCTTTCGGATTGTGACTGCGCTGCCGGCCAAGATCGACCTGATGTTTATGGATCGAGTGGTTGGGGTGATCAGCGATGAAAGTCGTACTTTTCACGCTGCGCTGGTGGGGGTTGATTCTTTTGCGCCACCGGGGCTATATTGGCTTCGGATGCAGGCCACCGAAGAATCGGGCAAGCGCACCTTTTTTGAGCGCCCGGTCAAGATTCAGGATGGTGGCTACAACTATGAAACCATCCAACTCTTGCCCGGTCAGGAAGACCTTTTGAACCCGAAGATTACCGAACCAGAAGCGGCAAAGATCAGCACCCTTGTATCCCCCTTTACCCCTCAGCGTTACTTTGGAGGGTTGATGGGGCTGCCCTGCCCCGCGCCTATCACCTCACCCTTTGGCACCCGTCGATCCTATAATGGGAGCGGTTTTGATCGCATCCATGCTGGGACAGATTTTGCGGCCATGCCCGGTGCTGCCATCTATGCGCCCGCGGCAGGGGTGGTGGTTATGGCGGAGACACTCAATGTGCGGGGGAATGCCACCCTGATCGATCATGGTTGGGGGGTGTACACGGGGTATTGGCATCAAACCGAGATCAAGGTGCGGGTGGGTGAGGTCGTCCAGCAGGGGCAGGTGATCGGGACGGTGGGACAGACCGGACGGGTCACAGGGCCACACCTCCATTGGGAGATGTTTGTTGGCGGGGTGCAGGTAGACCCCCTCCAGTGGACACGCCAGAGCTTCCCTTGAGAGTGTGATATACTTCTGCTATGACCCAAAGCATTACTTTTACCCCTGTCCCCACCGAAGTGGGCGAACGCCTTGATAAATTGATCACGGATCGACTCAATCCTGATCTAGGACTCTCCCGCGCCCGCGTTCAGAACCTGATCAAAGAGGGCTTTGTGGAGGTTGACGGCAAACCGGGCAAACCAGCCTACCGCGTCGAGGGTGACGAATCAATCACTGTAAACCTTCATGAAAATGTGATCGCTCCACCTGAGGCCAATGCCCATATCACCCCAGAGTCCATCCCGCTGCGTATTTTGTATGAAGATCAGCTCATGGTCGCAGTGGATAAACCTGCTGGTATGGTGGTGCATCCTGCGCCGGGCCATGCTGCCGGAACACTGGTGAACGCCATTCTGGCCCGTTACCCCGAGGCGGCTCAGGCAGGCGGTGAAGGGCGGGCTGGGATCGTCCATCGGTTGGATAAAGACACTTCCGGGGTGATCTTGGTGGCCCGCACCGAAGCGGCCCGGCTCACCCTGATGCGGCAGTTTGCAGCGCGCACTGTCCAAAAACGTTACCTTGCGCTGGTGGAAGGTGTGCCTGCAACCCTCACTGGGGAGATCAATGCACCTCTAGGGCGTGATCCCCACCAGCGAAAACAGATCGCCGTTATGCCTGCCAACCGCGGCGGACGTGAATCCGTCTCTCATTTTAAGGTGATCGAACGCTTAGGTGATTTCAGCTTGCTGGAAGTTCTACCCAAAACGGGGCGCACCCATCAGATCAGGGTGCATCTGGCCTTCATCGGCCATCCTATCGTGGGCGATTCGGTCTATGGACGGCGCAAACAACAGATCAAACTCAGTCGCCATTTTCTGCACGCCGAGTCACTTACCCTAATCGCCCCAGCCAGTGGGCAAGCAATCACCATCAGCGCCCCCCTGCCTTCGGAACTGGAGGCAGTCTTAAAGTCCCTGCGTGAGACAAGTTAAACAGGGGCTAAAACTGTATTGGTTTTTTGCCCAAAATGTGGCAAAATAGCATCTTGAACAGACGTTCGATTTTAAGCACCAGTTGAGGAAGCCCGATGCGTGAAATAACAGTAGCAACGGTTCAGATGAAACCCGAACTCGGCAGTACCGAGAATAATCTGGTGAAAATGTCGGATTTCATCTCGACCATCACCTCACAGCAAAAAGTTGACTTGATCGTGTTTCCGGAGCTGATCACCAGCGGTTATGAATTGGGTGTCCAGTTCACCGAATTGGCGCAGCGAGTGCCGGGCCCGGCAGTCAATCTGATGGCGCAGCGGGCAGCCGATACAGGCGTCTATATCGCCTTTGGGCTGGCCACCAAAGAAAAAGTTGAGAGCATTCTCTATAACTCCGCTGTGTTGATCGGCCCCGAAGGCGAACTGCTTGGTCACTACAACAAACTTCACCTGCGTGGTGAGGAGCGCATGGCCTTCCGCGAAGGTTTCAAGATTCCGGTGTTTGATGCGGGGGAATTGGGTAAAGTCGGATTGATGCTGGGCTGGGACTTGGCTTATCCCGAAGTGGCGCGCGCTCAGGCCCTCGAAGGGGCGGAGTTGATCTGCTGCCTTGCCAACTGGGAGAGCAGTGCCATCGACGAATGGAAAACTTATGTCCGTGCCCGCGCTTACGAAAATTCCCTGTTTGTGGCCGGAGCCAACCGGGTCGGCGAAGACGTGACCATGAAATTTGGCGGTGAAAGCATGATCGTCAGCCCGCGGGGGCGCATATTGGCGGCTCTTGAAACCGACGCTGAACTGCGCAAGGAAATCCAGCGCGAACAAGATGAGATGCGCCGCGAGATCGCCGCTTTGAAGGAATCCAAAGCCTCGTTGGAGGCCGCAGCCGAAGCCCGCCGCGAAGCCGAGAAGAAGGCCAAAGAAGCCGAAGCCGCAAAAAAGGATGGGGTCATCCTCAAAGAGGAGGGTGATAAGGCTGAAAAGAGCGAAAAGCACACCGAAGCCCAAAAACCAGAGGCAAATGCAGACGGCAAGGGGGAAACAGCCGAAAAGAAAGCGGATACCCCTAAAGTGCTGGCGATGGATAAGCCTCACCGTGAACATTCTGAGTCAGTGCGCAAGGGCGGGACCGATAAAAAAGCGCCTGAACCCGCCGAAGGGTACTGTGTCGCTCGGATCGATCTGGATGAGGTGCGCCGCTATCGGGAGGAATACCAAACCCTCCAGACCCGCCAGCCCACCGCCTACAAGGTCATTGTGCGCCGCTACTAATCACCTACCAACACTCGCCTATTCCATTCCACAGGTTGGGGTAGGCGATTTCACTTTAGGGGGACAGGAACTTTAGCGGATGAGCGACAAACCATCGGAGCCACCCAAGAGAAGTACCCTCTCTTTACCCAAGCCGCCTGCGTGGATGACCTCGGATGAGGAATCCACACCATCCGCCATCCCTGAAATGCCTAAACCGCTTCAGCCGATGCAGCCGATGATCGGCCCGGTTGAAGCCCCTGCACCTACCCCAACGCCTCTTCGTCCACCTTCATCCTTTCGCCCGACCAATCCCGAACTGCCCGCAGCAGTGGAACCTGCCCAAACCCCGCCCCATGCGGAGATTACACGGCGTTCCACCCCGGTAGAACTCGGCCCGACACCTGTTCCAGTGATCGAGCCTGTGCCAATGGAAGATGTGGAAGGTGACGAAGATGCGGCCGAGACCCTCTTTGACCTAGAACCCGATGAGCCGCTGCTCAACCTTGACCCCACTCTTGCCTACATTGTGCTGATCGTGATCATGATCATCGGCACGAGCAGTTTTGCGCCCGATGTGCGTTATACCCTGCTGTGGGTGGGCGCGGCGGTGGTGGGAGTCGGGGCGATCACCGCTGATGATCTCCCTGTGGAACGCCCCAGCCTCCGTGACCTGTTGATCGGTGCTGCCTATGGGTTGTTGGTGGGACTGCCTCTGCTGATTGTCGGTGGGGCCCAGTTGAAACGACTGTCTCAGGAGATGTTCGCCGGGGTTGGGGATACCGCGCTCTTTCAGTCGGTGGTGTTTGTCATGCCTTTGGCAGAAACGCTCTTTTTCCGAGGAGCTTTACAATCCTCACGCGGGCCGATTGTGACCAGCCTTGCAGCAGCATTCTGGTCGCTGCTGCTTTTCCTGCCGGCCTTGGGTTTCCTGCAATTTCCCCTCGTGGGGCTGGTGGTGGGTATCAGTTTCCTCTTTTTGAGCTTTTTGTATAGTTACCTTCGGGAGCGAATTGGCTTGTTCACCGCATGGACATGCCAGATCGCGGTGAATTTGCTCTTGCTGTGGGCAGCCCGCCTGATCGCCTGAAGAGGCAGATAACTGGGCCCTTCATGTCCCTCAAACGCACCGTCAGTGCTTATGGTTTGGCTGTAGCTGGGCTTGCGGCCCTCACCCTAGGGCAAATCCCCTTACAGGACTATCTCACCTTTGCCAACAGCGCCATGCTCTACCTGCTGCTGGTGTTCATTGTTGGGGTAAGTTTGGGCACTGGCCCGGCATCCCTGAGCGCATTTTTGAGCTTCGCCAGCATCAACTTCTTTTTTGTCCAGCCGCGTTACACTTTTTTTGTGGCCGACCCCCGTGAGGTACTTGATCTGGTGGTGTTTGTAACTGTTGGGGCAATTGCGGGCCGTCTGGGGGCAAATGTGCGCGGTGAACGTCAGCTTGCCCAACAACGCGCACAAGAGCAGTCAATCCTATATCATTTGGTGCGTATCCTTAACCAATTAACCACCCAAGCCGATATTCGGCAGGCACTCATTCGCTTTATGGAGCATGAGTTAGGGGCCATCAGCGCGGAGATTCTCTCCACAACCAGTCCGCCACTTGCCCCGGACGCGCTCGCTCACTACTTGCTCATTCAGGCGGGCGAAAAGGTTTATGGAACCTTACGCCTCATCTTTGGTGAATCACCCAATCCACCTCAGTTGGCCTTGTTGGAGACCTGCGCGGTTCAGGTAGGCATGGCCCTCCAGCGAATCGAACTGGCGGAGCAGGCCAGCAAAAGCCAGCAGTTTGAGGAGGCGGATCGGCTCAAAACAACCTTGCTTCGTGCCGTCTCCCATGATCTGCGTACCCCGATCACAATCATCAAAACGTCCGCCAGCAATCTACGCGAATTTGGGTCAACGCTGCCGCCTCAAGAGCGCTCAGAGATTGCTCAGACCATTGAGGTGGAGGCGGATCAACTAGATGAGTTGGTGGGCAATCTGCTTGATCTTTCACGGTTGGAGGCAGGCGCACTCAAGCTCAATGCAGCCCTCAACTCTCTGGAGGAAATCGCAGGGGATGTAGATCCCGCAT
>JACSRJ010000103.1 GCA_014879835.1 Anaerolinea sp.
ACCTTTTTAGGTTATGGCGTATAATAGTGCCCATATTCCAGTGATCAGCGCTTCTTTGGGGCGCTGGATTAAAGATGAGGGAACGCGGGGGACATCGCAATGACATCTCAGCCGGTGCCGTTGTACAGTAATGAGGTGGCGATCCGCAATTATTTGCAGCTTATGGCGCGCTACGAGCGCTTGATGGAGATCAGCCGCCAGTTGAACTCCACGCTCGATCTCAGTACGCTGCTTGCGCGCATTATTAAGGCGGCAACAGAACTCACCGATACCGAGACGGCTTCGATCATGCTCCTTGATCAAAAAACCGGGGAACTGCGCTTTGAAGCCGCTTCTCAGGCAACCATGACTCGGGGGGCGATGGAAGCGATTGTGGTCCCACTGGAAGGCAGCCTTGCCGGGTGGGTGGTGAAGCATGGCGAACCGGTGCTCGTAGAGGATGCCCAGAACGATCCCCGGCATTTTCAGGGGGTGGATCGGGTGGTCGATTTTCGCACTCGCAATCTACTGTGTGTGCCCATGATCGCTTTTGACAAGGTGATCGGGGTGGTTCAAGCGGTTAACAAACGCGAAGGCTCCACGTGGACAGAGGATGATGTCAACACCCTCACCACCCTCGCGGCCCAAGCCGGGGTAGCCATCGAAAATGCGCGCCTCTTTCAGCAAAGCGACTTTGTCTCCGAGATGGTGCATGAACTGCGCACCCCCTTGGCGGCCCTAAAAGCAAGTACCACGCTGCTGCTGCGCCCTGATCTGCCCGACAAACGACGCACCGACATCATCCAGACTATCGTAAGTGAAACCGACCGTCTGGCCCGTATGACCACCGATTTCCTTGATCTGGCTCGGCTGGAATCAGGGCGGGCACGCTTGGATGCATCGGTCTTTAACGTCTTTGATCTGATCCGCGAGAGTGTGGAGATCGTCAACCAGCAGGCTTCCGACAAACATGTGACTGTTCATGTGGAAGATGGGACTTGTTTGCTGGATGCAGATCGGGGCAAACTGAAACAGGTTTTGCTCAATCTGCTCACCAATGCGATCAAATACAACAAACCCAATGGAGAGATTTTCATCACCGTCACTGCGCCCGCTGATCCTGAAGCAAAGGTCAAGATGGCACGCATTGGGGTGCGTGATACCGGACAGGGAATCACCAAAGAGAATCAGAAGCGGATGTTTGAGAAGTTCTTCCGGGCCAGTGATACTTCTGGTTATACCCAAGGCACGGGCTTGGGGTTGGTCATCGCCAAAAAGATCATCGAGACCCACGGCGGTGAGATGAACTTTGTAAGCGAGTGGGAAGTGGGCACGGAGTTTTACTTCACCATGCCCATAACTGAACCACCTGTGCCTCCACCAGACCCCGATAAAATTGAGGGACAGCCCGCAAGCTAGAATGGGCTTGGGGCAAGGGCAGCACCGATGGGTGCCTGCTCGTTTTAGAAGGCGAACTGTCCATTCTTGTAGAGCAGTTCACCATCCACGATGATCTCTGCGCCGTCGCGCATATCACAGATCATGTCCCAGTGGATCGCGGACTCGTTGCGGCTGCCTGTCTCCGGGTAACCACGCCCTAAGGCCATGTGGATCGTGCCGCCGATCTTCTCGTCAAAGAGGATGTTTCCAGTAAAGCGCTGAATCCCAAAGTTGGTGCCAATGGCGAACTCGCCCAGATAACGTGCGCCCGGATCGCTTTCCAACTGCGCCAGTAAATAGGATTCGTTTTTCTTTGCGGTGGCACTGATCACCTTGCCCTGCTCAAACTTCAACTCAACACCTTCGACCACACGGCTTTCTCGGATCGCGGGGTAGGTGAAGCGCACCCAACCGTTCACTGAGTTCTCAACTGGTCCTGTGAAAATCTCACCGCTGGGCATGTTGTGTTTGCCGTCGGAGTTCACAAAAGTGCGTCCTTCGATGGAAAGGGTCAGATCGACATTTGCACCCCGCACCACCACCTGTTTTTTGCCCTTGAGCCAGTCTACATATTTCTGCTGGTTTGCGCCTAGTTCGCGCCATTTGGCTACTGGATCGGGCTGATCGGCAAAGGTCGCGCCGTAGACAAAATCCTCAAATTCCGCGAGGCTCATGTCTGCCTCCTGTGCATAGGCCTCCGTTGGGAATTGAGTCAGTGTCCAGCGGAGATCATTGGCAGCGGAGCGCTCAAAGCGGATGCGATTCAGTTCGTTGCGGGACTTCGCCCGAAGTGCCATCCGTTTGGGGTCGATGCTTGTGCCTCTCCGGGTGTTGTCGGTGGAGCGGATAGCGATCAACACATTGGCATCCTTCGCCAGAAAGTACTCCAGCGGCGAAATCCACTCCAACTGCTGATCAGAACCATTACGCAGAAGGTAATCACCCATGATCTCATCATTTAGGTTCACTACCGGGTGTCCACCTGCGCGCACCACTTCCTTATAGGTTTCACGGAGAAGCGGCAGCCCTGCCAGTTCCCCCGAAAGCATGACCACATCACCCGGTTTGATGGCAACAGAGTACTCGACCAAAGTCCGGGCGAGATTTTTGATACGTGGATCGGTCATAGAATCTCCAAACAAAGCCTCACTGAAAGCCGGTACTTATAAACTTAGTTTCTTAAATATCCGCTCTGGGATATTGCGGATAATGCCCATAATCAGCATCCAAAAAGACGGGGTATAAACCACGTTTTCCCCCCCTACCATCGCCTTGTGAATCCGGTTGCCCACGCTCTGTGGGCTAGCATACAAGGGATTTTTCTTCATGCCCGCAGTCATGGGGGTGTCCACAAAACCGGGTTTGATGGTCACTACCGATACGCCGACTTTGGCCAACCGTGCCCGCAACCCGCCAGTGAACAAGCTCACCGCGCCTTTGGCGGCCCCATAAACATAGTTACTACCCCGTCCCCGATCCCCCGCAACTGAGGTGATCACCCCGATCACGCCCTGCTTGCGCTCCTCAAAATAGTTCCCTAAAAGGGTGAGCATGGAGATATAACTGACCGCGTTGGTGTGAAACTGACGCAGGGCTTCATCCACCTTCGTTTGTGAGGCAGTCTGATCGCCCAGAGTGCCCCACGCGAGCACGACTGCATCCAAGCCGCCCAAAGCCGCATCAGCGTTTTTGAGGATCGTTTCATGGGCGCCCAGATCATCCAAATCAACGATCTGGCACGCGATCTGTTTTGCCCCCGCAACTTTGAGATCGTCCGCATTAGCATTTAACTTCTCTGGGTTGCGCCCTACCAAATAGAGGGCTGCGCCCTGCGCTGCATAGGCTTTAGCGGTCTCATGCGCAATCGCTGAAGTTGCACCGAGAATCAATACATTCATGAGGTCACACGTCTCCAGAAGCTGGATGAAAATTTAGGATCAACGTAACGGCTGAACTCCCGCCACTGGGGATAAAACGCCTGAAAATCAGCGGCCGACATGCGCGCATCTTTGGCCGGATAAACCACCCCACCAGACTCCCGTACCATGCGATCCAGACGGGTGCAAAGTTCCAAAGTGGAACTGCCTCGCATGGGGAAGTCGAGAGCAAGAGTCACGCCCTTCCGAGGGAACGAGAGCATCCCCGGTGACGATACTTCCCCAAAAGTCTTAAAAACTACCAAGAACGATCCTTCGCCAGAACCTGAGATCTCATTCAGGATGTTTTTGAGGGCGCGATAGTTGTCGTTGTAGGGAATCACAAACTGATACTGCAAAAAGCCTTTTTTGCCATACATCCGATTCCAGTCTTGAAGTGCATCCAGTGGGTAAAAGAACCCATCATAAGGGGATACCCGCTGAATCCGCTTGGGAATCTGCATATTGTAGATGACCTCGTTAAACATCCGCATGGTGAGCGGGTTGAGCAGAAACGAGGGTACATCAACAGGTACGGGCGGAAGATTCTTGGGCTTTATCTGCTGTTCGGGCAGGGTTTGCAATCGATCATGGTTGCCCAACATGCAGAAGCCGCGTCCCTGATACTGCTTGAAGGTGAGGCAGTCCAGCCATGCGGCGGTGTACTCAAAACGCTCATCGGCGTCTTGTGAGATCTCAAAAAATTCCTCAATGGACTTGAACTTTACCCGTTCCTCGGCAATAAACGGGCCGGGGATACGACGCATCCTGAATTCGGCCCACAGGATGAGCCCCGTGAGTCCCAAGCCACCGATAGTGGCGCGGAACATTTCAGGGTTCTGGGTGGGGGTGCAGATCAACCGCTCACCATCGGAGCGGAGCAGTTCAAAGGCAGTCACATGCCGGCCGAAAGTCCCTCCGCCGTGATGATTCTTCCCATGCACATCGTTGGCGATTGCGCCTCCTATCGAGACAAACTTTGTCCCCGGGGTGACAGGCAAAAACCAGCCACGAGGCACAAAATACGTCAAAATATCTGCCAGCATCACCCCGGATTCACAGCGCAGTAAGCCTGTTTCAGGGTCAAAGCTGATGAAGCGCCGCAAACCCGTAATGTCGATCAGGGTGCCTTCATTGTTTAAGCAGGAGTCACCGTAACTGCGTCCGTAACCGTGAGGCAGGATGGTGCCTTCAATAGACTCCAAATTGGGCAAATCGTTAAGCCAGTGGAGCGAGACCACCCGTTTGGGGTTTGACTTTGGAAAGCGCCCCCAAGATTCGTAACGACGGGCACGGGCGGAGGCAAGCATCCCTATTGGTTGGGTGTGGGGTTTGGCTTGTGCTTCCTCATCAGCCTTGATTGCATCAACCACTGACAGTTCCTCCATATCACTAACCCTATCAGGCAGGGGATTGTACCCACATGACCTACATTCGGAAAGCACCAAGCGCCCATGCAATCCCCAGACAAACAAGGAGAATTAGCATGAATGTGCCCCATGCACGCATCCGGGCCAGCGCCAGATGCCCCAAATCATCGGCAGGGGCAAGTGCCGGTTCCAACTCAGGATTAATCTCCTGCTCATCAGGGTTCACCACAGGTTGATTTGATGGGATCATTCAATTCCCCACATTATAGGTGACGGTGCGGCGGTTGTTTTGTTCACCAATCGGGCCCTCATCGATCTCACTGCGGCTGTCGAGAGTCAGTACAGCCTCCTGATTGGCCCCACCGCTGCGCAAAGTTACGTACATGGGGGGTAAGGTGAGCAAAGCCCCTGCTGGGATGGGCGGTACGGCCATCTCACTGACCTCGTTACCCGGTTGGAACACTCCAGAGAGGAGCGACGAGGGTGCATCTACCGCGCCCTGATTGCGAATCGCAATGACCACAAAAAAGGTCTGATTGGCTGTAGGCGACTGAGGCACAATCTGGTACTGTTCAATGACCAGATCAGGCACATTTCCGGGGGGGCTGGTAGGCGCTAAGCCCGGTTGTGAGGCATTGAGCAAGGTCGGAGTGGGGTTGGGCACATTGGCAGCTACCAACGGGATATTGCTGGTATCCCCGATTACCTCCACCACCGTCGGGCTGGTGGTCACCCAACCGCGCATGGACCCATACTCCACAACGACCCACGAGCGTTCGGCGTTACGCCCCACAACTTTGGCTGTGTTGCCCTGATTTAACTGCCCTACTGCCTCAAAATCCGTCCCCGGCCCAGCACGCACATTCAAAAATTCTGACAGAACCCGTAAGGTGGGCGCGATAAAGGTTGGTTCTGGGGTGGGCGACCCAGCACTGGCCACCGCTGCAAAGGTAGCGCTGGGCACCGCTTCAGGGGTGATCTCAGTTGGGGCCGCGATCACCACTGGTGGGGTGGCACTTGGCTCAAGGGAGGCCGCCGGAGAGGGTGTCTCCGGGGTACTGAAGGGTGTCGCCAGCGGCGTTGATCCCACAGGCAGCAGCGCGGCGATCACAGTGGAGTCCGCATCGGTGCGGGCCACCACCTGAACGGTCACCCCAGCCTCACCAACCACAGTCCCATCAGCGCGGGCAGCTTCGGCAGTGAGCAAGTGTCCCTGTATCCCCTGTGCCACCCAGACTGCTTTGGCGACAAAAGTGGCTTGACCATCGATCAGAGGAGCATCAGCCTCCGCAATTGCTTTGCCATCCACCAAGAAGGTGATCTTAGCGATTCCTTTGAGGCTGTCGCTGGCACTTGCGGCAATTTCAATGGAGGCCCCTTCGGCGATCACACTGTTGTTTTCGGGGGCGATCCACAGAATACTGCTCACCGGGGTTTGGGCCGGGGCGGGGGTTGCCCCCCCAAACTGAATGTTGCAGGCGAGCGACGCCACACACAACACCAACAGTGCCGTCACAGCACGTGCCGGAAACAAACTTTTAATCTCAGGCATGAAGCGCGTTTCTCCTACCTCCAACATGGGGCACATGTTAACAAAGGTAGGCGCGCCATGCCACCTTCGCCTACCCCCCGCCTTTCCACCGCTCTCAAAACGTAGCTTTGGCTTCAATTTCGCAATTGTCAGGCGCTTTTTTCTATCTTATAATCATTCATTCAATGGGGACGTGGCGGAAATGGCAGACGCGCATGACTTAGGATCATGTGGTAATACCGTGGGGGTTCAAGTCCCCCCGTCCCCATCGCGCTTACGTTCCGCGCAGTTCGCTTCATGGGGAAAGTAAATTGAATATCCAAGTTGAACATCTCGACAATCACATGGCTCGCCTTAAAGTAGAGATCACTCAGGAAGTGCTTGACAAGGCGATGCAATCCGCTGCACGACGCATTGGACAGAAGGTCAATATTCCGGGCTTTCGTCGGGGCAAAGCACCTTACGGCGTCGTCCTTCGTTATGTAGGTCAGGGGGCGGTATTAGAAGAAGCGCTCGATACCCTCGGTAACGATGTTTATGCTTCTGCCCTTACGCAATCTGCCATCGAACCTTACGCCCCCGGAACATTGGAGAAATTTGAGACTACCCCTCCAATTACCCTAACCTTCACGGTGCCCAAGCAGCCGCGTGCTGATCTGGGCGATTATCGGGTGATCCGCATTCCCTATGAAGCACCCGTCGTCGAAGATAAGATGGTGGATGAAGCCCTTGAAGACATTCGGGCTGAACGCGCTGTCATCGAACCTGCTACCCGCCCCGCGCAGCTTGGGGATATGGTGCATGGCGCGGTCTATGGGGAGATGATTCACCCCGCGCATGAACACACCCATGGGGAAGAAGCTGAAGCCGAAAAGCCCGCCGATGCGGCCGAAGGCGAATCTACTGAAAAAGCCGAAGAACACGATCATCAGCGCGAAGGGCATACCGAGACCATCATTGATCGCGATGACTTCGACTTTGTGCTTTATCCCAAGACTCAGGA
The DNA here is from genome assembly GCA_014879835.1 of Anaerolinea sp. Lineage (GTDB taxonomy): Bacteria > Chloroflexota > Anaerolineae > Aggregatilineales > UBA2796 > UBA2796. The sequence continues at coordinate 7,240 of JACSRJ010000103.1, forward strand.
AGACCGTGATCTGGTGCCCGGTTTTGCTGATCAGGTAGTGGGCATGAGCGCTGGTGATTCGAAGTCCTTCACCATCGACTTTCCCGACGATCATGAGAACAAATCACTGGCAGGGCATTCATTTAAGTTTGACGTAACCGTTCAAGAGGTTAAATCGCGCACCTTGCCCGATCTCAACGATGATCTGGCTGAGCAGTCGAGTGAGGGCAAATTTAAGACCTTGCTCGAACTGCGCGTTGATGTGCGCCGCGAACTCCAAACATCCCTCGAACGGCAGACCACTAGTCAATACGCGGATAAGATGCTGGCCAAGATCATTGAGCAGGCTGTGGTTTCCTACCCCGAAGACATGGTCAAGGACTATACCTCGCGGATGCTTCAAAGCCTTGATCGCAACCTTCGTCAGCAAGGGCTGACCCTTGAACGACTGATGCAGGTTCAGGGCAAAAATGAAGAAACGCTGCGCGCCGATTACCGGGAGAATGCGATCTTGCAGATTAAGCGCGATGTGGTTCTGAGCGAGATCGTGGAACGCGAAGGGTTGACCGTAAGTGATGAAGCCATCACTGCCCGGATCGATGAGATGACCGCTCGGTTCAGCGAGGATGCAGCACAGGTGGCTTCATTCCGCCGGATGTTTGAACGCCCTGAGGCCCGGGTATCGGTAGTGAACGACTTGATGACCGAAGCGCTTCAGCAGCGGTTGACGGCCATCGGACGGGGTGACGAACTGCCTGAACTAAAACCGGTCACACCCGCTGAGACGACGAACGCCGCAAGCACTGAAAGCACCCCACCCGCAGTACAAGAACAGGCTGAGTCTGCCCCTTCTGAGGATGCAGCACCGGGTGCAGATGCTTAAATGGTGAAGACCTGCCCTTAAACACGGGTGTTTTGCCCTTTTTGGGGGCAGGTTTCCAACTCTGTTAGATTTCTAATAGGCAGCAACGAGACCGCGTGCTACCTTACTCAATATGCTGAATAGCGACGAAGGGAGATTGCAGCATTGACTCCTCAAAACCTGCCCCATCCGCTGAACCTCATCATCCCCACCGTGGTTGAATCAACCGGACGTGGTGAGCGCATCTACGATATTTATTCGCTCTTACTCAAAGACCGAATCGTGTTTCTGGGGACTCCTATCACCGATCAAGTGGCAAACCTGATCGTCGCTCAACTGCTCTACCTGAATCATGAAGATCCAGAACGAGACATCAAGATGTACATCAACAGCCCCGGCGGCAGCGTCTACGCGGGCTTTGCAATCTTTGATGCGATGCAGCTTATCAGTGCCCCCATTGAGACCACAGCGATTGGCCTGACGGCCAGTTTTGGTACGATCTTGTTGGCCGCTGGAACAAAGGGTAAACGTTTTGCCCTGCCCAATGCCACCATCCACATGCACCAACCGTTGGTGAGTGGCAGCATGGGAGGACAGGCGTCCGATATTGCGATTCAGGCCAAAGAATTACTTCGCCAGCGTGAACGCCTGTATAACATCTTGATGGATCGCACGGGCAAAACTCGTGAGGAAATTGAACGCGACGCCGACCGCGACTTCTTCCTTGATGCCCAAAGTGCTGCTGAATATGGTCTGGTAGACGCAGTGCTTTCGCCCACAGCGCTTACCACACCCCGTTAAACGAGGACCAAAAGGTGGGGGACTGCCCTCACCTTTCCCCTCAAAAAATATTCTGGAGAATGTCTGCATGAGTCGTGTCCCCCCTTCCAATAACCAACGCTGCTCCTTCTGCCGTCGCGCTGCCGATGAGGTTAATCGTCTGATTGCGGGCCCAGAGGGAATCAATATTTGTGACGAATGTGTTGAGTTGTGCCGCGAAATCCTTGAAGACGAAGCCCCTGAACTCAAGACCCGAAGCGAATTTAAGCTGGAGCGGATCCCTTCTCCCAAAGAGATTGTGTCTCATCTGGATGAGTACGTGATCGGGCAGGATCGGGCGAAGCGTGTTCTGAGCGTGGCCGTGTATAACCATTACAAGAGAATCAATGCGGGTGGGGTGATCGGCGATGTTGAGATTGACAAGAGCAACATCCTCCTGATCGGTCCAACCGGGTGCGGCAAAACCCTTTTGGCCCAAACACTGGCGCGGACTCTGGACGTACCCTTCTGCATCGCAGACGCAACCGCCCTTACTGAGGCTGGGTACGTCGGGGAGGATGTGGAGAATATCCTACTTCGGCTGATCCAAGCCGCCGATTTTGATATCCCAAGCGCTGAACGTGGGATTATTTACATTGACGAGATCGACAAGATCGGACGCAAAAGCGGCGACAACCCTTCCATCACCCGCGATGTGAGCGGCGAAGGGGTTCAGCAGGCTCTCTTGAAGATCATCGAAGGCACGGTGGCCAATGTACCTCCGCAGGGAGGGCGTAAACATCCTCATCAGGAGTTCATCCAGTTGGATACCCATAACATCCTGTTCATCTGCGGTGGGATGTTTAATGGGCTGGATAAGATTGTGGGTAAACGTATCGGCTCAGGAGGCAGCATCGGGTTTGGGGGCGCTGGCAAAAAGGAACTTCCTACGGCCGATCTGCTTCGTCAAGTGAACCCGGATGACCTCATGCAGTTCGGGTTGATCCCTGAATTGGTAGGGCGTTTGCCAGTGGTGGTGAACGTTGATCCGCTAGACAAAGACGCCCTTATGCGCATCCTGACCCAGCCCAAGAACGCTCTTGTACGTCAATATCAACGCTTACTGTCGCTGGATAACGTGGAGTTGGAATTCACCCCGGAGGCCCTGTCAGCAGCTTCGGATATTGCCATGAAGCGCGAGACGGGCGCACGCGGTCTGCGCACCATCCTAGAGACAACCCTGCTGGATGTGATGTACGAAATTCCCGGCAGCAAAAACATCCGCAAGGTCGTTGTGACCAAAGAGGCGATTGAGCGCACCGAACCGCCGCAGTTGATCGCTGAAAACGGCGAAAAACTGCCGTGGAGTGGGAACACTCCTAACCCGGTTGAGGTGGCTGCCTAAGCGTCATCGCCCCCAATAAACCCCTCAAAATGAAGGGTCTGTCGGAGTACCATACTCTGTACAGGCCCTTTTTTGTTGAACCCACTGGAACAAATGCCCAGCTAATGCCGTTAAGAGACTGTTGAGAACTGCTAAAGGTCTTGGTCAGATTGGCTCTAGAATAGGGCTAATGTTAAATCTCATCGGTTTTCCCAGTCAAGGGAGACAAGTATAATAGAAGTGAGCTTCATAACAAGATGTGATCGGAAACCCAGACGAGAAAAACTCGTGCGCTGAAAATTCATCACTTTTGGAGAAACCGACCCTGCATGGTGTGTTGAAAGCGAGACGCGAACCTTTATGGCAGACAATCCATTGATTGGTCAGAAACTAGGACAGTACCAGATTGTCTCCCTCATTGGTCGAGGGGGGATGGCCTCTGTTTTTCGGGCCCAGCAGCTTAACATCGAGCGCGACGTTGCAATAAAGGTCATTCGTGGTGATCTCGTTGGACAGCAGAACTTTATTGAGCGCTTCGAACGTGAGGCGAAATTGATCGCGCCGCTGCGTCACCCCCATATCCTCAAGTTGTTTGATTATGGACAGCAGGGTGATATGGTGTATCTGGTCATGGAGTATATGACCGGGGGCACACTGGCAGATCTGATTCAGCGGGGTTCAGTGCCCTTATCCTTGATTCAGCGCATGATCAATCAGCTTTGTTCGGCCCTCGAGTACGCCCATGAGCGCAACATTGTCCACCGTGACCTGAAGCCTCAGAACGTTCTGCTTGATGAGCAGCAGAACGCGACTCTGTCGGACTTTGGCATCGCCCGTATGCTTGCGGACAACTTGCGCCTGACCCAAACCGGGACGACCATGGGCACACCTTTCTACATGGCCCCGGAGCAGTGGCAAGAAGGACGGGTGGATCAACGGGTTGATATTTACGCCTTAGGGGTGATCCTCTACGAGATGCTCACCGGAGACCCTCCTTTTATGGGCGAAACCACGCATGGGGTCATGTATAAACACCTTATGGAGCTGCCCCCGCCCATCGAAAGCCGGAACAACAAACTTCCCCCCTCCATTAATGCAGTCATCCAACAAGCATTGGCCAAAGACCCCGCTCTGCGTTACGAACATGTTGCCTATTTGGCAGAAGACTTCAATAAAGCACTGTCGGGTATGGCAGAACTGGGCACAACCTACAGTCTTCCTTCAAGCAGACCTATCAAACGGGGTGAAGACCCTGCACCCCTGACCAATGCCCAACCTGTGGTACCCAACCCAACAATGGGCAGCAGAGCTACACGAAGTGTGCCGCCTCAACAGGAAAGATCAGCAGGCGACTCTGGCAGCATTCCTCTGGCTGCACTCTACCAGAATCAGAATGAGCAGGGTGAAACGCGCACCTCAGCCCGATCCCGGCGAAATTCGCAGATGTCCCGCAGCACCCTTCTGGTCGGCGGAATCGGTGCGTTGGCCCTGATCGTCCTATTGGCTTTGATCTTTGCCAGTGGTGGGCGCGTGGAACAGCCCAGTCAAACCCCCGGGGCAGGGGGCGAGGGCACAGAAATCGCTGCTACCGGGACACCTACTGTAACCGGTACGGCGGTGGCTTTGATCACTGATCCCAAGGTGCCTGCGGGGTTGGGAATCGAACGCCTTGACAGTCGAAGTGTGGTTCAGGTAGGGGTACCTGCGGGATGCTTCACGATGGGCAGCGACTCGGCTGTTGATAGCAGCGCCAACGCCTCTGAACAGCCCGATCATGAGGTCTGCCTTGTCAGTTCCTACTGGCTGGACCGAACCGAGGTCACCAATGCCGCTTACAAGGCATTTATGGACAGCGGCGGTTACACCAACAGGGAACTTTGGTCAGAAGCGGGATGGGCATGGCTGCAAAAAAGTGGTGTAACCGGGCCCGAAGATCGCTCCGGCTTAACCGCACCAGATCAGCCTCGATTGGGGGTCAATTGGTACGAAGCCGAAGCATATGCCCGCTGGCGGGGGGCGCGTCTGCCTACTGAGGCCGAATGGGAGTACGCCGCACGCGGGCCAATGGGCTATATCTATGCGTGGGGAAACGCTTACCAAAACGGACAGGCCCATATCAATGAGATCACCCGCGGGGGGAAATCACCCACCAGCAGCGCCCCCGTTGGCTCATTTCTCCTCAAAGACAAAAGTTGGGTTGGGGCCCTTGATCTGACGGGCAACGTCTGCGAGTGGACCGCGGATTGGTACGATCCCGAATATTACGCCAAATCGGAACGGGATAACCCCCTAGGGCCTGAAACCGGTGATAGAAAAACCATCCGGGGCGGATCGTGGGTCAGTTCCCCAACCACCTCTCGGGCGGCGTTCCGGGCAGGACATGCCCCAGATACCCGCCCCCTGAACTGCGGTTTTCGGGTGGTCTCGGAGTCGGCTCAACCTGTGGTTAACAATGCTCCCTTGAAGTTTACCCTGCTGCATACCAACGACACTCAATCCAACCACATGCCCCAAAACGATGGCACGGGTGGAGATGCACGCATGGCGACGGTCATTAACCGCGTCCGGGGAGAAGTCGAAAACAGTCTGTTGGTGGATGTGGGCGGACGGCTTTCAGGGACGCTCTTTCATCGGGTTTTTGCGGGTCAAAATAACGTCCAAATCATGACCGCCCTTGGGTATCAGGCGATGGGCATCGGCAACCGCGAGTTTGATAATGGGGATGCCCTTCTGGCCCAGTTCATTGACTCCGTAAAATTTCCCCTGATCTCAGCCAACATCGATGCCAGTAAGTCTCAGGTGTTGGCGGGAAAGATCACGCCCTATTTGATCATCCGGGTGGGTGGTCAGCCTGTAGGGATCACCGGGGTGACCATCGCGGATACGCCCCGGCTCTCCTCTCCAAGTGCCAATGTGGCCTTTGACTCGAACTACGCCAATCAGATCAATCGACAGGTCATTGCCATGCGAGCGCTGGGCGTGAACAAGATCATTGTCCTCGCCAATATTGGCTATGAGCAAAGTGTGAACCTCGCCGCGGAGCTTTCAGGCGTTGCCGTGATCGTCGCTGGGCGAGACAATATTCTGTTGAGCAACATCGATCCCAATGCGGTAGGGAAATACCCGAATCAGGTTCTGGATAAGGATGGCAAGCCTATCCTTGTGGTGATCGCTGGAGGCACGGACGCACGTTATATCGGACGTCTCAACATGGAGTTTGCAGCCGATGGTTCCCTGTTGAAGTGGGATGGCGACACGATCCTGCTAGATCAGAGCATCCCTGCTGACAAAGACATTGAATCCCTCATCAACGGCATGAACGAACAGGTAGAACTTGAACGTAACCGGATCATTCGGGATAACAACAATGCTGAAATCACCGTTGAGTCCGAAATTCCCCTAGTAGATTGCCGAACCAATGAGTGCGTCATTGGAAACCTCGTTGCTGATGCGATGCGAGATCGCGCTGGAACTCAGATCGCGTTGATGAATGCCGGGGGTGTCCGGGCTGGGTTTGGCGCGGGCAAACTGCTTCGAGGCACAATCTTGGAGATTTTGCCCTTCAGCAACCGCCTCAGCCGCTTCCAAATCAGCGGTGAAGCGCTCTGGTCGGCGCTAGAAAACGGGGTCTCACGGGTGGGAGCAGACAGTGGCACGGGGCGTTTTCCGCAGATTTCAGGGATACGTTTCACCTATGATCCCACCAAAGAAGCGGGCAGTCGGATCGTTAGTATCGACGTTTTGGGCGCGGACGGGATGAGTTACACCCCCCTTGATCGGGCGGCCACTTATACCATCGCCACCAATGACTTCTTGCGCCGAGGGGGAGATGGGTATGATGCCTTTGCCAAAGCGCAGGAAGTCGAAGAACTGGACCTATTCCTAGACGAAGTGCTGACCCAGTACCTTCAGAAGATTGGTAAGGTCAACCCACAGCTTGAAGGGCGTATTGTGGTCGAAAATCCGCCTGCCCCCTAAGCTTCAGGCTGAGGTGGACGATAACAGATCATATGGGGCTGACAAGGTAAATCGCTCACAAGGTAAACACAGTGTTGGTGCGTCGGAATCCGGGCTATACCCTGTTCGCCATGAGCCTCGACGCACTGATCACGCTTGCCACCTTGCTCATGGCCACTTCGATTCGGCTTAGCGTGGCTGTTGGCGCTGAGATCGGGTCTGAATACGCCCTGCCTTTGGGGGTGATTGTGATCATCACCCTCATCTGGTGTTTGGTGTTCTTTCTGCTGGCAGTGTATGACTCCCGGCGCAACTATCGCTTTGTAGATGAAGCGCAGAGGGTTGTCACTGCGAGTTTGTTCGCCCTCCTCGCTATCTCTGGGGCCCTCTATTTCTCCGAGCGCATGACTTCGCGGCTCCTCGTGATTTACTTTTTTGTGCTCAATGTGATCGCTTTGATCGGTTGGCGGGCCCTTGCCCGGATTGTGGCCCGGCTTACGCATAACCTGCCTCATCATCGGGTGATCATCATTGGGGCCAACGAATTCGGGCAGCATACGGCTGATGCTTTGCGCGATTTCGCCGGGGATCAGGTCGAATTGATCGGGTTTGTGGATGAGACGAATCCCCTACAACTGCCGCTGATCGGGAATATCGAGGCAGTGGAGCAGATCGTCAGGGAGCAGGGGATTGATGAGGTGATTGTGGCCCTGCCTTACAGCGCCTATGATCACCTGCATCAGATAATCCCGGCTTTACATGCCTATCCAGTGCAGATTCGGGTTGCGCCCAACTATGTCAATCTTGCTCTGCACCGGGCCAATGTAGAGGAATTTGGAGGGCTGGCTTTTGTCAACCTGCGTGATCCGGCGCTCACCCCCGGACAGCGACTGCTCAAGCGCGCCTTTGATCTCATTGCCTGCGCGGCCCTGATGCCTTTTGCGCTGCCGATGATGGGTTTCATTGGGCTTCTTATCCGCCTTGATTCACCCGGCGGGGTCATTTACCGCCAGCAGCGGGTAGGCGAGAACGGGCGATTGTTCACCATGTATAAATTCCGCTCCATGATCGAAGGGGCTGATCACCAGCGACGATTCAAAAGCCCCGATGATCCCAGAGTGACCCGTATTGGCGCGTTTTTGCGCCGCACCAGCCTCGACGAGATGCCCCAATTGTTGAATGTCCTCAAAGGTGAAATGTCGCTGGTGGGGCCGCGCCCAGAAATGCCTTGGTTAGTAGAAAAATACGAACCATGGCAGCGGAAGCGTTTTGCGGTACCGCAGGGGATGACAGGTTGGTGGCAGGTGAACGGGCGCAGCAGCCGCCCGATGCACCAACATACCGAAGATGACCTCTACTATATCCAAAATTACTCCCTGCTGTTGGATGTGATTATCTTATGGAAGACGTTGTTTGCGGTCATCAGCCGTAAGGGTGCGTACTAACCTGCATCCTCGCCAGCAGTCTTTTAATCCCCCTGTGGGCACAGGGGGATCAATGTACTTATCACTTTGGCACATCGTACTGACTGCCAAAGGACTCCGATTCGGAGTCGTCCTCCGCTGCGGGTGTGGGACGGGGTGGGGCACGCTGGACGCGGGTTAACACGGGCAGATCATCCTCTACGGGGCTTAACACCTCTGATTCCTCGTGCGGTGCGTCCTCCAGTTCTTGCCAGTTCATCCCCCGTCGATGAAACAGCACCCCGTACAAGACCAACCCAGCCCCTGCAAAAAGCCCCATTGCCAGTGCTGCACCTAGCGCCGAAAGGGCCAATCGCACCGGCACCGTCGCTGGAAGGTACAGGATCGATTCGGTGCTGGTTAAGATCGCGGGGCGAAGGGCCGCCGGAAACTCACGGGTCATTTCCACACCTGCGGTCACCGTAAGGCTGATCGGCGTGGCTTCCACTGATTCGTACTGCGGGCTGCCGATCTGGATATAATATGCGGCTGGGGGCAGCCCTCGAAAACAGTAGGGCAACTCATCGGTGAGGATGTGATTTGCCACAATCACTTTGGCATCATTCAATAAACTGATGTGAATATCAACCAGTGTTTTTTCGCCCGATTCGCGGGTGGTACTGCGATTAGCGTCCTCATACGCGCTGACGCACAAGGTACCTGAAACATCTTCAGCATGGGCTGTACCCGTCAGAAGCAGGGCCGAACTTAGGAGTAAACAGAAGAGCAGGGTTGTTGTGCGAGCCATCATCACACCCCGTGGTAGCCAGATGGGGGCATTATATCACGAGACTTTCTGCCCCGGACGGCGGTTACCTGACGTTTACCCCTCTCCATCTACACGCGGAAAGGCAGAACGCCCATGCGGGTTTTAATGATCTCCAAAGCCTGTGTGGTGGGAATTTACCAACGTAAATTGGAGGAAATTGCCCGTCTAGGCGTCGATTTGACTGTGGTTGTGCCCCCGTTGTGGGCAGATCGCAGCGGCACCCTCACCTTAGAGCGGGTTTACCTCGAAGGTTACCGGATGGTCGTCCTGCCGCCGCGCTTTAACGGCAATTTTCATCTGCACTTTTATCCCGGTCTGGGACGTCTGATCCATGACACGGAGCCGGAGATTGTCCACATTGACGAGGAACCGTATAACCTTGTCACATGGCTGGCCCTGTGGCGGGCCCAAAAAGTGGGTGCAAAAAGCCTCTTTTTTAGCTGGCAGAATATCCTCCGCCCATATCCCCCACCCTTCTCATGGGGCGAGTCGTGGACTTTACAACACGCGGACTATGCCCTTATGGGCACGGAGAGCGCCGCAAACGTCTTTCGGGCAAAGGGTTACCGGGGCAGTCTGTCGGTGATCCCCCAATTTGGGATCGATCCTGATCTGTTCCAGCCTAAAAACCAACACCATAACCAGATACCCGTGATCGGCTTTATCGGACGGCTAGTGCCCGAAAAGGGTGCAGAGGTGCTGCTGCGTGCTGCGGCTTTGCTGCGCCAGCGGGGCGTACCCTTCCGCCTTCAGATTGTCGGGCAGGGACCACGCCGTACCGCGCTGGAGATGCTCGCACTCAAAGAGGGGATTGGGTCACAGGTAGAGTTCACTGGACAGGTGCCCTCTACCCATATGAACGAGGTGTATCCGGGATTAGATATGCTTATCATCCCCTCACTGACTTTGCCCACATGGAAAGAGCAGTTTGGCCGGGTGATCGTGGAGGCGATGGCAAGCGGCATTCCGGTGATCGGCTCAAACAGCGGCGCGATCCCGGATGTGATTGGTGAGGCAGGAGTGATCGTGCCCGAAGGGGATGAGAAGGCACTGGCAGAAGCGATTCAGGCGCTGATCAATGATCCCCAAAGACGGGCCACGTTGTCCCAAGTTGGACGCGCAAGGGTGTTGAATCACTTCACCCATGCCAGTGTTGCCGCTGCTACCGTGAAGGTCTATGAGGAGATTTTGACGTGGCGTTAGGCGCTCGTTGGCCACTGCCCCTGTACGTTAATACTGTTCTTAAAACCGCCCTTGCGCAGCTATGCGAATAATGCGATACTGTGCATAGGAGGATGTCCCCACAATGCAGCCAAAACAGGCAGAGGTGAAACAACCCCTTTTGAGCCAGTCACCGGGCATGATCTCAACGTGGTTTCGCTTGATGGGTTATTTGCGCCCTTACCGCCGTTGGGCCCTGATCGCTTTTGGCGGTTTGGTAGCGCTGACAGTGTTATCGATCACCATCCCGCGTGTGCTGCGCGACGTGATCGATGTGGGTGTGACCCGTGGTGAAGCCAGTTTTATGTTTACGGCGGGTGCGCTGGTGGTCGGGTTGGGTATCTTGCGGGGTGCCGCTGGCTTTATCCTTCGCTTTTTTGGGGAGCGGCTCTCACATTTTGTAGCCTACGATCTGCGCAACACCATTTACGATAAAGTGCAGCGGTTGCCTTTTGCGTACCATGATCGGGCCCAAGTGGGGACGTTGATCACCATCGCCATCAGTGATGCGGACGAGGTACAGCGTTATTTCGGGTTTGGTTTGATTGACGGACTCAACACGATCCTGCTGTTCAGCGGCGCGATGCTGATGATGATCCTGACCAACCCCTTCCTGACCGTGATCGCGGTGCTGCCACTGCTGCCTCTGACTGTCCTCTCGATCCGTTTTGCCCGCGATGTTGATCCTCGTTGGCGGGGGATCATGGAGCGCACCCAGAAGTTGGGTAACCATCTTCAGGAGAGTGTGATCGGGGCGCAGGTGGTGCGCGCTTTTGCCCGCGAACCTTACGAGATCAACCGCTTTACCACTCAGAACGCAGACTTGTTTGGTGCTCAGATCGGATTAACCCGCCGCTGGTCGATCTTTTTGCCCCTCAGCGCCTTCATTGTGACTCTCTCAGTGGCCTCGGTGCTGTTTGTAGGCGCGCTTCTGGAGCGTTCTGGGATGGCGGGGATCACAGTGGGCACCATTGTCTCGTTTAATGCTTATGTGCTCATGCTCGGTCAACCGCTGCGCTTTTTTGGTTTTGTGATCATCCTCACCACGCAGGGAATCGCCAGCGGACGGCGGGTTTTTGAAGTGTTGGATGCGGACGAGACCATCAGCGACACCCCTAACGCTCAGACCGCCCCAACTTTTGAAGGGGTGGTGCGCTTTGACAATGTTGGCTTTCGTTATCAGGATGCCCGTACCAACATCCTGAGTGGAATCAACTTAGAAGCAAAGCCCGGCGAGGTCGTGGCCCTTCTGGGTAGAACCGGTTCGGGCAAAAGCACCCTCGTGAACTTGATCCCACGTTTTTATGAAGTCACCGAAGGGCGGGTAACCATTGATGGGATCGACGTGCGCACCTTCAGCTTGGAAAGCCTACGCCGTCAAATTGGGGTGGTGCTGCAAGAATCCCTGCTTTTTTCAGCTACCGTCCGCGAAAATATCGCCTATGGGCGGCCTGAGGTCAGTGATGAGCAGGTAATCGCCGCGGCCAAAGCTGCCAACGCCCATGACTTCATCTTGGAGTTCCCTGAAGGCTATAACACCCTGATCGGTGAGCGTGGGGTCACCCTTTCTGGGGGGCAGCGCCAGCGGGTGGCGATTGCACGGGCACTCTTGATCAACCCCCGCATCTTGATCCTTGACGACTCCACCAGCAGTGTGGATACCCGTACCGAATACCTGATTCAGGAGGCCCTTGAGCGCCTGATGAAAGGACGGACGACCTTTGTGATCGCTCAGCGGTTGACGACGGTTCAGCACGCACAGCAGATTCTGGTGCTGGATCAGGGGCAAATTGTGGAGCGTGGAACCCATGCCGATCTACTGGCAAGGGATGGTTTATATGCCGAGATTTACCGACTTCAGCTTGAAGATCAGGAACGTCTGCGGCACGAATTGATGGCCACAGGTGGGCTGCTGGAGGCCCGGAGAGAAGGAGAGAATCGATCATGATTGGGGCCGCCGCCGCAGAACACAGTGATCGGGTTTTTGATTGGGCCGTCACTAAACGACTGCTCACCTACCTTGCACCTTACAAGCGAAACGTATATCTCGCGCTGGGCGGGGCGATCCTGACCGTAAGTGCCAACGTATTGGGCGCGCCTCTGATCGGCTTTGTGGTAGAGCGCGGGATTCAGCAGGCGAATCTCTTAGCCGTGATGGCTGGGGTGATCACGTACCTCACCGCCGATGGGTTAGGCAATCTAGGCTTTCATGTGCAGGTGCGGAATATGGCCTTCGCGGGTCAACATGTGATCCAAAAGCTGCGGGATGAACTGTTCACCCATATCCAGTATCTGTCACTCTCGTTTTTCTCAACTTATGAGACCGGACGCCTGATCGCCAGAGTTATCGGGGATGTGAACGTCCTGCGTGAGGCCATCACCTTTGCGGTGGTGGGCACCGTGCGCGATCTCTTTGTGCTGATGGGTATTTTGATCGCCATGCTGGTGATCAGTGTGCCTCTGACTGTGGTTGCTCTGGTAACCTGCATTACCCTAATCATCGTGGCCAACCTGTGGCGGGTGTATGCCCGTCAGGCCTTTGCTACCGTGCGCGAAACCAATGCCAAAGTGAATGCGGAACTCTCAGAGGCATTTAATGCAGTGCGGGTGACTCAGGCTTTTTCCCGCGAGGGTTACAACTACCAACGTTTTGCCCAAACCATGAACTTAGCCCATCGTACCGCCAATGTGCGGGTGGCCAAGATTGGTGCGGCTTTTTTCTCAACCATTGAGCTGGTCGGGGGGATCGCCGTGGGAACCCTGATCTTTGTGGGCGGATCACTCACCCTCAACCAACAGATCAGCGTTGCAACCCTGATCACTTTTGTGCTGTACATCGATCAGTTATTCTTCCCGATCCGTATGTTGGCTCAGCGATTTAACATCTTTCAGGCCGTGATGGCCGCAGGCGATAAAATCTTCACTCTGATGGACACCCCACTGGAGATACAAGACGCCCCTGATGCTGCCGAACTGCCTCTGATTCAGGGGCATGTACGGTTTCATGATGTGAGTTTCGCCTACGCCAACGCGGAGGAGGCCAAAGCCCAAAATGCCGGCGATCAGCACCTCAACCCCCACTCCAACGGGCATCGCCATGAACCAACGGAGGCGCTGCTCAAATCGGGCGATCTGGTGCTGAAGGGGATCAATCTAGAGGTACCTGCGGGCTATACGGTGGCCTTGGTGGGGCATACGGGCGCGGGCAAGACCAGCATTATCAAATTGATCATGCGCTTTTACGATGTTCAGAATGGGCTTCTGACCATTGATGGGCACGACATCCGCACGGTGACTCAGCGCAGTCTACGCTCCCAAATGGGGGTGGTCACACAGGAAACCTATCTATTTTCGGGCACGGTCATGGATAACATCCGTTACGGGCGTCTAGAGGCCAATGATGACGAGGTGATTGCAGCGGCCCAAGCGGTGGGGGCACATGATTTCATCAGTGCCTTATCGGAGGGTTATCATACCGAGGTGCGCGAAGGTGGCTCACTGCTCTCCGCTGGACAAAAGCAGTTGATCGCTTTTGCCCGTGCGCTGCTCGCTGATCCTCGCATCTTGATTCTGGATGAAGCTACCAGCAGCATCGACACCCAGACTGAGAAGATCATTCAGAAGGGATTAGAGCGGCTTCTGAAAGGGCGAACCAGTTTTGTGATCGCCCATCGCCTCAGCACCATCACCGCCGCCGATCTGATCGTGGTCATGGATCATGGGCGGATCGTGGAGCAGGGGTCTCATCAGGCCCTTCTGGAGCAAGGCGGGATGTACCGCGATCTGTACACCATGGCCTATGCCAAGCCGCTCACTCAGGTGAACTAGAGACCGTTCAAAAAGTGGCTTGATCCCAAGACAGCCCTCACCCCCTGCGACCGCTGCTTCGCGGCGAGGAGAGGGGAAAAACCTTTGGTAGGGGCGTCTCCCACAACCCCCAATCGGGGAGTTTGAGGGGACCACCCCTCCAGAATCCGACTCCCTCTTCGCCCGCGTGCGGGAGAAGGGGGCAAGGGGGGATGAGGGTAAAAGCCACTGTCGCCCCCTCAGCGCCTCAATTTTACGGGGTGATCAACGAGAACAGCGACACAATCCCAATGATCTCGTCAGTGGTGAAGGGCTTCACAAGGTAAGCGTCAACGTTTAGGGCCTTGGCCGCTTTACCGTGTGCCTCCGTTGCCGAGATCACAATCACAGGGATTGCCCCCAAGATGGGATCAGCATCCAGCCACGAGGCTACCCCCCAACCATCCACAACGGGCATGTTGAGATCAAGTAGGATCATTGAAGGCAGACGTTTGGTATCACGCGCCACACTGAGGTACTGAATCGCGGCTTGACCATCGCCAAAGCCAGTGACTTCAAACCCTTCCTCACGGAGCACAATCTCCAGTAAATCCCGGAGCAGCCGATCATCTTCAGCGATTACAATGCGTTTGCCCACAATATCCCCTCATCCCTAGTTCACGGGATCGCCCGTGCATTCAGCATATCGTTGATCTTGTTTAGAAGCCGCCGTAACTCGGCTTCAAGATTATCACTGATCCCTTCCAAAATCGCGGCTTCGCGGAGCATCTCTCGGGCCGCCTTGATTGAGTCCTGCCCTTCGCGCAGTTTCTCCAACCCCTGCCGCATCTGATCCCGCGCTACACGGAGGGTTCCATCGGTGAAATAGGTGTTCCAGCCAAAGTCAGCGGCAGCGCGGCTGAGTCCGTTAAGGAACTCATCCACCGTATTGATCTGGCGCCGCGCCCCCCGGCTGAGAAGTTCCTGAACAGCCGGGCTGAGGGTCGGCTCCAGCCCAAAATCAAGCTGGTTAATGTCGTTGTAGCGGCTGTCCACCCCGGCCTGATCCGCAGGCTGCGGCATGAGTGAGCCTTTTTTGGGCGATAACCCCGTAAAGACTGGATACAGCACCCCCACACACAGGTGATTCACATCAGCCCCGATCTGCTGGGCCAGTACCGTTGGGCTGTTTTCGATGAGACGGGAGCTGTTCCAGTCGATGATCTTGAGCCGTTTGCCATCCCAGTAAACATGTTCCAATTTGTGATCGAGATAAACGATCTTCTGTTGGTGGGCCTCACGCAGTACAGCCCCAAACTGAAAGGCCAGATCAATCCCTTCCTCAGTGGGCAGACGCCAGCGTGTACCGGGGCTGCTTGGTTTCATCACATAGAGCAGGCTCTCGGTGCGGGGCAGCAGTTCTAGCGCCAAATAGGGACGCCAGCCCCGCCCCGCATAACGGAATGCCCCCTGCCGGAACAGATCAATATTTAAGCCGTAGGACTCGATCTCCCCCGCATGGGGGATTTCTTCCCGACTGGAGAGGTAACCGCAGTCCAAAAGGCGCACCACACTAGGCGAGATCGCCATCCGCACCAGCAAATCAGCTTCGTTGATGAAGGCCATGGCCTCCATCCGAGGCTGTCCGTCGCCTACCACATGCTCAGCCCGCATGACCTTAAAGGCGCACAGGGAAGAATCGCGCCGATCCACCGCCTCGTATACCCGTGCATAGTGTCCGGGCGCAAAAGTATCTATGGTATTGCCCAAATCGTATAGGTCGGTGAGTTTTGCCATCGTTTAAGCCTTCTCCCCGGCCTAGTTTGGTTTGCTGATCTGGACGGTGAGCGCTTTCACTTCGACCACCACCCCACCTGTTGAGGTGTAAAGGTACAAACTCAAGGGCACATTAGGCGCAAAAACCGCGTTCGATTGCCCTAATAACTGCCCGTTGAGGTACAACGAAAGGGTGCGATCCGGGTTGCGTTCCACACCCAGATTCACAGTCACTTTGCTTGCCGGAAGCTGTGTTTTGCGCAAGAAACGGGCATTAACGCTGATCCCCATATCAAGGATATTGGACTGCACCAAACGGGCTTCTACTGAGGCCCGCTGCCCTTGAAGGGACTCAAAGCCCGCCCCGAAGTACACCAGCCCGTTGGGGATCAGGTCTGGTTGGGCGCTGATCAGCTCAAGGGTGATGTCCATCCGTTTGAGATACTGCGAAGCCTCCGCCCCGATGGTGGGAGTCAGAATATCGGGTCCCAGACGGATCAAGGGTGCGCGCCCACCTTGGGCCTCACTCCGTCCGATCAGCCATTTGCCGTCCTTTTGGTAAAACCACCCAGAATCCCATGATCGGCGGGCGTTGTCCAGCGTATTGAGCGCGGCCAAGAGGTCATAAGTGCCGCTGGCGGCATCAGGCGGCACAGTGGGCAGAATCACACCGGGGCTGGTAGGCAGGGGTGTCCCCGCTGGGGCTACTGCACCTGTGTTTAGGGTTGGCTCTAGTGTTGGGGTGATCATCGACATGACTGTAGCCATCGAGACCAGTTCACCTGTGGGTACAGGTGAGGCTGCATTCACCTCAGTGGGGGTGGGCACGGGCTGATCGGGCGTTGGTG
>JACSRJ010000101.1 GCA_014879835.1 Anaerolinea sp.
CAATCGCGTGAGCGATTGGTTCCGCGAAGCGGGGGTTATCGGATCCAAGCTCTGCTTGCTTACGATAACTGTTATTATCGGAACTAAATGCCTGAGAAGCCATTTGAGAAGGGAGTCTGTTACCGGGTTTGCCTTCACCTCCCAACCGTTGCGCGTTGAGGAGAGGGACAGAAGATGGGGAAGGTTGAGGGGGATGCCCCCTCAAAAGACTCACCCCCCCTTCTCCATTTTGGAGACGGGCACCGCGCAGCGGTCGGGGGGATGAGGTCGAAACGCGCAGGATTACATTTCAAATGGTCTCTACGCACCCCTTCCTTTGGATTGGGGGATTATTCCACCGTCACAGATTTGGCCAGATTGCGAGGCTGATCCACATCGCAGCCACGCTCCACCGCAATATAGTACGCCAGCAGTTGCAGCGGGATCACTGTTAGCACCGGGCTGAGCAGCGGCGGCAGTTCGGGCACATACAGCACATGGTCGGCTTTGGTGGCGATAAACTCATCGCCCTCTGTGCCCACTGCGATCACCACCCCACGCCGGGCTTTTGCCTGCTCGATCTGGCTGATCATCTTGTCATAGACCGAGTCCTTGATCGCCACTGCCAGTACAGGCATGTGTTCATCGATCAGGGCAATCGGTCCATGTTTCATTTCACCCGCCGGATACCCTTCCGCGTGGATATAACTGATCTCCTTCAGTTTGAGTGCCCCTTCAAGGGCGATGGGGTAATTGATGCCCCGTCCGAGGTACAGAAAATCACTGTACTGGAAGAGCTTCTTGGCAAGTTTTTGCACTTCATCAGCGCGATCCAAGACTTTACCTACCAGATCGGGCAGCTTCGCCAGATCGGTGGTGTGGGTCCGGCTTTCCTCAAGAGTGAGTGTGCCCCGAAGCTGTCCAAGGTGCAGCGCTAGTAGGTATTGATCGACGATGCTGGAGGTGAAGGCTTTGGTTGAAGCCACCCCAATCTCTGGTCCCGCCTGCATCGAGATATGCCCGTCCGCAAGGCGCATCGCCTGACTGCCGATGGCATTTACAATGCTCCATACCTTTGCCCCTTTGTTGCGGGCCTCCTCCATGGCGGAAAGGGTATCTACCGTCTCGCCACTTTGGGTGATCGCCAGCACTGCACAGTCGGAATCGAGGATCGGATCACGGTAGCGGTATTCGCTGCCATAATCGACCTCCACCGGAATGCGCGCCAGCCGCTCGATCATAAATTTACCCACCAGCCCAGCATAGGCACTGGTACCACAAGCAACAGTCACGATCCGTTTGAGGCGCTTTGCTTCCTCTGGGGTGAGGGGCAGATCAGGCAGGATTACGCAGCCGCTGTCAAAATCGATCCGACCCCGGATGGTGTCGGTGAGAGACCGTCCCTGCTCAAAAATCTCCTTCTGCATGAAGTGGCGGTATTCACCCCGCGCCGCCCCGACTGGGTCCCAAGAGATTTCGTGGATAGGCGCATCAACAGGCATTTTGTCGAGAGTCTGGATGCTGTAGCCGTCGCGGGTCACGGTTGCCATTTGGCGCGATTCCAAAAACACCAAACGACGGGTGTATTCGAGAATGGCGGGGATGTCACTGGCGATAAACATCTCATCCCGCCCGATGCCCAGCACCACTCCACCCGCGTTGCCAATGCGCACCGCCACCAATCGATCCGGTTGAGTGGCGCTCAAAGTCACAATGGCGTGTGCGCCTTTGAGCCGAAGGCAGGCAAGGCGGGTCGCTTCGGTCAAATCGTGCCCAGCGCTCGCCAGCTTCTCCACCAGATGAACGATCACCTCGGTATCGGTCTCGGACTTAAAAACCACCCCCTGCGCCTTAAGTTCCTTGCGCAGTTCGAGGTAGTTTTCCACAATGCCGTTGTGAACGACTACAAATTGACCGTCCATGCTGATATGAGGATGGGCGTTGCGCTCACTTGGCTGCCCGTGAGTTGCCCAACGGGTATGACCAATCCCAATCTGCCCCCGGAGAGGGCTTTCGGCGACAGATCGTTCGAGGTTCTCCAGTTTGCCAACATTGCGTCGCAGCCCAATCTCACCATTTTCAAGGACAGCGATTCCAGCGGAGTCATAGCCTCGATATTCAAGGCGCTTTAGCCCACCCAGAACCACTGGCGCAGAATCCCGCGCACCGATATAACCGACAATTCCGCACATTGTGAAGTTCTCCTTCCATGTACCGGGGGAATAGCTTAACGGATTTGCGCTACAATCTTCAACAGTTTTGGATGAGAAAGTGGAAAATGTCCGATCCAATTATCAAGATTGACGAGATCGAAGTGATTCCCGGTGGGGATGCCAACACCACCCGCGACCGGGTGCAGAGGGCGGAATCTGGGGCCGCGGAACCGCCTCGCCTGATGCGTCGCCCCGCGTGGATCAAAGTGCGTGCCCCCAGCGGTGAAAGTTACGAAAACGTGCGCGGCTTGATGCGCAGCAAGACCCTTCACACGGTCTGTGAGGAAGCCCACTGCCCCAATATTGGCGAATGTTGGGGGGCAGGTACGGCAACCTTCCTGATGATGGGTGATACTTGCACCCGTTCTTGTGGATTCTGTGACATCAAAACGGGGCGCCCTGCCCCCCTCGATTGGATGGAGCCGCACCGGGTGGCCGATGCAGTCAAGGCGATGAATCTGCGCCATGTGGTCATCACCAGCGTCAACCGCGATGAACGTCCTGATGGGGGCGCGCCAATTTTTGCGATGGTCATTCGGCGCATCCGTCAGGTTCACAGCGGGTGCAGCATCGAAGTTCTGATCCCAGACTTCAAGGGCAAACGGGAAGCGCTCAAGATTGTGATGGACGCGCAGCCCGAAATCCTCAACCATAACGTGGAAACGGTGCCGCGCCTGTTCAAAAAAGTCCAGCCTCAGGACAAATATGAGTGGGCCATGGCCACCCTAGGCAACGCTAAGTCCCTTGATCCGCTGGTGCTGACCAAGAGCGGGATCATGGTCGGTTTGGGGGAGACCTTTGAGGAAGTAGTGGCGGTAATGCGTGATCTGGCCGGGCTGAAGCTGGACATCCTGACCATCGGGCAGTACCTCCAGCCCAGTAAACAGCACCTGCCCATTGAGCGTTACTACACCCCAGAAGAATTTATAGAACTGAAACGAATCGGGCTAGAACTGGGCATGAAGTGGGTCGAAAGTGGGCCGTTGGTGCGCAGTTCGTACCATGCAGAGCAGCAGGTACGCACTCTTTCGGAGTTAAACTTCATCAAACCCCGGGCCTGAGCGAGGTTGCTCAAAACACGCAGCGCCAATCACACATGGTCGGCGCTGCGTGGTGAAAGTCGTAATCAACGATCAGGACAACCGTCAGGCTCCGGGCGCACGCGCAAGGGACGGCTGCACCGGCAGTTTTTCCAGCAGTTCGAGTAGGCGCGGCTGCCAATCCCCATTGCTGCGCGCCAGCCACACCGCGGTTCGACTGACGCGGGTCTCGCCGCCCAAATAACGCTGAAGCGCGCCCCGATCCACATGGGCCAGATAGGGCAGACGCACCGCGATCTGATTCTCCTCCACGGTGATCGCGGTCACATTAGCGTTCACGGCCAGCAGTTTCACCCTGATCTGGAACAGCAGCCCCTGCACCTCTGGGGGCAAAGCCCCAAATCGATCTGCAAGTTCAGCTTCGATCTCGTCGACCGCTTCTGGGGTATGAAGATCGGCAATGCGTCGGTAGAACTGGAGCCGCATGGCGCTGTCTGGCATAAAGTCAACGGGCACAAAGGCCCGGATGGGTAGATCAAGGGTGATCGCAGGGGCTGCCCCCAGCGGCATGACAGGCGCGGTTTCAGGTTTGGCCGCGCTGCCCTGCGCCGCCCGCAGGCGGTTGACCTCCCGCGCCAGAATTTGGGTGTAGAGATGAAAGCCAACGGAGGCGATATAACCGCTTTGGCGAGCGCCGAGCAGTTCACCCGCGCCCCGAATCTCCAGATCGCGCATGGCGATGGATAAACCCGCACCCAGTTCGGTCTGCTCTCCAATGGTTTCAAGACGCGCCCGCGCCTCCGCAGTAAGGGGTGAACCTTTGGCGTGAAAGAGGTAAGCGTAAGCCCGGTTTGCGCCGCGACCTACCCGCCCCCGAAGTTGATAAAGCTGCGCCAGCCCAAAGGTATCGGCCCGATCAATGATGATCGTGTTGGCGTTGGGAATATCCAACCCACTCTCGATGATGGTGGTACACAGCAGAACGTCTCCTTCGCCACCCGCAAAACTGGCCATAACCTTCTCCAACTCATCCTCGTGCATCTGTCCATGACCGATCACGATTCGGGCTTCCGGCACAATCCGGCGCAAGTGATCAGCGGTGGCATTGATGGTCATGACCCGGTTATGCACAAAATAGACCTGCCCGCCCCGATCCAGTTCGCGCAGGATGGCAGTGCGCACCAATCCTTCATCATAGCCGCCCACATGGGTGATCACGGGCAGGCGCTCCGCGGGTGGAGTCTGGATCATGCTGATGTCCCGTATGCCCGCCAGACTCATATAAAGGGTGCGGGGGATGGGCGTCGCGGTCATGGTGAGTACATCCACTTCGGCCCGCATCCGCTTGAGGCGCTCCTTGTGGGTGACCCCAAACCGCTGCTCCTCATCGATGATCAGGAGTCCTAGATTGCGAAAAGTCACATCACTTTGAAGGATGCGATGTGTCCCGATGAGGACATCCACTTCGCCCCGTGCGGTCTGTTCCAGAATCTGATGCTGTTCGCGGGGGCTGCGAAAGCGTGAGAGCATCTCCACTTTGACCGGAAAGGCGGCGAATCGCTGGCTGAAGGTGTTCCAGTGCTGCTGGGCCAGAATGGTGGTGGGCACCAACACTGCTACCTGTGTTCCATCCATGATCGCCTTAAAAGCGGCCCGAATTGCGACTTCGGTTTTCCCGTAACCCACATCTCCGCAGATAAGGCGATCCATCGGTGAAGGGCGTTCCATATCCGCCTTCACTTCGGTCAGCACTCGCAGTTGATCCTCGGTCTCGATGTAGGGGAAGGAGGCTTCAAGCTCCGCCTGCCAAGGGGTATCTGGGCTGAAGGTGTGTCCACTGAGCATCGCCCGCTGTGCATACAGTTCAAGCAGTTCACTGGCAATCTGCTCCGCCGCTCGTCGGGCTGACTCTTTCGCCTGAGTCCACTCGCCTGACCCCAATTTGGAGAGGGTTGGTTCAGCATCGTCCGCGCCCACATAACGGGAGAGTCGATCCGCCTGATGGATGGGTACGTAGAGGGTGTCTGATCCCGCATACTGGATCGTCAGGTATTCGCGCATACCCCCATCCAGTGAGCGCTTTTGTAAGCCCATAAAGCGCCCGATCCCATACTCGATGTGCACCACAAAATCGCCCGCAGCCAGATCAGCAAAATAAGCCTCCGGGGAGACCGGACGCTGCACCTGCCGCCGACGTGGTTCAGGGCGCTTCCATCCAAAAATCTCGGCATCGGTGAACAAGTGCAGCCCACCTGCTTTGAAGGCGAATCCCTCAGTGAGAGTCCCTTCTACAAAGTACAGGTTTTGACGGGGTTGGTTCTCAATCCGAGTGACCGGGGTGCTCTGATACCCGCGCTCATTCCACAGTTCTGCCAGACGCTGCGCCTGATTACTGACCACCACCGCACGAGGCAGATCGGGCAGAGCCTCAAAAAAGGGACGCAGCCCGCCCCCAAAACGAGTTTCAGGGACAAAAAGCGCGCCGAGGATGGGTAGGGAGTCTTGTGGCATCTCAGCTTCATCATGTGCGCCCCCGAAGTGCAAAGGGTGGCGGGCTTTGATCAGCTCACGCAGATCTTCAATAGGCAGATAGGGCAGAGGGTAGTCCGGGGGAAGCGCCCCGGCGCGGGCTTTTTCCTCTCGCAGTTGGACAGCCTGCGCTTCGAGATCGCCCACTGTATCTTCAAAAGCGCTCCAATCCTCCACGATCAACAGCGACTCCGGCGGTAGATAGTCGATCAGGGCCGCGGGTTGATCATAAAAATAAGGTAGATAAAATTCGAGGGTAGGGAAGGCCGCTTCTGACGCGAGATCAAGCCCATCACTCCATGGAGAGTCGGGCTGTACCTGAGAGTCAGGCTGTCTTTCAAACCAGTCTGCAAGTTGGGCTGCCACTTGACCCCCGAATTTAGGCAGTGCTTCCCGCGCAGGGATTACGGACACTTCATCCACGCTGGCAACGGAGCGCTGGCTTGCAGGATCAAACCAGCGCAACCGCTCGATCTCATCGTCGAAGAACTCAAGGCGCACGGGTTGATCAGTGCTGATGGGAAACAAGTCGATGATCCCGCCACGACGGGCAAAAGTTCCCGGTTCGGTCACAATTGAGGTGGGGCTGTAGCCAATGCTCAACCAATGGCGCATAAGTTTGTCGGGATCATGGCGTGCGCCCACCTTCAGCACCCGTGAGGCGGCACGAAACTCACGCGGGGGGAGGGTGCGAGTCATGAGGGCCAGCGCCGAAGTGACGATGACGGGTGGGTGCTGAGGGCGCACATGAGTGCCAATCGGAGGCACCAGTGCCCCCAGCGTTGCCAGTCTGCCCCGAAGGGCATGAGAAGCCCATCCCGAACGTTCGTAATAGAGCGCTCCCGGTTCCCCAAAACGAAGGATTGGAGTCTCAGGCAGCCATACCGGAAGCTGCTCGGCGACGTTATAAGCACGATCTACCGTGGCGGTGACGATCACCGTGGGGCGTTTTAGATCGCGCACCAGTGCCGCTGCCGCAAAGGGACGGGCTGCCCGCAGCAGTCGTTGATCAGGTAGGGCATCACCTGCGATCAAATGATCCCGCAGGCGGGCAAAATGAGGATCGTCAGAAAGGATGCTTAACAGACCTTGAAGGTGCATGTACCCTCTACCGGATTGGAAAACACCAGATCGTTTATTTTCCTTCATTCCGGGTGGAATGTACAGACTGAGTGCGCAAGGTGCTGGGCGAACGTCTCAGAAATGACACCCCTTGTGAAGAAGGCGATGCGCCCTCAAGAGATCGATTCCTCCGTGTCCTGCACGCGGGAGACAGAGGCAGGCAGCAAGGGTCGGTATTTAACAAAAGGGGCAGTTGAGGGGGCATTTGAAAACTCACCTCTCGGTGATTGACTTCATCCCCCCTGCGCGGTCGCTTCGCGGTGCCCGTCTCCAAGCCGGAGAAGGGGGGAATAAGGTTCTTGAGGGGGCTTACCCACGCCTAGACGATTGCCCAAACAGCTGGCACTGGCAGACGGACGCCGTTTACGGCGTACCTACGAAAGCAGGTCTGGACGCACCTCAGCGCATCCAGACCGTGACAGGTGAAATTCCTGCAATCGCCCTTACACCCCCCACATCGGGGGTTATTTGACAGCGCCGATCAACTTACGGAGCGCTTCCACGGGTTTTTTGCCCAGATGGAACCGGATCACCCGCCGTCCATTGTCGATCAATGCCTGCTGATCACCCAAAGCCTGTGCGATCTTCAAGACCCCAAAACTCATCGCGGAGGCGCTTGCGCCAGCTTCATCAGGGATGGGCGCATCCTCCACCGGATCGGCGGTGAAGATCACAAACAGCCCTTTTCCCCCATCACCCTTATGAAGCTGCCCAGTGCTGTGCAGGAATCGGGGGCCAAAGCCTAGAGTCACCGCCAGTCGGGAGTGGTTCCGCAGGGAGTCGCGCAGTTCTCGGAGCGCGCCCCTGATCTGAGGATCGGCGGGATTGAGATAGGCTTGCAGGCTCAGGTAATCGCCCGGTTTTGCCATCCCCTTAAAGGTCTGGAAGGCAGCAGATGCATCTGACGCTTCGAGGCTGCCATAAACGCTGATCTCACCATCGGTCAGAAGCGGCTTCTGTGTTGGCAGTGCGCCCGTTTCCTGATAGGCTTTTACCACCTTCCGTGCGAGGACCTTGGCGCTCTCCACGTTGGGTTGATCAAAGGGTTGAATGTCAAGGATGTGCCCGGCCACAGCGGTGGCGAACTCCCACATGAAGTATTGTCCGCCCAGATCGTAAAGATCTTCAAGGTGCAGGCGTACCACCGAATGACCCGCCTTTTCGAGTGCGGTGACAGCCTCGTGATAGGTACTGTCGCCTTCAAGGTGCAGATACACAAAGAGCCGGTCTGGGCCGTAAACCTCCGGAGTCCCAAGAGGTTCACCCACAACAGGCAGGATACCCTTGCCTTCTTTACCCGTCGACTCGGCGATCAACTGCTCTACCCAATCACCAAAACTCTCGATCTGAGGGGAGCAGATGAGGGTCAGTTTGTCCCGTCCGGCGAGCGCCAATGCGCCCATGATCGCTCCCAACCATGCGCCGGGGTTATCGGCCGCCGGGATGGCTGCACCACACCGCTCCGCCATGAGCGCCGCCCGATCCAGCAGTTTGTGGAGATCAACCCCATCCAGCGCAGCGGGCACTAGGCCAAAACAGGAGAGTGCCGAATAACGCCCGCCAATATTGGCGTCATTGAGGAAGATGTGCCGAAAGAGGTGCTTACGGGCGGTCTCAGCCAGCCCACTGCCCGGATCGGTGATGGCAATGAAATGTCGCCCAATCTGCGCTTTGTTTTCGATCCCGAAGGTGCGAGCGGTCAGGTTGTAGAGATACTTAAAAAACGAAGCCATCTCCACCGTGCCGCCGGATTTAGAGGAGACCACATAGACGGTATCTTCCGGGGGGAATTGGCGGGCTGCGGTTTGAACGGCATCCGGGTCGGTGCTGTCTAAAATGCCCAACTCCAGATGTGCGGTGCTCACCCCAAAGGTTTTGCTGAACACCTCCGGAGCAAGGCTCGAACCACCCATGCCCAGAACCAGTGCCTTGGTCAAACCATCTGCCCAGATTTCATCAGCTACATCGTGGATTTCGTCCAGAAGCCCCTTCATGCTGTTGGGGCTGTCAAGCCACCCCAAACGGTTGCTGATCTCAGCGGGTTCGCTGCGCCAAACGGTGTGGTCTTTCAACCAGATACGCGCTGGCACGTTGTGTTTCTCCAATGCGGTCAGGTAATGAGCAACACTTGGCTCATACCCACCGAGGATCGCGCTTCGTCCCTGCAAGGCCGTGATCATCTGCTCCCGTTTGCGGCTGATGGTGTCCATAAGGGACTCAAATGACTTGAGGAACGCTTCGACACCGTCATCAAGGAGCTTTTGGGTGACTTGGCTCATGTCGATCCCCAGTTCTTTGAGGCGCTCAAGGACGGCATAGGACTCGTCCAGATTCTGATCAAGGGTGCGCTTGGGCGTCCCATGATCCAGCAGCGCGTCAAGGGTTGCTGGGGGCACCGTGTTCACCGTATCGGGTCCGATCAGTTCATCTACATAAAGGACGTCAGAATAGGCGGGGTTTTTGGTGCCCGTGCTTGCCCACAATGGGCGCTGAACCCGCGCCCCTGCGGCGTGGAGTTTTGCCCACCGTTCGGCACTGAAGGTCTTGTGAAACTGGGCATAAGCGGCTTTGGCGTTGGCCACCGCGGCTTTACCCAGCAGGGATGTTTCGCCTTTAGCTTCAAGGACTTTGTCCACAGCGGTATCAACCCGGCTCACAAAAAACGAGGCAACTGAGGCCACTCGGCGCAGATCACCACCAGAGGCCGCGAAGTGCTCTAAGCCCCGAAGGTATGCTTCCATCACCGCCTGATAGGCCGCCAGTGAGAAGATCAGGGTCACATTGACGTTGATTCCCGCCCCGATCAAGGCTTCTACTGCGGGGATGCCCGCAGGTGTGGCCGGGACTTTGATCATCACATTGGGGCGTCCCACCAGATTATAGAGCCGCTTAGCATCCTGAATGGTGCCGGTCGTATTGTGGGCAAGGGTAGGGCTAACTTCAAGACTGATATAACCGTCCACGCCGTTGGTGGCTTCATACACTGGCTGTAGCAGATCCGCCGCACGGCGAATATCACCGACTGTCAGGGTCTCATAAATTTCTTCGGTGGTTTTGCCTTCGGCAGCCAAGCGGCGCATTTCAGCATCATAGTCACTGCTGCCCCCAATGGCCTTTTCAAAAATGGTGGGGTTAGAAGTCATACCCAGCACGCCCGCATCAATCATCTGCTGCATCTCGCCTGATTCCAAAATGGCGCGGCGGATATTGTCATACCAGATGGACTGACCGAGCGCGGCGAACTCGTGTGCTTTCGTCATTAGATTGAGTCTCCATAGCCATATTCGCAGACCTAAACCGCTTGTGGCGGAGGTTCTTCTTCAAAATCTATTTAGGGACCAGAACTGGCGGAGCCGGGATGCGGCAAAGGGATGATGCAACAAATGGCACGATCTGCGCAGATTGTCCCTGTGGTGGGGCGCATTTGTGCTACACGCCCCACCTCTTTTGAAGCCCAATTTTACCGCATTGCGCTCTGTAATGCCTTCAGAACTTGCAGCACCCCCAAATTTCGCACGGTGTAACCATATTGAAGATTGGTTGGGGTGAAGCGCGCCGTAGCGCCGTCGGGAGGGGTGGATGGGTGTGCCCCATCACTGCTGATCCCCTGATTGGGCAGTCCTTGCAAGGTGAACCAATAATCCCACAAGGGTATCTCAAAATGCCCCGCCATGCCTCGAATGATGTTATTCCACTCGTTCACCCGGTCGGTGTGCCACTGCCCCCACAACTTGGGTGGGATGGTACTCAGCACAGGAATCACCCCCCGATCCATGGTGATCTCTACGATGCGTCTCAAATTCTGGCTGTAGACATCAGGTGCCACCCCGCCGGAGTCGTTGGTTCCGATCATGATGAGGGCCACCGCGGGACGGGTATTTTTGAGTTCGCAGATCAAGGGTATTTCAGTACCGCAGATCGATTGATTGGCATATCCCGGCTGAAGGATGCGATCCGCACCCCATCCATTGCCCGCAGCCAGCGAGTCGATCAAGAAGGAGTTTTGGTTACCACGAGCATTCCCCACCAGATAACGGTTGGCCACCGATTCGAGATCGCTTTTGTAAGCGCCCAACTCAAGAGCGCGGGCAATCGGTTTAAGAAATGCCGGGGCGACGGTGATGCTGTCCCCCACAACCGAAAAGACGTCGGCCCGATTGCCCTTCTCCTGACCTTTGCGGAAGAGTTCACGAGAAGTCGCCCCTATATTGCTGATCACCTCAAGGCGAGTTTCCGTCAGGATAGGACGCCAGCGGATCGCGTCAAAAGCCATTTCAAGCCCCGGCTCAAAAGACCAGTCGTTGAGGAAGATCACCCCCGGTTGTTGAGAGGCGGCATCAAGGTAAAAGGTGCCCAAGTTTGCCCACTCATTGTTATACAGCGCCTGAGGCACAGTTAAGATCACTTCAGAGGGTTCCCCCCGCACCCCATGGAGTTTGTAACGTGCCTTGCCGCTGGTCGCATGGAGGTTCGGCACAAAGACCTCAATGGTGTACCATCCACTGCGCCTGATCTGAGGGTTCCAACTCGCCCATGAGTTCGCCACATGATCGTTGGTGGGATGGTATTTGGCAGGCGCACCCAGATAGCCGGGATAATTGATGAAACCCGCGCCCGGTTCAGCATCTGGATAAGTACCGTCCACATAACCGGGTGATCCGGGCGAAAGGATGATCGAAGCCCCATAAGTGACAGGACGTCCATCCGCGCCGGGGATCGGCTCCGGGACATAACCCGCTGCGGCTTTGTTGGTGGCTGCTAGTTCGGCCGCATCCAACTGTCCAAGTACCCAAAAACTTACCCCCGGTGATCGGTAGGTGTTCAGGGCCAGCGCCCGCCCTCGATCCAATTCCGCCGCGCTCACCCCGTTAGCATCCAGCACCGCAAACAGGGGGCGATTAAAGCGCGACCATGTACGGAAGCCGCTTTGTAAAGTGGTTTCTGGGGTAGAGCCGAAGATCTTCCAATACAACTGCAAATGGACGCTGTTTACGAAGGGAAACCACTCTTCGGGGAAAATCGAGTTGTAGTGCTGAGGGCGGGGATCAACGGTCATACCGATATGGAGCGCCCCCGGCAGGGCGGTGCGGATGCGAGTCATCAAAGGACGCACCGTTTGTCGGCCCCCTTGATAAAAACCCTGATAGGGTTCCACATCAAGGATCATCGAACGCACCCCCGGGACTTTACAGGTTTCGATGATCACCCGGGACTCACCTTCGATATTTAAACCACGGGGCACACACCACGCATGAAACTCCAGCCCATAATTCTGGAGAATCTCCGCCCACCGGGCGATGGCCTCCGGGCCGGTGATGGCCATTTCAGTCTTGCGATCATACCGTGCCATCCAATCGGAGCCGTCGGTCGTTTTGACAAAAACCTGAGAGCAGGCAGGGGAGTAACGGCGAATGTTCGCCGCCAGTTCTTCAATAGTGCGCTCAGCCACATTTTGCCCTTTGTGATACCACAGGGCGATCTTGTTATCGTAAGGGGTGATGATAGCCACAACCACCTCAGCTTCTGGTCATAAAGTACCTTGTGGGCATTGTAGCTTTAAGGTGCTTGCGGCGCAAAAGAGGGGCGTATACCTGCCCTCATCTTGGCTGCATTCTCCTCAATAAACATCTGAAGGAGCAGGGCAGCTTGCGGTGGCATCCTGCTGAGATATACTGAATCTTAAAGTCGCCCGGTTGTATTGTAAGGAAATACGCTGAAAGGTTGGTTGATGTCCCGGAAGTATCTATGGGGCTGCCTCGCGGTCTTGATTCTGAGCCTTCCCTACGCTGGTTGGGTAAGTGCCCAAGAATCACTCCATGCCCTGACGGGAGAACGCGCTAACTTACGGTCTGGGCCCGGACGCGAATATCCGATTTTGCTGGAACTTCCCCCCAATACCCCACTGATCCTTGAAGGGCGCAGCCGCAGTTCCGGATGGGCACTAGTGCAAACTGAAGCCCAGACGCAGGGCTGGGTTTTAGCATCAGCATTGATCTTGGAGCGGGGCGTTAGCCTAGATCTGCTGGCCGTCTCAACCGTGATCTTCACCAACAGTGACACAGTATTGGGGCAGGGCATGTCCAATGATCCTGACCGATTTGTGCGCTATGCGGCCCGCTTCTCCCCCGAAATGTACCAGACCATGCTTAGGGTGAGCCAGCATGGGATCAAAAACGGGGTGCGCCTCAATGTTTTTTCCGCTGCTGGTGACTGCCATGTGGGTGATGACTGGTTCATGGAATTCTATAAAGACGGGCGCGCTTATGATCTGGGCGAGTTTAAACATCTTAAGCGGGTCTTGGATTACTACACCACCGGATCATTTTTGGACCCCAGTCAGGCACAGGGTGGCGGCTTCAGCAGTGTCCATCTGATCGACCCTTTGTGGGCCGATCCCAAAGTGTGCAATGCCCACGAAAGCCCACTTGCCTGTGAAATTCGGGTTAATCGCCCGGCTGTGTTGATCATTGAGGTCGGTTTGATCGATTCATCGGTGGGTATCACCCCCGCACTATACAGCCAAAACCTGAACCGGGTACTGGATGAAACCTTGTCCGCTGGCATCATTCCCATCCTCAGCACCGTCCCAGAGCGCCCGCAGTATCGTCTACAAGCAAAGGCCCTCAACCAGACCATCCGCCGGATCGCAGAGGAACGCGGTGTAGCCCTGATCGATCTGGCCGCGGCCATTGATGATCTGCCCCGGCACGGGATCGATCAGGATGGGATGCATCTCAGCCCCGGTGATGCTTTTCAAGGCGCAGATTTTCATCAGATGGATAACGGGTTTACGGTCTGGAACTATCTGGTGCTGGAATCCCTCTACAAGGTGATGTCGATCCTCGAAACCGCGCAGGATCAGAGCATTCGGGACACCCTTGATCATTACTAAGGCTGGCACACTCCGAACATTCAGGTTGGGTATTCCCCCTTCGCCCACATCATCCAGCATGAGTGGGTATGCCGGGCGAACACCCTTACAATCTCTTATGTGGCGAGGATGAAGCAAAGCGCAAAGGCTTTAGGCGACATCCCTGAAGTCCCACAACAAGAGCCGAAGGTGAGGGCGTTTGCTTGATCCATCTGTCACCATTTCCCCCTGTAGTTTGTCCCATTTTGTTGCCAAAACCTCGATTGTGTGGCATTCTAACCCTTTGGGTGAAAGCAGATTCACCGTTTATTGATTTTGGTTCGTCCGGGGCGCGCCCCAAAAACGCGCTCCGTTACACTGTCCTAAGGCTAATGCAACAGGAGTAAATTCAAATGGCAGTCCGCATCGGTATTAACGGCTTCGGGCGGATCGGGCGTCAGGTTTTGCGCGCTATCCGCGAGAAATACGGCAAGGATGTTGATGTAGTTGCGTTTAATGACTTGGGTGATCTGCCCACCATGGCGCACCTGTTCAAGTACGACTCCAGCTATGGAATCTACCCCGGAACGATCACCGTTGGTGACAAGGGTCTGGTGGTCGATGGCGATGAGATCAAAGCTTTTGCCGAAAAAGACCCGGCAAAAATTCCGTGGGGTTCCCTTGGAGTAGATATCGTCCTTGAAAGCACCGGTGCCTTCACCGATGCCGAAAAGGCGAAAGCACACCTCGCCGGTGGTGCCAAAAAGGTCATTATCAGCGCCCCCGCCAAAGGTGAGGACATAACCATTGTGATGGGCGTGAACGATAGCAAGTATGATCCTGCCAAACACAATATCGTCTCCAACGCCTCCTGCACCACCAACTGCCTTGCACCTGCGGCCAAGGTTCTGAATGACGGTTGGACGATCAAGCGCGCCTTGATGACCACTGTTCACAGCTATACCAATGACCAGAAAATCCTTGACCTGCCCCACAAAGATCTGCGCCGTGCCCGTTCGGCCGCGCTCAGCATCATCCCCACCAGCACTGGCGCTGCCAAAGCGATCTCTCTGGTGATCCCTGAACTTAAGGGCAAATTCGACGGGATCGCACTGCGCGTCCCCACCCCCACCGTGTCCCTTGTGGACTTGGTGGCCGAAGTCGAAAAGCCGGTCAAGAAGGACGAACTGATCGCTGCCTTCAAAGCTGCGGCTGCGGGCCCCATGAAGGGCATTCTGGCGGTCGCCGAAGACCCAATGGTTTCGGTCGACTTCAAGGGCAACCCCTATTCGAGCATTGTTGACGCCGAGTTCACGCAGGTGATGGGCGAGACCATGGTCAAACTGATGACGTGGTACGACAATGAGTGGGGTTATTCGGTGCGCTGCGCTGATCTGATGATGCTCATGGGCAGCAAGATGTAGTCTCGCGCATTGTGCGGGAGCGTAAACCGTGAACAAAAAAACCATTCGTGATATTGATCTCAAGGGCAAACGGGTGCTGATCCGGGTTGATTTTAACGTCCCCTTAGAGGGCGATAAGATCACCGACGACACCCGCATTGTGGCGGCACTTCCTACCCTCAAGGCGATCTTGGCTCAGAAGCCCAAATCCATCGTGCTGATGAGCCATCTGGGACGCCCCAAAGACGGCGTGCCCGATCCCAAGTATTCGATGCGCCCGGTCGCTCAGGCGCTTCAAAAGCTGCTTGACCATGCGGTGATCTTCCTCGAAGACCCCTTTGCGGAGACCTCGTATACACAGGCTGCAAACGCCAGTGAAGGCAGTGTGGTGCTGCTCGAAAACACCCGCTTCTTCCCCGGCGAGACTAAAAACGACCCGGAACTGGCCAAGAAGTTCGCCCGCTATGGCGATGTGTTCGTCAATGACGCCTTCGGGTCAGCGCACCGGGCGCACTCCTCCACCGAGGCGGTGGCGCGGCTTATGCCTGCGGTCGCTGGTCTGCTGATGGAGAAAGAACTGGACTATCTGGCGACCGCCCTCGAAGCCCCCAAGCGCCCGCTGGTGGCGATTTTGGGCGGGGCGAAGGTCTCCGACAAGATCAAGGTGATTGAGGCGCTCTTGACCAAAGCCGACAAAGTGTTGATCGGCGGTGGCATGGCCAACACCTTCTTTAAGGCCCGTGGGGTGGAGATGGGCGCATCGCTGGTCGAAGCCGAAGCCCTCGAAACCGCCAAGATGCTCCTCGGCAAAGCTGGCGATAAGCTGGTGCTGCCTGTGGATGGAGTCATCGCCGATGACTTCAAAAACGAGGCCAACACCCGTTTGATCAGCACCACGGAGAACGTCCCTGAGGGCTGGCGGATGCTGGACATCGGGCCCAAGACGGTGGCTCACTTCATCTCGATCTTGGTAGACGCCAAGACCATTGTGTGGAACGGGCCGATGGGCGTTTTTGAAATGTCGAACTTCGCCCGGGGCACGGAGAGCGTAGCGCAGGTGCTGGCAGGTCTGACCCCACGCGGGGCCCTGACCATTATCGGCGGTGGCGACTCCGCGGCGGCGGTGCAGCAGGCTGGTCTGGCCGATATGCTCACCCACATCTCAACCGGTGGGGGCGCAAGCCTAGAACTGCTTGAAGGGCAGGCCCTGCCCGGTGTGGTTGCGCTCAACGATAAGTAATCCACGAGGGGTAATGCCCTCAGCAGAGGATTAAAAAAAGAGCGGGCGACTCCTGACGAGTCGCCCGCTTTTGATTCCCTAAAAGGACTTCAGGGGATGCCTCAACTTTCGACGATCTCAACGCTTTCGAGGGTATCGCCGGGGTTGGGATCACCCATGGGATCACGCTCCCGAATCTTAAAGAGCACAGCCAGACTGTCTTGATCAGCCACGCGCCCAAAGACCGCATGTTTGCCGTCCAGATGAGGGGTGGGCCCGTGGGTGATAAAGAACTGGCTGCCATTGGTGTTGGCGCCAGCGTTGGCCATGCTCAGAATGCCGGGGCCATCATGACGGATACGCAGCGCGCCCGCTTCGTCATTCCACTTGTAGCCGGGGCCACCGCGGCCTGTGCCGGTCGGATCGCCACCCTGCACCATGAAATTTTTGATCACCCGGTGAAAAGTGGTTCCATTATAAAAACCATCCCGCGCCAGAAAGACAAAGTTATTGACGGTTACAGGGGCCCGATCCGCAAAGAGGTCAACGCGAATATCGCCCCGTTGGGTGTGGAAGATCGCTTGATACTTCTTTTTGGGATCAATGATCAGATCGGGCGATTTGGTATAGCTTTTAGCCACTGTAGATGCTCCTTTGCCAAATGAATATGATCATCATTATATCAGGCTATGGTTGTAGGTACTGGAACCGTGTGACACGAACTTGGGCGATTGCATGAGAATCTGGCACTGGCAGACGGACGCCGTGAACGGCGTCCCTACGAAAACGGGTCTTTTGTAGGGACGCACCAAGGTGCGTCCGCGCCCAGACAGGAAAAATTCATGCAATCTCCCTATCACACGAACTCAGTTTCCAATGGCAAAACGAACGCTGCACGGTGGCAGATAACTGCTTGTCTGGTCAACCACCGTCAGGGTGAGCCAGTAAACCCCCGGTGCGAAGATGGTCAGGTTCACTTTACCCAAAACCCCTGAACGCACCGAATAGTTCACCGTGCCCACATTCCACAACTGAGCGCCGTTTTCTGGGGAAAGTTCCAGTTTGTAAAAGGCGAAACTGGCAATCTCCGCCGAACCTAAGACTGTCAGTTCACCGCGCACTGTGCTGCCCGGCTTGGGGGTGAATAACTGCGCCCCTTGAGCCTCGCAGCCCTTGACATTGACCCCACTCAAGATCGGTTCGGTAGGCGGCTGTGCAGGCTGTGAAGGCTGCGGTATCACCGTCGGCGCAAAAAAGACAGGCGGCACATATACCTGAGTGCCCACCCGAATGCTGCCCGTCAAAGGCAGGCAGTTGGCATTGAGGAAAACAGCCGCGGGCACACCTGATCGGGCTGTGAGTGTGAGCAAATTATCGCCCGCCTGCACTGTATAGGGCCGCCAACCCGCCGGAACAGGGCAGGGAGTAACGGTGGGCGGCGCAAGGGTAACGATGATCACCGGGACCGGGGTGGTTGGCTGCGGGGTCGCAAAGATGATCGAGATCGGCTCGGTGGGCGTGGCTGAGGGCGTGAAAGTTGGGGTGTTTGTGGGCGTGCGCGAAGGCAGCGCAGTCAGGGAAGGGGTGCGGCTGAAGGTCGCGCTCAGGGTTGCGGTCGCGGTGCGGGTGAAAGTGCGAGTAGGGCTGGGCGTAATGCTTGCCACCGCCGATGGGGTACGGGTTGCTGTTGGGGTGCTGGTATTACTCGGTGCTTTTGAAGGCGTCTGGCTTGGTTGGGGGGTCATGGTGATGCTGGTCACCCCGACCGATGGGGTGTTGGAGACCCTCGCCGTGTGGGTGATGCCCGCCGTGGGGGTCACAGTGATAATCGTCACCCTTGCCCTTGGGCTGGACGTTGCGCTGGCTGCCGTGGTCGCGGTTGAGGCTGCCATTGAGGTAACCGCCGGACTGCTCATTGAAGTAACGGTGAAGGTCTGACGTGCTGTGGCTGAAGCAGTACTGCTGGCGGTGGACGATGCGGCCACCGTGGCCCTTTGGGTCACTGGTGCGGGCGACGGGGTGAAGCTTGGGCTGGGTGAGGCCTCAACGCTGATCGCGGTTTCAGTGATGGGCACACCCGCAGAGAGACTCACAGTCACCGCTGCCGCAGGGGTGGTCTGAAGTGAATTGCGTGAACCGCTGATCACCAGCAGCAGCCCAAAGGTGAGCGCCAGCGCAAGGGTTCCGATGACTCCCAATACGGTCAGAAATTCGCCACCCAGATCACGACGCCACATGTTCTAGTTTCCTCAAACTCTGAAGGGGCAAGGCCACGCGGAAGGTACTGCTTTCACCCGGCGTGGTATCGAGCCAGATGCGCCCTTGATGAGCCTCGGTGAGCGCTTTAGCCACCGAAAGCCCTACCCCAGTATCACCCAAGCCTTTGATCAGAGGGCGATCTGCTCGGTAAAGGCGGCTGAACACCCTCGGCTGTTCCTCAGTAGGGACACCGCCGCCATTGTCGCGCACATCCACAAGGATCACGTCAGCGTAGCTTGGTTCCCCCTCTCCTTCGGCCCCATTGCGTGGGGTCAGGGCAAACCGTTGAATAGGCTGCGCCTTGACGCTCACTTCGCCGTCGGTAGGGCTGGCTCGGTAGGCGTTCGAGAGCAGCTCTACCACCACCTGAGTCAGGGCGCCTCGGTCACCGGTGAGCAGGGGCATTTGCTCTGGCAGTTCCAGATTGAGGGTAATCCCCTTTTCCCGGAACTGGGCACGGGTGGAGGTAATCGCGTCTTCGATCACCTCGCTCATATCGACCTGATCGGTTTTAAGTTTTAGCTGCCCGGTATCGATGGCGACCACCCGCACAAAGTCCTCGATCAAGGTCACCAGCCGATCTCCGTTGGCCTTCACCCGCTGCAAAAACTGGCGCTGAAGTTCGCCCAGTATGCCCACCGACTCGCCCAACAGCAGGTCTACATAGGCGCTGATCGCATTGAGGGGGGTGCGCAGTTCCTGAGCGACGCTCAGCAGTACGGCCGCGGTTTCTTCATCAAAACCACTGCGCGGGGCCGCGTCTTTAATGGCTTCCTGCCGTTTCATCAGGTGTTCGGTCTTTTCCTTGAGCGCTTTGATGGACTTTTCCGCCTGAAGCAGTTTGTGTTCCAGATCGCTGCGTTCTTCGGTCAGATCGTTGATCATCTTCTTGAGCGCATCAACCCCATCCGCGCCCAGTTGGTGGAGCAGTTCGCGGTTGCCCTCAATGCGCGCTGCAAGCTGATCGCGCTCGGTTTGAAGGGCCGCTCGGGCCGCCAGCAGTTTATCGCGTTCCGCCATCAAGATCGCTTTTTCTTCTGCGAACTTGTTCATCTCCGCATAGACCCGGTTCCGATCCACAAGGGCCGCATCCAGATCAACCTTGAGGGTGTCCAGCTCTTTTTGGAGGCTCTGTCGGGTGGCGTCCCACTCCACCCGCTGCGCATCGCTCACATAACGTTCACTGCCCAGTGTGTCTCGCTGCCGAATCAGCACCTCTTTATCTTGGGCCAGCCGCCGTACCTCGTTCTCCAGAGCGGCGATCTTGGCGTCGCGCTCCCGTTCACGAGAGATTCGGTCGCGGAACTTGCGGAACTCTCCGATCAACAGGTTGCGTTCCTGAAGGGCGCGGTCGGAGAGGGTTTTGTAGCTGTTGCGCTCCTCGGTGATCTGCATCAGGGTGCTTAAGAGACCGCCGGGACTGCTCTCAATGCCCATGTCGGTAAGCTGTTTGGTCACCCCTTCGAGGTTGGACTTCAGTTGATCACGCTCGTTGGAAAGCCGAGACTTCTCCTCGGTAAGGCGGGTGAGCATCTCTTTCAATACCTGAGGGGCCTGCGTATCGCCCCCCTGACGGAGGGTGTTCAGTTCGTTCTCTAGCTGCTCCTTTTGGGTGTAAAGTTCATCCCGTTCCTGAGTCAGAAGCTGGATCGCGGTTTTGTAGAGTTCATCATCGCCGCCAGTGGCACTGGCAAGCTGGGCTTGGGCCTCCTGAAGGGCCTGCATCAAACGCTCTCGCTCGGATTCAAGCTGTGAACGCTCGGTCTGAATCCGCTCCATACGCTGCGAGATCGACAGCCCCTCCGGGTCGTTTGATGCCAGCTCCGAAAGGCGGCTGCGCTCAAAGTCCAGTTCGATCTGAAGTTCGCGCACCTTGCCGCTCAACTCGTTAATTTGCTGGCGGGCAACCTCGAGGCTGTTTTGCATCTCCAACCGCGCCGGGGTCGGGGCCTCTGGTGAGAGAGTCTCGGTGCCTTCAGTGACCGCTTGTACCACCTGCCCCCGCGCCTGTGTCACGGCCCGGCCTGCGGCCCGGCTGATGGCCAGCATCCGCGAAGCAATGGGGGCAAGGGATTCGAGCAGGCGTTTTTCGTTCTGGCGTAGATCGCGCTGGGTGTAAGGGAAGGCGATCACCAGCACCCCGTTCACTTCACCTTCACGGCTCAGGGGTTGAAAGTACACCGGCCCCACCTTTTGAATATCAAGGCGGGTATAAACATCCACGATCTCGTTTAAGTTCATATCCGCCAGCAGGACGTGCTGCAACCGATCCTGAATGGCGCCCTGAAGGGTAGGCTGCTCATCAAGTTTAAAGGCCATGGCCGCAATGTGTCGGTTCTGCACGGCGTCAAAAGCCGCCAACACATCTGCATATTCGGCGTCATCCATCACCAGCAGGGCGCACACATCCGCCTTGAGCATATTACAAGCGGAGATCACGATCTGGCGAGGCAGGTCTTCGGGTTTATCGCGTTCGAGGATCAACCCCAAGGCTTTGAGTAGGGTCACCGACTCGCGTTCGGCCGTGGTATCCACCAGATTGTTGGAGATGGTGGTCAGGGCCGAGACGGTCGCTTCAGCCGCCCGTTCCTGAATCATCATGGTCAGGCGTTCGACCACCAAACGGTAGATCACCACCGGAAGCAGGGGCATGGCAGCCAGAAAGGCCAGCCGAATCGCGCCCGATTCATTACCGATGCCCGCTTGCGCCCCTTCTTGCACGGTGATCAGGGTGTAGAGGTAACCGCCCAACACGCTCACAAAAAAGAGCATCTTCAGGGGCGCATCTGGGGTTTTACGAAAGCGCACTACGAGCAGCACCAGCATAAAGCCTGCAAGGATGATCGTGCCCATCATCCAGACGATACCCCCGCCGCTTGAGTTGAAAGACGCCGTTGGGCTGAAGGTGGTGAGCCACTGGTAGGCCGTGACCGTATATCCGAGGACGATGCCGATGATCACCGTGCTGAGCAGAAGGTTCAACCATGCCCGGCTGAGTTCTGGCAGGGGCGGCTCCTCGCGGATGCCGGGGACGGTGCCAAAACCGGGAGGATCCCCTTGCAGGGATTCCTGATCGGTGACCAAAAAAGCCCACCCCACCAGCGCGACCACCAGTGCCCCGACGGCCCGATCCAGCGGGGGCATGATCGCGGCCGAGGGTTGGTTGGTCAGCAGCACCACCACCGCCCCAACCATGAGCAGCAGCCACGAAACCGTGACCCCTGCAGAGGCGATCATGTAACGTGATGCAGCTTTTTCGGTTTCACCGCGCATCCGCTGCCCCAGCGCCATAAAGAGCGCAGCGCAGCTCAGGATGATGACGGTCATGTAATACAAGAGGGCAACTGCGGGTTCCGCAAACAGCGTCAGCACATTGGGAGCCACCGCGAATACTCCTTTGGGCACACCTTCATAACCCTAGAGTATAGCACGGATGTACCAACCTTTCTGGCCCATTGGGTTGTTTTTCAGTTAGAGAATCTGCCAGCAGTGGGCAAAAGGAGGGTATCCGTTGAGGAGGCGGGTTTGGATCACCACCGTCGCAAATGATTCTAACCCCTGCGTGAACCCCTTTTAGAGACCATTTGAAAAGGATGGGATTTACACAGACGGAACCTAATTGCCCCTATCTATCGAAAGGAGCAGTTTGAGGGGTTAGGTTTTTCATGAATACCCCCTATTGGGGGATGTAGGAAGCGAAAAAAACGTCTTGTAGGGGCAGCCCCGTGTGGCTGTCCAGTCTTCTGTCTGTACCCGCCGGGCGACCATGTGGGGACGCCCCTACGGCGAATTTGCTTTTGTTGGGGTGTTTGAGGGGTCTACCCCTCAAGAGTCGAATCCTCCCTTCGCCCCGCGAAGCGTGGGAGAAGGGGGCGTAGGGGGATGAGGGGTTCTTGATACCCTTCCCTCAAAAACCTACCCTTGAAAGGGGGGACAAGAGGGATGAGGGTAAGACTGAACATAACCGGTCAATCTTTTAGGAAACTGCTTTTGGGGGGTAAACACCATCATCGTGCGGCCGAACGTATGGCCGAGTCGAGATCATGCCAAAGATCGTCAGCATCCTCAATCCCAACGCTGAGTCGGAGCAGTGAAGGGGGAAGATGTTCTTGCCCCGGTATCGCCGCCCTTCGTTCCATTGTCGACTCTACCGCGCCGAGGCTGGTTGCATGGCGGATAAGCCTGACCGTTTGACAGACCCTATCAGCAGCTTCAGCCCCTCCAAGCAGATCAAACGAAATGATCGTTCCATAACCCTTAAGAACACGCTTGGCAGTGGCATGGGTCGGATGTGAGGGCAGTCCCGGATACCGCACCCGAGTGACAAACGGGTGCGCTTCAAGCCGCTCCGACAGAATCATAGCGGTTTGTTGCGACCGTTGTAAACGAAGCGCAAGGGTTCTAACCCCACGAACCGCAAGAAACGCTTCAAGGGTTCCGGGGGTGGCCCCGGTCAATTCACGAGACGTGCGAAGGGCGTGCTCAAAAGCAGCGTCGGCTGTGGTAGCCACCCCCGCCAGTAAATCGGAGTGACCGCCAATGAATTTGGTTGCCGATTGCAGCGATACGGTGGCCCCAAAACGAAGCGGCTGCTGGTTTAGAGGAGTAGCGAAGGTGCTGTCAACGGCCACAATCGCCCCGACTTTGCGTGGCGCGGCGCAGACTGCCTCCAAATCCGCTACCGTAAGCAGGGGGTTTGACGGTGATTCAAGCCAAATGAGGTCAGCAACTTCACAGGCCCGAATCCAACTGGCGGTATCGTCGAGCGCCAGCCGCTGCACCGACCACCGCCGCCTTTCAGCGCCCGCAAATGCCAACCCTGTAACCCCTTGATAACAATCATCCGGTAAGACCACAACCGCACCCACTGCAAGCTGATCAAAGACTGCGGCAATGGCAGCCATCCCGGAAGAGAATGCCACCGATTTACCGGACTCCAGCCCACCGATGATGTCTTCGAGTGCCTCCCAAGTCGGAGTCCCATCATTGCGTGAGTACTCGCGCCCACTGCCGATGATAAAGTTCGATGCGGGGACGAGTGGCACGTTGAGTGGCGCACCAGCTTCAGAGGTACGGCCGGCTGAGACAAGCCACGATTCCGGTTTGATTGCAGATTGATTCTTTTCCATATTGGGGGATACCTCAAGTTTCACCAATGAAGATGTGCAGTTAACAGTTCAACCCTACTCCGAAAAGAGAATATGCATCCCTGTGAGACGAGGACGATCCGATCTTATCCTTGCCCTACCTCAAACAAAAGGCGAAGGCCCACCTTATCGCCGTTCGGTCTTGGGATCGCTTTTGAGGGCGTGGGGCTTAACGTTTGAGCAGTTTGTCATACTCTGCGTGGGTTCCGATCTAGAGCCAGACGATGCGATCCTCCTGCTCACGCAGCCCAAGTGCTCGATACCCGATCCCTATCCGCACCG
>JACSRJ010000037.1 GCA_014879835.1 Anaerolinea sp.
TATCACAATATTGTGATAAAAATCACTAAAAAATGGTTAGAAAAAACAAACGGATCGAATCAATCCTCCGATTGTGGAGGGTGACGGCCCCTCAAACCTAAGCTTGAGGGACCTATAAACCCGATGGAAGCACGGTCCTGACGTCCTACACTGTCTGGCTATGCCCCAAACTGCTCTAGACTCTTTTTAAAGACCACCATGAAGGCGTCGCCCAGCGCACCATCCGCGACACGGTGATCAAAGGTGAGGGTGGCATACATCATCGGGCGGATAGCGATGGAATCGCCCGCTTCGGACTCGATCACCACGGCCCGTTTTTGTACCGCGCCCACACCTAAAATCGCGGATTGCGGTTGATTAATGATCGGGGTCGCAAACAAGCTGCCCGATACCCCGTGGTTGGTCAGGGTAATTGTTCCCCCTCTGGTCTCATCAGCTTTCAACTGCTTCGCCCGTGCTCGGACAGCCAGATCAGTTACCTGCCGGGCCAAACCCGAAAGGTTCAAATCCTGCGCATTTTTGATCACCGGCACGATCAGCCCTTCCTGAAGGGCAACGGCCATACCCACATGGATCACCTTGGGCATAAATAAGCCCTCCTCTGTCCACTGGCTGTTGAGGATCGGTTGGGCCTGTGCCGCTTTGACCATTGCCAGCACAAAATAGGCCGTCAGGGTGAGGCGGATTCCCTGAGCTTTGTAGGGCCCTTCGTTCGCCTTCCAATGGCTCATCACCCGCGCCATATCGATCTCAAAAACGGTGGTCACATGGGGCGCAGTGTGCAGCTTGCTGGTGACCATATGCGCGGCGATGCTGCGGCGCATGGCGCTGTGAGGGATCAACTCACCGGGCATATCCGGGGGAATCGGTGTGCTCGTTGTGGTTTTAGGCGCGCTGGAGGGCACCGATGGTGCCATGCTCTGAGGCTGCGTCTTTGAAGGTTGGGATGCAGGCGCAGCGGCAGCCGAAGCTGCTTTAAAAATCTCATCCGTGGGTTTAAACAGGTCACCACCGCCGGGCATTTCCCATGGAGGCAACGTAGTCGGAGCAGCAGGTGAGGTGCCCACTCCCAGCTTGCGCTGATTCAGGTATAGTTCAACGTCCTTTTTGGTGACTCTGCCATTGAGTCCTGTGCCCTTGATCAAACTCAGGTCGATCTGGTGCTCCGCGGCCATATTGACCACTACCGGACTATAACGGCGTGCTGTGGCACCTTCATCCTCAGAGGGGGCTAAAACCGGAGACGGTTCGTGTTCGCTCCATTTATTTTTTTCGGGCATCCCACCATTAGGATGTTCACCGGGCTGCCCGATCACGGCCAGCAAGGTACCTTTGCTTACGGTTTCGCCTTCGGGCACCAGAATTTGAATCACCACCCCCGAAGCGGGTGCAGGAATCTCGGTATCAACTTTGTCGGTGGTCACCTCGCAGATCGGCTCAAACTCGTTAATGCTTTCACCTTCCTGTTTAAGCCAGCGGCTGACCGTACCTTCGACCACACTCTCGCCCAGTTGGGGCATGATCACATTGGTTGACATGCTTCATCCTCACGATATTGGGGCTGTGTCGGATTCATATCCAGTGTTGATCCGCGATGGCCACGGTTTGGGCGCTTTGGGTATCACCCGTGTGTGCCGTCTCTTTAGGCTCAATAAGCATTACCCATGTCTCCTCAGGGGCGTAGGGT
The DNA here is from genome assembly GCA_014879835.1 of Anaerolinea sp. Lineage (GTDB taxonomy): Bacteria > Chloroflexota > Anaerolineae > Aggregatilineales > UBA2796 > UBA2796. The sequence goes on from JACSRJ010000037.1 coordinate 1,688, forward strand.
TGATGCTCAACCCCCTTGGGCACAACCACCAACTCACCGGGGTTGAGGACTACTTCCCCATCCCTAAAACGGATCGTGAGCTGGCCCTGCACCACCAAAAAAGTCTCATCCTCGTGTTGGTGCTGGTGCCAGACGAACTCACCCTGCACCTTCGCCAGTTTGAGGTACTGCCCGTTTGCCTCTCCGATGATTCGGGGTGACCAATACTCTTGAAACAAACTGAATTTTTGGACTAAGTTGATCGGATTCATGCTTCCCCCGATTCCCTTAATAGGCAGCCAGTTCACGGATGGCGTGGGCGATTTTCTCTGGGTTGATCATAAAGGCTTCTTGAAGTGGATGGCTAAAAGGCACCGCAGGCACATCCGCCCCCGCCAAACGCTTGATGGGTGCGTCCATATAGTTAAAGCCTTCATCACTCAGGATCGCGCTCACTTCTGAGCCGTATCCAAGAGTCAGATTATCCTCGTAAACAATCAGTGCCTTGCCCGTCTTTTTGAAGGACTGGAGAATGGTCTCTTTATCGACGGGCAGCAAAGTGCGCAAGTCGATCACCTCGCACTGAATCCCGTCCTCACGGGCAACCTGCTCCGCTGCTTTTTCGCAGTAGTGGACCATCATGCCATAGGCGTACACTGAGAGATCGGAACCTTCGCGGGCGATCCGGGCCGGCCCGATGGGGGTGGTGTACTCCCCAGTGGGCACATCCCCTTTGATGCTCCGGTAGCCTTTTTTGGGTTCAAATATCAGCACCGGATTGGGGTCGCGGACGGCGCTCTTGAGCAACCCTTTGGCATCGGCGGGGGTGGATGGGATGACCACTTTTAAGCCGGGTACATGGCAAAAGAACGCTTCAACGCTCTGGCTGTGGTATAAGCCTCCGCCGATCCCACCACCATAAGGGGCCCGAATGACCATGGGCACATTCCACTGCCCTGCTGAGCGATAATAAAACTTGGCAGCTTCGTTGACGATCTGGTTAAATGCCGGGTGAATGAAGTCCGCAAACTGGATTTCGCAGATGGGGCGAAGCCCTGCCAGTGCTGCCCCGATTCCAATGGCTACAATCGACAGTTCCGCCAATGGGGAATCGACCAAACGCCCTTCGCCGTACTTTTCAAACAGTCCCATCGTGGCCCGAAACACCCCCCCACGCTTGCCCACATCTTCACCCGTGATAAACACGCGGGGATCGCGGGCCAGTTCCTCATCCATTCCTTCACGCAGGGCGTCGATCAAGGTCATCTCTGGCATTGTCTGGTCATCTCCCGCTCTCATGGTTGATGGGTGCGTAAATGTGGTCATAGATAGTGTGTTCATCAGGATAGGGCGCGGACTCTGCCTCCCGGTGTGCGGTATTGACGATCTCCATCGCTTTGGCTTCAAATTCCTGCTGTTCGGCAGTACTCATCACCCCGCGCCCCAGCAGCACCTGAGCAAAGCTCATGATCGGGTCAAACCGCTTTGCCTCTTCGAGTTCCTCACGGGAACGGTAGGTGCGATCATCATCATCGGAGGAATGGGGCGTAAGGCGGTGACACTTGGCCTCGATTAAGGTTGCGCCTTCACCCCGGTAGGCCCGATGCACCGCGGCTTTCATGGCATCATACATAGCCAGTACATCACTGCCATTGACAGTGATTCCATGCACCCCGTAGGCATTGGCTCGATCCGCCACACTGCGAATGTTCATCTGCTTTTCAAAGGGCACGGAGATCGCGTAGTTATTGTTCTGGACAATACAGATCAGAGGTAGATCGTGCACCCCGGCCCAGTTCATCCCTTCGTGCCATTCCCCCTGACTGGTGGAGCCTTCCCCCAAACAAGTGATCGCACAGCGGGGTTGGCTGAAGTCATCCGCCTGAATCAGTCCGTGATCACGTTTGTATTTGATCGCAAAGGCTAACCCCGCTGCCTGCGGCACCTGAGTGGCCACCACACTGGAGGATGAAACCAGATTGTATTTACGGGCACTCCAGTGGCTGGGCATTTGGCGCGCCCCACTGCTGAGTTCACCCCGTTTCCCAAACAGACTGAACATGAAATCGCGGGGGGTTACCCCCAATGCCAGCACCAGTGCCAGATCACGATAATAAGGGTGGACATAATCCACCCCACGATGGATCGCGCAGGCCGCCCCTACCTGAACGGCTTCGTGTCCCATACCGCTAATATGGAAGGCGATCTTCCCCTGACGGTGAAGCACCCATGCACGCTCATCAGTGCGCCGGGCCAGCAGCATAAGCCAGTACATCTCCTTGAGCGCTTCTGGCGAAAGCAGTTGAGAAGGTGTATCAAGCGCGGGTGTGGCATTCATCTATTTAAATCCTATCCTCTCTGAGGTATGCAAAAATGCCCACGTCATCCCTTGAGGGAAGGCGAGATGCGCGGTACATGCGGCTAGGCGTGGACGCCAAACGAATTGGTTCATCAAAAGATTTAAGTTCAATTGGGCAAAATGCTTGTTAGGCAACATGAGTATAACATTCTCCAATTATCAGCGATAGGGAGAGTGCGCCCTTGAACACCTGTTCTCTAAGGTGAAGCTGTGGTACAATAAGGGCGCATCCACATGGAGAGAGGATTCCCCTTTGCCAGAGCAGGCGCTTTACCTCAAATGGCGTCCGCGCATGTTTGAGCATGTGATTGGACAGGAACACATCACGCATACGCTGCGCAATGCCTTGATTCAGGGACGCATCCGTCACGCCTACCTCTTTAACGGACCTCGAGGGACGGGTAAAACCACGATGGCCCGTATTCTGGCAAAGGCCGTCAACTGTTTGCACCCCGAACCGGGCGAACGCCCCTGTGATGAGTGCCGCCATTGTAATGCGATCAACGAAGGGCGCTTTCTGGATCTGATCGAGATTGATGCGGCCAGCCACAACGGGGTGGATGATGTGCGCGATCTGCGCGACAAGATCGCTTTTGCACCCACTGAGGGGCAGTACAAGGTCTACATCATCGACGAAGTGCATCGTTTTTCGGGCGCAGCTTTTGACGCCCTGCTCAAAACGCTGGAAGAACCCCCGGATCACGCGATTTTTATCCTCGCCACAACCGAACTGGACAAAGTCCCGGCGACTATTCGCAGTCGCTCTTTGATCTTTGAGTTTCGGCGGGTCTCTTTCCGCGAAGTAGCAGATCGGCTGGAACTGATCGCTCAAACGGAGCAAGTTCATGTTGATCGGGCGGTGTTGGAGTTGATCGCCCAGCAGGGTACAGGCAGCGTCCGGGATTCGATCAGCCTGCTTGATCAATTGATCGCCGATCCTGAAGATCACATCAGTCTTGAATACGCAGAGCGGGTGATGGGCACTGCCGGGGTGCGAATGGTGGGTCGCGTGGCACAAGCCCTCATCGAAAATGACGCTGCCACAGGTCTAACCCTGATCAACCAAGCGGTTGAAGAAGGTGCTGATCCCGGTCAATTTGGGCGACAGATTGTGGAGTATTTGCGCAACCTTTTGCTTATTCAGACTGGCGGACCCGAACTGGTCGATACCAGTGATGAGATGCGGGCGATTCTGTCTCGTCAGGCAAATGCCATCAGTCGCGCCGGCTTGATCCGGGCAGTGCGTGCCTTTAACGCTGCGGTCAGTGAGGTGAAGTCTGGCTGGCAGCCACAGCTTCCTTTGGAATTGGCCATGGTCGAAAGCACCC
>JACSRJ010000120.1 GCA_014879835.1 Anaerolinea sp.
GGTTTTGCGGCCGCTGGCGGCGGCAAATCGCTGTCCCAATTTGATATTGCCCCTACTGTCCCTGTCTCCATTGGCTCCGATTTGGAGACCTGCCGTTTAGCGGTGAAACCGTTCCTCGCTCTCTACATTGGGGGGATGGGCGCAAAAGGCAAAAATTTCTACTTTGATTTGGCCTGCCGCTACGGGTTTGAAGCAGGCGCGAATCAAGTTCAGGAACTTTATATGCAGGGCAAAAAGATGGAGGCGGCTTTTGCCGTGCCTGATGGTTTGGTTGATGAGATCGCGCTTGTGGGCAGCCGCGAACGGGTGGCTGAACGGCTTCAGGCGTGGAAGGCAAGCCCGATTACAACCCTGAATCTGAGCCTGCTTGATCTGGAATCCCTGCGCACCATGGCGGAGTTGGCTTTATGAGGATCAATATGAGCACGGTGTCGCGCCTCTTGGGGCTGATCTTGATCGGGGCAGCCCTGAGTGGCTGTCGCACTTCAGCCCAACCCACTCCAACCGCAACCGTCGGGTTGAAGATCACCCTTGAAGCGGCTTCGTTGAAAACCGGCCCCACCACCCTGATGATCACAGTGCTGGATGCCGAGGGCAAACCCATCAATGACGCTCAGATCGAGGCGCGAGGGGACATGAGCCATGCTGGCATGGCCCCCAGCCTCGGCCGTGTTGAGAAGGGTATTGAAGGGCGCTATTCGATGGCCTTTCAGTGGACGATGGGCGGGGATTGGGTGGTCACGGTGACCGTCACCTTAACTGATGGGCGCAGCACTTCGCAGCAGTTCCCATTCACCATTCAGAGTCAGTGAAGCGCAAGGCACAAGAAGAAGGCAGCAGTGATAAATACCTCAACAGTAGATTTGGTGCTTGCCCCTGATGCTCCCATTGACCTTCACCTGCACACTTTTTACAGTGATGGGGTGTGGTCTCCAGAAGCACTGCTTGATCATCTGGTGTCAGAGTCCTTTGCGCTGGTCGCAATCACCGATCACGACCGTGTGGATACCCTCCCAGAGATTCAGCAGTTGGCTGCTCAGAAACACCTTCCGGTGCTGGTTGGGGCCGAGATGACCACCCAATGGCATGGGCAAATGGTGGATGTGCTGTGTTATGGATTCAGCTTGGAGGGCACAGCCTTAGCGCGTGTGGCCCATAGCGTCTTTCAGCGCCAACAAGATAACCTGCGTGAGGCTTACTCATATTTGATCGCTCAGGGTTTTCCCTTCCCACCACTAGAGGAAAACCCCGAACTACTGACGGTTTTGGAAAAACCGAGCGCACAGCAGCCCCACGATTTTGTGCCTCTTATCAAAAACTATGGGGTGGGAATCGAGGACGGATCACTCAAAAAAGCCTTGAGGGAATCAGGGTTGGCGCTGATCATGACCGAAATCGCTTCAGTGGTAGAGGCGGCTCATCAAGATGGTGGGGTGTGCCTCGTTGCCCATCCCGGCCGGGAGGATATCACCTTGTTTGATACCCACATGCTGGACGAGCTTCGTGAGGAAATCCCCATCGATGGGCTTGAGGTCTATTATCCGAAGCATAATCCCCAACAAACTGCCATGTATGGAGCCTACGCCCAAAAGCACGGGCTACTGATCAGTTCGGGTTCGGATTCACATGGACCTCACAAAATGCCCATCAAGTATGAGTGCGGCTTAAGTCGCCTGCTCCTTGAGCGGGTGGGGATCGAGGTGAGACTAAAGACTGGTTGATGCAGGACTCCTTTTGGGGGTGAGCCGCCAATAATGAAGGGATGGTTGGGCGATCACAGGTAGTCGCCCAACCGGGATGATCGATCCTTGCTGCTTGCATCGGGTAGGTACAAAGCGGGCAGCCGCATGGGGCTGTTCCTACCTATACTCCCAACTCCCGATCCTTAAAGCGCCACACGGCCACTGCGGACAGCACGAGGGTGACCACCACAAGTCCGATCAGGTTAAGCCACACGAGTCCGTGCTGCATCACATTGGCGCTGTCGTAGTACTTAAAGTACGAAAAAGCGCGCACCACATCACCCGCCTGAATGCTCCGACCAAGGGTATCGACCAAAAAACTGCCCACCACAAAGGCTGCGCCGATCATCATGGCGGTGTTGCGCCGTCGGCACAGGACCCCCATCAGCGCGGTGAAACTTAGCACCAAAAGGGACGAGGGCAGCATGTTGATTACACTTTCGGTGATCCGCCCCAGTGAAGTGTTTGGGTCTTTGGCGAGGGTCTCGGAGAAACCTGTCATCAACAGGGAAACCCATGTCAGAAATAAGATACCAATGATCAACACCGAGTGCGCTAGCAGTTTCTCAACCACCAAACGCCAACGCGGAAGGGGTGCGGAGAGCAGCACATCCAGAATCCCCGCTTCTTCCTCGTTGGCTGTGACCGATAACCCCGCTGCAACTGCATAACCACACACCATCAGCAGCCCCCAGCCAAAAAAGCTGTAGTTCATCAAACCTGCGGGTGTGCCCATAAAAGCAGCGTCACCACCCCCGAACATGGTCACAAGGAAGGACATACTGCCCATCATCTGGTTGAGCTGCTCCATCAATTTAGAATCGCTCAGGAGCAGGATGATATAGATCACCAGCACTGCCATGATCCCGCCGTAGATGGGCACAATGCGCCAATTTCGCCGTAGAGTCTCCTTAAAGACGATGCCACTCATTTTGCGGCCTCCTTGTGGTTGTGTGATGAACCTCCGTTTTTACCATTACGCATTGGGGCAAATTGTGAACCGTAAAACTTCAGGAAGACCTCCTCAAGATTGGGTTCTTCGGTACGGAGTTCCACAATATAGGCGCTGGCAAGGGCGCGATACACCGGGTCAAAGTCGCCTGTGTGACGGAATCTAACCGTTGTGCCGTCCTGAGTCAGTTCTGCCACACCGGGCACATGCGCCAACCCTTCAAGGGCGATTGGCTCGCGGGTTCGCACTGTGATCCAGTTGAAGTTAACGGTCATCAGGTCGTGCACCCGCTCCACCGCCTCCAATTTACCCTTGCGCAGAATGGCCACCCGGTCACAGATCGCTTGCACTTCGCTGAGCACATGCGAGGACAGAAATACAGTGCGGCCTTCACGACGCGCTTCATCCATCAGGGTGATAAAAATCTGCTGCATTAGAGGATCAAGCCCACTCGTGGGTTCGTCCAGAATAAGCAGTTCTGGTTTGTGCATTAGAGCAAGGATCAGTCCCAGCTTACGCTTGTTGCCAGTAGAGTAACTGCGCACTTTTTTGCTGAGGTCAAAATCCAACTTCTCGCTCAGGGTTTTGACATAGCCCCAGTCCACTCCACCGCGCAGATTTCCCATGTAGTGGATCACTTGTTGGGCTGTTAAGCCCGCCCATAGATTGAGTTCGCCGGGCAAAAAGCCTATCCGCTTCCGAATCTCAACGCTGTGCTCACGCGAATCCATACCCAACACTTCGGCACGCCCAGTGCTGGGTCGGATCAAGTCTAGCAGCACTTTGATCGTGGTGGTTTTGCCCGCCCCGTTGGGGCCTAAGTATCCAAAAATTTCACCGCAAGGCACGGTCAGATCAAGGCTCGTGAGGGCCGGGGGTTTGCCCGGTGTATAGGTCTTAGTGAGTTGAAAAGTCTGGATAGCGGTATTCATGGTTGTGGCCATTGTTCCGCCCCTTTCTTGAAGAACAATATGAACAACTCTATTTTAGGCTGGTCTAAAAAAAGAACAAGCCCCACTTTTTTGGGGGCGCTGCCGCTGCTCAAAAAATGGCGAGCGTTGACCTTGTTTCACTTTTATTGATCGAAAGGGGATGCTTGTGGAGGAAGCCCTTCTACCACGTGTGGGAGAAGAATGCTATTATTGGAGTTGCGATTTTCCTGCCTCAACTGCGAAAGGCGCTTTCATGCAAAAGGCGTTCGTGACTGGCGCAAATGGATTTGTAGGGACTGCCCTTGTTCGTCGGCTGTGCCATGATGGGGTCAATGTGACTGCTCTTTGCCGTGATCCGGGCAAGGGGGAGCATCTGTCTGCCCTAGGCGCGGAGGTGGTGAGGGGAGATATTCAAGACCTGCACAGCCTCAGTACCATGAAAGGCTGCGATGTGGTGTTCCATGTGGCAGCGGTCAAGGGACCTTCGGCTCCCTCTTACAATGTCAACGTTTTGGGCAGTGTGAATGTGGTTGAGGCCGCCCGCAAAGCCGGGGTGGGACGTCTGGTTCATGTGAGTTCCATTGCTGTGTACGGCTATGAAGTTCGAGGCAACGTCTTTGAAGATCACCCTCAGCATCCTTCATCTCATGACTACTACATGCAGAGCAAGGCACTGGGCGAAGCTGCGGTATGGAAATATGCCCGTGCTGCGGGGCTGCCCACTGTGAGCATACGGCCCGGTTTTGTTTATGGACAGGGATCGAGTTTTTGGTCAAAGATGCTCTACCAGCTCGTGAAGCAGGGAATCGCGCCTCTGATCAAAGATGGCAAGGGCAGCGCTCATCCGATCTTTGTGGAAGATGTGGTCGATCTGCTGGTAACCTGCGCCACCCACCCGGATGCGCCCGACCATGCCTTCAACTGCACCCCTGACCCCGCGCCAACATGGGCCGAGTTTCTCGGATTTTATGCACACATGACTGACCGGGAATCGCCCGGTATTCGGATTCCGATGGCGGCCGCGCCTTTGGCCGCGCTCATCACTTGGATCACCCGGCTGCGGGGTGATCCTACCGATGCGATGGGGATGATCAAATATATTGGCCGCGATGTGGTCTACCGCACCAAGTTGGCCCAAGAACGCCTCGGTTGGAGTCCGCGCTACACCCTTGAGGAGGGCATGAAACTGACCGAACCGTGGCTGCGAAGCCTTAATTGATGTTGTTGTGCCTCAAAGAGGAATCAGGTGCCCTAAATTAAGGATATAAGGAACCATGCGTCGACCTATTTTTGCCCTGTTGATCGTTTCATTGGCGCTTCTGGCGTGCAACCTGACTTCTTCGCCCTCAACGCCGACCCCCTTGCCTCGCCCGACTCAACCCACGATCATTTTTGTCACCGCCACACCGCCGCGATTCACGCCTTTTCCCACCGTCGGGCCCGCGCCAGTGACAAACATCCCCTGTGTACCTCAGACATCGTGGCCCTTGTACACCGTTCAATCAGGGGATACGGTGGCTAATATTGCTTCGCGCACAGGTACCACCATTGATGTGTTGGTCTCGGCAAACTGCCTCACCAATCCCAGCCTGATCACCGTCGGTCAGGCCCTGCGCGTGCCCCGTCTGCCCACTCAACCCACTGCCACCACCAATTTTGGGGGCAGTCCCGCTATCGGGCAGATCGTGATCCAACCGGCCACAGCGGGCACCGGTGGAGGGTTTGTAGTGCCTTTGGGGACGGTCACCGTATACGCCACTGGAGTCGCCAATGCGACTGTGGTCACTTTTTACATCCTGCCAACAGGCACCTTTAACCCGATCATCATTGGCCGCGATGATCGCCTTCAAGATGGCGCAGCAGTGCCGTGGGTGGTCAGTGATGCCAGCCTCAATGTGCAGATCTACGCGGTAGCCACCAACAGCATCAATCAAAACGCCCAGACCATTCCGGTACAGGTGACAGCGCAGCAGCAGGTGCCTGCGCCCACCATCGGCACCCTCTCGATCACCCCATCATCGGTTGATCCAGTGACCCCCAACACCCTGATCCTGCCGCTCGCTCCAGTGACTATCAGCGTGACTGGGGTGCAAAACGCCGCGAAGGTGGAGTTCTATTTTGTCTCCACCGCGATTGCTGGTTCACAGCCGATCAAACTGGGGGAGGCCCTCAATCCGGTAAACACCGCCGGGATCGTGTGGAATACCTCTACGATGGGGGTCACTGGCACGGGGTTGGTGTGGGCGGTGGCTCGGAACAGCGCCGGACAAAGTGCGACCACTGCCAGCACTCCTGTGAACATTCGTTAACCCCCGCGTGTTATGTCGATCTGGATTATCCTTGCCGCTCTGATCATCCTGATCGGGGCGGCAGCGTGGTACTTACTGATCACCACTGAAGGAGTCTATTTGGGGCGCCGGGTGGTGATCTTTCTTTATGATCTTTATGCCTCACGTTATGACCGAATCAAACGCTTTGAGGCAGTGTGGGAATCGGAGCGCTTGGGGCAGCCGCTGCTGCAAGTCCTCGAAGAAATCGATCAACCTTTGATCCTTGATGTGGCCGTGGGGACGGCACGGCTACCCATCGCCTTACTGCGCGAAAATGCCTTTCGGGGGTACGTCATCGGGTTGGATTTCAGTCGCAAAATGCTGGCACAGGCCGCCCACAACCTCACTTCAGAACGCGGGGCCCAGCGGGTGGCGCTGATCCATCAGACCGCCGAAGCGCTGCCCTTTCCGGATGAAACCTTCGACGGGGTGACCTGTCTCGAAGCCCTCGAATTTATGCCCCGTCCCCTTCAAGTGGTGGGCGAACTGGTGCGGGTGCTGCGCCCCGGTGGGGTGCTGTTGATTTCCAATCGTAAGGGCACGGGGGCGCGCCTTATGCCGGGGAAGACTCTCTCCACCGAACGCCTGCTGACTCTTCTGGAACATGACTTTGGGCTAAGTGATGTGCGCAAGGCGATCTGGCAGGTGGATTACGAGCAGGTGTGGGCATTCAAGCCGGGGCTTCTTGATCCCGCGCTGGACATCGCCCCAGCCGCAGCGCCTCTTGCTGAGCGGCTGGTGTGCCCCCGATGTGGTAAGGTGGGTTTTACGCCCTCGTATGCCTGCCGCGCTTGTGGGGGCACCCTTCCTACTGGAACCGATGGGGTCGTTGAATACCATCAAGGGTAAGACTCAAGGGCGAGGCAGTGCCCTTGATGGGGTAGGTTTTTAATGGAATGGCGTTAAGAACCCCACCAACACAGCCTCAGCCCCGATCAGCAACTTTACCAAACCCAAGAGTTGATCCCCCCCGGGATCGGTTGGGTATAATCCTCATACCATTTGCCTTCTGTGGAGAATCCGCCCATTGACTGACCAGCCCTTAGCGCCTGCCTCATTCGCGGTTGAAGTTCGTCCACGATCTCCAGAGCCTCGCCATACCCCTGTAGGGGCGATCTATCATGCTGCCGCTCTGTACTTTTTGCAGGGTACGCTCAGCCCTTCAGAAGCGCACCAGATCGCCGCAGAGCTTTTGTGCGATCCGGTCAATGAAACGTACTGTCTTTCGCACGGCAAAGCCGCCTTCACCGATGTCTCTTTGCCTTTTATCGACGTCCTGCCCTTGCCCGGTGTGACCGATCCGGTGGCCGAGAATCTGGTGCAAGCTGCATCTTGGATTGGGATCGCAGGGCTGGACAATGCCGCGACGGGGATGCGTTTTTACCTCCACGACCTCGGTGACGTCGGGCTTCTGAAGCACTTTGCCGAGGATCAGTTCTGTAATACGGTGGTGCAGCGTTATGCGCTCAACACCCCCATCGAAGCGATTTTTGCGCCCCCGCACGTCCCAGATCGCACGGTGGAGATCATCCCTGTGCAAAACCGATCCGACGCGCAGTTGATCCAGATCAGCGCTGAACGGCGTCTCTCCCTTGATATTCACGAAATGCGCGCTATCCGCAGTTATTTTGAGGGTGAAGGGCGTGACCCCACCGACGTTGAGTTGGAGATGCTGGCCCAGACGTGGAGTGAACACTGCGTTCACAAGACTTTTCGGGCGCGTATTGAATATCAGGAAGGGGATGCGCCACCACAGGTGATCAACGGTCTGCTTCGCACCTATATTCGGGCTGCCACCGAACAAATCAAAAAACCTTGGGTGCATTCGGCATTTGTGGACAACGCAGGCATCGTGAAGTTCGACGAGCAGTACGATCTAGCCTTTAAGGTGGAAACCCACAATCATCCTTCCGCCTTGGAACCCTTTGGCGGTGCCAATACAGGTGTGGGTGGGGTGGTGCGCGATATTTTAGGGGTAAGTGCCCGTCCTATCGCCAACACCGATGTGCTTTGTTTTGGGGATCAAGACTTGGATGAGTCCCAACTGCCCAAAGGGGTACTGCACCCCCGCCGTATTCAGGAAGGGGTGACCCGAGGCATTGAAGATTACGGTAACAAGATGGGCATTCCCACCGTCAATGGTGCGATCTTTTACCACCCCGGCTACACCAGCAACCCGCTGGTGTTTTGCGGCTGTCTGGGGATTCTGCCCCATAACTCTCACCCCACCCGCGCCAACCCCGGTGATTGGATCGTGGTCATCGGGGGGCGCACTGGACGCGATGGGCTTCGGGGCGCAACCTTCAGCAGCATGGAGATGGATCAAAGCACCGGGGAGATCGCCGGGAGCGCGGTGCAGATCGGTCACCCGATTCATGAAAAGCAGGTTCAGGAAGTGATCCTTCGTGCCCGTGACGCCCGGCTCTACAGCGCGATCACCGACTGCGGTGCGGGAGGGCTGTCCTCGGCGGTGGGCGAGATGGCCAAAGACCTTGGCGGGGTGGTTCATCTGGAGCAGGTACCCCTCAAATACCCCGGGCTTCGGCCATGGGAAATCTGGCTCAGTGAGGCTCAGGAGCGTATGGTTTTGGCCGTACCCCCTGCCAATTGGGAAACACTGCGGGCGATCTGTGAGGGGCAAGATGTTGAAGCCACTGTGATCGGAAGCCTCGAAGCCACCGGACGGCTGATCTTGCGCGCCGAAGAGAAGATCGTGGGTGATCTCTCCATGAATTTCCTGCATGAGGGCATTCCTCAGCGTCGGTTAAAAGCGATCTGGACTCCACCGACGATCACCCCGTGGGCACTACCTCCACAATCCCCGGAGGCCCTCAGTGAAGCCCTGCGGATGCTTCTGGGACATCCTAACATTCGCAGTCGGGAAGGGGTGATCCGCAAGTACGATCATGAGGTGCAGGGGGGCACCGCGATCAAGCCGCTCACTGGGGTGGATCAAGCTGCACCCGCCAACGGTGCGGTCATTGTACCCCTCGACAGCCTTACCCTGCGCGGTGCCGAAGGGGTAAGCCCTAATCCCAGAGGGGCAGCCCTTTCGGTGGGACTGGCTCCCTTGATAGGTGAGCGTGATCCCTACTTGATGGCCTTTGCGGCAGTCGATGAGGCCTTCCGCAATCTGGTGGCGATGGGTGCAGACCCGGATACGGTCTCCCTACTGGATAACTTCTGCTGGGGCAACGCCAACCTCCCGGATCGACTGGGATCACTCACCCGCTGCGCTCAGGGCTGTTATCAAGCGGCACTTACGTATCAAGCGCCCTTTATTTCGGGCAAGGACAGCCTCAACAACGAATATGCGGACGAAACCGGGAAACGCCATGCGATCCCCGGCACGCTGGTGATTTCTGCGCTGGGGATTGTGCCCTTTGTGAAGCAGGCGATCAGTTCAGTGCTCACCGGGATCGGCAATAAACTCTACTTGCTGGGCGAAACCCGTGAAGAACTGGGCGCGAGTCACTTCGCCCTGCTGCACAGCGAATCGGGTGGGATTCTGCCTGCGCCCCCCGAAAATCCGCTGGCGATTCTGCGGGCACTCCATCAAGCGATCCGCGCTGGACGGGTGCAGTCTGCCCATGATCCTTCCGAGGGTGGGATCGGGGTCGCCCTGATGGAGATGACAGCGGGTGGGGGCTGCGGCGCACAGATCGATCTGCGTTTGATTCCCGGCGCGAGCAGCCTCACTTTGACGGAAGCCGCGCTGTTCTCAGAATCCCTGTGTCGGTTCATTGTGGAAGTACGGCCTGAAGATGTGTCCCAATTTGAGGCACACTTTGCCGGACTGCCCTGTACTTGTGTGGGTGAGACCCGCGCTGAAACCTCGGTGACTTTCATCGGGTTGTCTGGGGAGTCGATCAAGGCTGCTCAGTTAAGCCCCTCACTACCTCTGCCCGCAACCAGTGAACGCAAGCACAGCACTTACCGCCCCACACCTAACCCATCTGGTACGCCCCGTGCTCTGATCCTGCACGCGACGGGCACCAATCGGGATCGGGATGCTGCCCTTGCCTGTGAATTGGCGGGTGCAGAGACCGAGATCGTGCACGTGAATCAGCTTTTACGGGGCGAACGGAACCTTGCCGATTATCACATGCTGGTTGTACCCGGTGGTTTCTCTTATGGGGATGATCTGGGTGCGGGTAAGGTCTGGGCGCTGCATTTAGAACATCGTCTGGGGGAGGGGCTTCAGCGTTTCATTGAGGATGGGCGACCTGTATTGGGAATTTGCAACGGTTTTCAGGCGCTGGTCAAGGCTGGGTTCCTGCCGGGAGCAGCATGGCGTGGCAGCCCTGATCCCCATCCGGTAACCCTCACCTTTAACCAGTCCGGGCATTTTGAGTGCCGTTGGGTGCGGCTTCAGGTTGATCCTGCCAGTAAGTGTCTGTTCACCGAAGGCATTGAGGAGATCATGTGCCCAGTGGCGCACGGTGAAGGACGTCTTGCGGCGGTGGATGAGTCCGTCTTAAACGGATTAGAGCGTGATCACCTGATTCCCCTGCGTTACGCCCCGCCGGATCAGTATCCGGCCAATCCCAATGGGTCTGCGCTGGGTATTGCGGCCCTGTGCAACCCGACGGGCAATGTGATGGGTCTGATGCCCCATCCCGAAAATCACATTTTTACATGGCAGAATCCCGGATGGCGACAGGGGCAGAAAGGTTCCTTTGGGCTAACCCTGTTTCAAAATGCGGTGAGGTGGGCATGATCCTATCCAAAGATCAAATCCTTGCGGCCCTGCCCGATGCCCTTCAGCGTCTGAGCCTTGATCTACCCGGTTGGGAGCAGACCGAATCGGGCAAAGTGCGTGAGAGCTGGCGCAAGGCAAGCTCAGACCTGCGCCTGCTGGTGACCACCGACCGCATCTCCGCTTTTGATCGGGTGTTGGGGGTGATTCCCTTCAAAGGGCAGGTTCTGAACCAACTGAGTGCATGGTGGTTTGAGCGCACCCGTACCATCGTGCCCAACCACTTCATCACTGCCCCTGACCCCAATGTGACCCTTGCCCGGCAGGCACGTCCGCTCTCAGTGGAAGTGGTGGTCAGGGGTTACATCACGGGTGTGACCAGCACCTCCCTGTGGAAACTCTACGAGGCGGGCGAACGTGCGCCCTATGGGGTTCCGCTGCCGGAAGGGCTGCGCAAAAATGATCCTCTGCCTCAGCCTATCCTCACCCCGACCACCAAAGCGCTGGACGGGGCCCACGATGAACCCCTAAGCCGTGAGGACATTCTAAAACGCGGTTTGGTTGCCCCTGATTTGTGGGCACAGATCGAAGCAGCCGCGCTGGCGCTCTTTGCTGCCGGGCAGGAGATCGCAAAGCAGGCAGGCTTGATTCTGGTGGATACCAAATACGAGTTTGGACTGATCGAAGGCAAACTGGCCCTGATCGATGAGATTCACACCCCGGATTCAAGCCGCTACTGGGTGGCCGAAAGTCTGAAGGTGGGCAGTGAACCCGAACACTATGACAAGGAATATCTGCGCCGCTGGTATGCTGCTCAGGGATACCGGGGTGAAGGTACCCCACCACCGCTCAGCCTCGATTTGATCGCTGAAGTTACAGCCCGTTATGTGGGCGCATACGAGCGGCTCACGGGGCTGCCGTTTAACCCCGGTGAAACGCCTATCTCCGGCCGTATTGCCCGAAACCTCCGAACCTATCTTGAGGTGCATCCATGAGTGACTCCTTACCGTTATCTTTTGATCTGGATCGCGCTGATCGTCCTCATGAAGAATGTGGGATCATGGGCATCTTTGGCCCGGTGCTGGATGTGGCCCGTCTGACCTTTTTTGGGTTGTACACCCTTCAACATCGGGGGCAGGAGAGCGCAGGGATCGTCACCTGCGACGGGCAGACCGCCTACATTCACAAAGGCATGGGGCTGGTCTCACAGGTTTTTAACGAGGACAATCTGCGCCCCCTCAAAGGTTTTTTGGCCATCGGACACAACCGCTACTCCACCACGGGCGGATCGCATTTGCGCAACGCCCAACCCTATCTGGTAGAGACGATCTATGGCCCCCTCAGTGTCGCCCACAATGGCAACCTGACCAATGCCCTCGAACTGCGCCGAAAACTGCTCGAACGGGGGGTGGGACTCTCTTCCACCACCGATACTGAGGTCATCATTCAGCTTTTGGCCGCGCCCCCAGAGGAGATCGCCAAAGATGCTGAACCCGCCAACGGGCTGGATCGCTGGCAGGCGCGCATCCGGGCCTTGATGCATGTGGCCGAAGGCGCTTACTCGCTCACCATTCTGACCCACAATGCGATCTATGCAGCCCGTGACCCCAACGGCTTGCGCCCATTGTGTCTGGGAAAAATGAACGGTGGGCTGGTGGTTGCGTCGGAATCTTGCGCCTTCTCCGCCATCGGTGCCACTTTTCTGCGCGAAGTAGAGCCGGGCGAAATCATCAAACTGGATAAAAATGGGGTGACTTCGATTCAAGCAGTGCCGCCCCGCCCACGGTCGCTGTGCGTCTTTGAGTATGTCTACTTTGCCCGCCCAGATACCCTCATGGAAGGGCAAACGGTTCATGATGTGCGTCAGCGCTTGGGCCGCCAGCTTGCCCGTGAAGCGCCTGTTGCGGCCGATATTGTGGTGGGTGTACCGGACAGTGCCATTCCCGCCGCCATCGGTTACAGCGCTGAGTCAGGCATTCCTTTCAGCGAAGGGCTGATCAAAAACCGTTACATTGGACGTACCTTCATCCAACCCGATGATCATCTGCGCAAACAGGGAGCGCACCTCAAATACAACCCGCTTAGCAGCAACCTACAAGGCAAACGGGTGATTCTGATCGATGACAGCATTGTGCGGGGCAACACCTCAGGCCCGTTAGTGCGCCTGCTGCGTGAAGGCGGTGCGACCGAAGTGCATTTGCGGGTTTCTTCGCCTCCAGTGAGGCATCCCTGCTTCATGGGGGTTGATATGGCCACCTACAAAGAATTGATCGCCCACAAATATGATATTGAGGGCATCCGTCAGATCATCGGCGCGGACAGTCTCGACTACCTGAGTTTATCCGGCATGATCAGCGCCGTACAGGAGGCGATCACCCGTCCAGATCGGGGACACTGTGCCGCCTGTTTTTCGGGGCAGTACCCGGTCAGAATCCCGAAGTGGCTGTTTGAAGATGAGCGCGATAAGCTCGTTTTTGAGGAAGTGTGGGGATCGTGAATCAATTCAATATCCTAGTGATTGGTGGCGGTGGGCGTGAACACGCGCTTGCGTGGGCACTGGCGAAATCGCCGCTCGCCCGCCGCATCTGGATCATACCCGGCAACGCAGGTACCAATTGGGACGGCGCACCCGGCCGTGCCCCCTGTGAGTCTGTTCGTGCCCCTGCGGAGGGGCATCAGGCGATCATTCATTTTGCGCAGGGACACGCGGTTGATCTGGTGTTGATCGGGCCTGAGCAACCGCTCGCGGAAGGGCTTTCAGACGCGCTCCGCAAGGCGGGTTTTCGCGTTTTTGGGCCCAGTCAGGCCGCAGCTCAGGTCGAGTCCTCTAAAGCGTTCGCCAAGGACTTCATGCGTCGTCACCACATTCCCACCGCGCCTTTTGAGGTATTCACAGAGGTGGAGCCTGCTGAGGCCTTCATCCAGCGCCTGAATCGCCCCTGTGTGGTGAAAGCCGATGGGTTGGCAGCGGGCAAAGGGGTATATGTTTGTGACAGTCCTGTCGAGGCCGAAGCTGCCGTGCGCGCCATGCTCAGCGAGAAAGTGTTCGGTGAGGCGGGGCAACGGGTGATCATTGAGGAACGCCTGAGTGGGCGCGAAGTCTCAGTGTTGGCCTTCAGTGATGGCACGCGAGTGGCACTGATGCCGCCTGCCCGTGATCATAAACGCGCTTTGGACGGCGATCAGGGCTTAAACACCGGAGGTATGGGGGCGTTTACGCCTGTTCCGGACTTCACCTTAGAGCAGCTTGAATGGACACTGCATAAGGTCATTCAGCCAGCCATTGATGGACTTCGGATGGAGGGTACTCCTTTTGTGGGGGTGCTTTATGCCGGGCTGATGCTCACCTCAGAGGGAATCCGCGTGTTGGAGTTCAACTGCCGTTTTGGAGACCCCGAAACTCAGGTGATTCTGCCCCTGCTCGACTCCGATCTGATTGAAGTGTGCCTCGCCTGTGCTGAAGGCCGGCTTGATCCGGCACAGGTGCGCTGGCGGGGTGAAGCCTGCGCCGCGGTGGTGGTCGCATCTGGAGGGTATCCGGAGAAATATCCTACTGGACTGGTGATCACGGGGTTGGAGGATCACACCACCCATGAAGCCTTTGTGTTTCAGGCGGGCACCGAATTGAAAAGCGGGCAGACCTTTACCGCGGGCGGACGAGTGCTGGCGGTCTCAGGCCGGGCCCACAGCCTGAGTGAAGCACTAGAGCGCGCCTACCGCCGTCTGGAGACGATCCACTTTGAAGGGATGCATTACCGCCGCGACATTGGCCGATCAACCCGGTTGGAGGAGGAGTCAGCCTATGCCCGCGCCGGGGTGAACATTGATTCGGGCAATCGCGCCGTGAAGCTCATGGCAAGCGCGGTCAAAGCGACCTATACCCCCGCAGTGCTGGCAGGGATCGGCGCGTTTGGGGGCTTGTTCTCCGGTGCCGCGCTCAAGGGTATGAATGATCCAGTGTTGGTCGCATCCACCGACGGGGTGGGCACCAAGACCAAAGTCGCTGCCCGTTTGAACCAGTGGGACAGCATCGGGCGCGATCTGGTCAATCACTGCCTCAATGATATTCTGGTGCAGGGCGCACTGCCCCTATTTTTCCTCGATTATGTAGCCTCTGCCGCCCTTGATCCAGAGCAGATCGCCCAGATTGTGGGCGGGGTGGCGGCTGCTTGTCAAAGGGCGGGTTGTGCCCTGCTCGGTGGCGAAACTGCTGAGATGCCCGGCGTCTATGAACCGGGCGCAGTCGATATTGTGGGTACCATTGTGGGCGTGGTTGAACGATCCACAATCATTGATGGACGCCGCATCCAGCCCGGTGACGCGGTCATTGGGATGTTTTCGTCAGGGCTGCACACCAACGGTTATTCGCTGGCACGGCGGGCTTTAGAAGGACTGGATTGGGAGCAGCCTCACCCCAGTCTGCTGGGGCAGACCGTTGGGGCTGCCCTGTTGGCGGTGCATCGTTCCTATCTGCCTCAGGTGAAGGCCCTTCTGGCAGCCGGAATCGATGTGCGCGGTTTGGCCCATATCACGGGTGGGGGCTTGATCGAGAATCCGCCGCGTATCTTCCCCTCCGGGGTGGGGATGCGCATTCAGCGTGATTCGTGGGAAGTACCGCCCTTGTTCCGCCTGATCCAGAAGCAGGGTAAGGTCGCTGATCGGGAGATGTATCGGGTCTTTAATATGGGTATCGGGATGATCGCGGTGGTGCCTACTGTCCAAAGCAGTCAGGCATTGGCGGTGCTGGGGAGTGAAGGTGTCCGGATCGGAGAAATGATCATGGGCGCGGGCGAGGTTCATCTTGAGTGATCCCCGCACGCTGGTTGTGCTGATCTCTGGTTCGGGTACTAACCTTCAAGCATTAGTCGATGCTATTGAACGGGGTGATCTCCATGCGCGGATCGCCCTTGTGGTGAGCAACCGCAAAGACGCCTACGGGCTGATCCGTGCCCAACAGGTGGGGATTGCTACCGCCTACTTCCCCTTAAAGCCCTACGCCAGTACAGGGCGCAGCCGTGAAGCCTATGACGCTGATCTGGCCGCGCTGATTCGCCCTTATGCCCCTGATCTGATTGTGCTTGCAGGCTGGATGCACGTCCTCAGTCCCGCATTTTTGGACGCTTTCCCCCGGCGGGTGATCAACCTCCACCCCGCACTGCCCGGAACCTTCCCCGGTGTTGAGGCTATCCATCGGGCATTTGAAGCCTTTCAGAAAGGTGAGATTACCCACAGCGGCTGCATGGTGCATTATGCTATCCCCGAAGTAGATGCGGGCGCAGTCATCGCCCAGCGGGAAGTACCCTTTGAATCGGGCGATACCCTTGAATCCTTTGAGGCACGAATGCACGCGGCCGAACACACCCTGATCGTGGAGGCAGCGCAGCGGGCGCTGGCGGTCTTGTGATGCCTGCTTCACTGAAGGGTCGTATGTGGATCGCCTACGGGCTGATGATTCTGATCCTCCTTGGGGTTTATGCACCTACCTTGCTTACCCAGCCCGGTGGGGGCCTCACTGCTTACATGGACGATGTGGGTGAGATTCAAGTCAGTTTGAATGTGTGGGGCACCATTCACCATACAGGTTATCCCTTGTTTGCGATCTTGGGCAATACTTTCGTGAGTATCGCCCGAAGCCTAGGGGTTTCGGCGGCATTTGCCCCTACCCTGCACAGCCTCTTGTGGGGCATTCTGGGGTTGTCTGTGTTTTATGGCGCATGTTTGAGTCTTACCCGCCACCCCGAAGCAAGCGCCGCTGCGGCCCTGATTTTGGGCTTAACACGCTCGGTATGGATTCACAATGTGATCGCTGAGGTCTACAGCTTGACCTTCTTTTTTGGGATGCTTCTGCTGGCGGTGGCACTAAGCACGGCCGGGAGTCCGGCACGGCGGGTGCTGCTTCTCGCCTTCATAGGCGGTTTGGGGGTAGCCCATCATCGGATGGTAGCATTTGCCGCGCCCGGTTTGTTGATCGCTGCGATCCCACCCCTGTTCCGGGAGTTTCCCATGTCCAAGGCAATCCGCGTCCTGATCGCCGCCATTCCTATTGCCTTGATCGGCTTTTTGCCTTACCTTTACTTGCCGGCGCGGGCAAGTGCGGGTGCGGTCTGGGTGTATGGTCATCCAGTCGATTGGTCGGGATTCTGGCATGAATTTAGCGGGGCGGAAGCGGCATTTTTACTTCACCCGCCACCCTCTCTGGAAGCGCTTGTGAATGACACCCTAGCCACCTTTCGCACCCTCATCGCGGAGATGAGCGCTCCCCTTGTCCTCTTAGGGACGGTGGGTTTGGGGTTGGCCCTAAAAAAGCCCGATCAGCGCCGGGCAGCATTGATTGCCCTGCTCTGCACCCCCGGTTATGTCCTCTTTTTGATGATCTTTCACCGAGCAGTTATGCCCGAAGCCGTAACGACCCCTATCGCCCTTGTGCTGGCCCTTGGGATTGCCTTTGCTGGCGCTCAGATCGGGAGGCGCGTCCCGATCCTGATCAGCGTGGTGGGGGGAATCTTGTTGGTGCTTGCTCATGGGGGATTCGTTTTCACCCTAACCCATGATCCATTGGGGGCAGAAACTATCAAGGCAGTGTCGCGGATCCCGGATCGACAGGGAGTACTCATGCTGCCATGGGGGCCGCGCCATACAGCCACCGCCTTTTCGATTTATGTAAGCAAGGAAAATGAGCAAATTCGACTGCTCAGCCACACTGCCGACCTGAGTCAGATCAAAGATCGATTGTTCACCCTGCGTGATACTTTTTACCGCTTCCCACCCGCGTGGTGGGCGCAGCAGTTGGGGATCAAAACGGTTCATCTAAGTGCCCCGGCTGATGGGGTGGTGGCAGTGCAGCGCGATCCGGTACTGAGTTTCGATCACACCTTGGATGTTCCGGTGACCGAAACCATTCGACTGCGCGAGGCAAACGCCTGTCGTGAAGCGGAGACTGCTCAGATCACCCTCCGCTGGTATGCCCAAGATGCTCCCGATGTTGATTACAGCGTCTTTGTGCATCTAACCGCGACCGGCAGCGACATTCCGATCCTTCAGGGAGACAGCAGCGCTCCCGTGTATGGATGGTCACCCACCTCACGCTGGCAGCCGGGGGAATATATCCAAGATCACTACGCCATCCCGATTCTGCCCGCAGGGGTTGTGATCAAACTGGGCTTGTATGAGCAGCTCTCACCGGGACAGTTCCAAAATTACCCCGCGATCCAGTGGACAGTGGACACCTTGTCAGCTTGTCACAACTAATCCCCGGAATCAGGCCGCATACACATCGGGCAGATCGGTGAGCATCAAAAGGGTATCGCCTGATTCGATGAAGCCCCGGTAAATGTTGATCGCATCCTCAAGCGACTCCACCACATGCACCCGGTCAGGCGGAAAGCCCTTTTGACTCAAACCCGCACAGATCGGTTGTGCCTGTTTGTGACCGATCAGGATCACGTCCGTGGCGGACTCGGCCATGTTTTCACCCAGTTTGTGATTCTCGCTCTCACTGGCCTCACCAAGCTCAAACATGCCTGACGAGATCACAATTCGGCGCTTTCCCTGTGTGTGCAGCTTCAGCACTTCAAGGGCCGCCTTGGTACCCACCGGATTAGCGCTGTAAGCGTCATCGATCACCACCGTGCCATCGGGAAACACCCGGCGTACCATCCGGTGTTCAGCAGGTTGAAGGGTTGCGGAGCGTTCAGCGAGGTCACGCAGGGGGATTCCCAGATGCAGCCCTACCGCCGCTGCCATCAGGATGTTGGTGATATTGGTCTCGCCATAAAGCGGTGCGGCAAAATCGCGGGTTTCGCCAGTGCGATTGTCTCGCGCTGTAAACCGCACCCCTTCAGCCGTATGCTGGATGTTGAGGGCCTCCAAGGTTGCGCCCGTCAACCCCGTCCGGGTCACGATCAAGCGGGTTTGGGGGTGTCCGCGTTCTGCCATTGCCCACACCAACGGATCGTCCCCATTAAAAACCCCGACCCCAGAAGGTGGCAGCGATTCGATGATCTCGTACTGCGCCTTGATGACGTTTTCCATGCTGCCTAAGCGCTCAAGGTGCATTGGCCCAACACTCATGATCATGCCGATGGTTGGCTCCACCAACCGGCAGATACTGGCATTTTCACCCACAAAATAAGCATCCGCTTCAGCGATAAAGTAATCTAACCGGGGATCATCGGCAAGCGATTCGTTCACATAGCGGCTGATACCCATCAGGGTATTAAAACTCTTGGGGGTCATGGCGCTGTCAAAGCGGGTGCTAAGGAAATGCTGGAGGTAGTGTTTGGTGCTGGTCTTGCCATAACTTCCAGTGATGCAGATCACCGCTGCACCTGTGGCCTTCAGGTGTCCTTTGGCAAGGCGCATAAACTTCTGCCGGACGGATTCTTCCACTGGGTAGAGCAAAATATTGGACAGAGGCAGCACCGCTGCTGTGATCAGCAGGGCGATCAGGCACGCCATAACTCCAAAATACACCTGCCCGATGGGATCACCCTTCCAGCCGTTCAAAGCATTCAAGATCGCCATGATCCCGTAATATGCGGGCAGGCTCAAACTGATCACCATGCTCAGATAAAGCAGTCGGGTTGCTCTGGGGGTGCGCTTAAAGGCCTGCTTGATCTGCTTATCCCCCGGTTGGAGAACGACCAGAAGGACAATCAACCCTGTCCCCACAAACAGAAACAACCCAAAAGTACCAGTGTCAGGTGGGCTTCCGGGTGGCAGGGTGCCGATCAGCATACTTTGTCCCAGAAAAAGGATGAACATCAGCAGCAGGGCCGCGACAGTACCCAACACAAACCGCTGTTCGCGCTTCTGGCGGCGCATCCACCCAAAATAGCGTTTATTCTCGTAGCCTTCAAGCTGAAAGTAACGTGCTAGACGGTACACCCGTCGAACGATACCTATTGCTGCAATGACACACAACACCGCGATCAGAAGCGGCGCTGAATTAATCAATGTTTGCATCAAAGCCTGCACAGTTTCTCCTCTATTGAAGTCTCTGTCTTTCAGGGCCCAATCTGAACTGTGCTCAATGTGAGCGCATCTGCGCCCTGTACCATCAAACGCGATGCGGGGTTGTTCAGATCATATAAGGCCACAATCAGGGTATAAACCCCCGGAGGTGTGTTCACGGGGATGATCAAGCCGTGGGTGTCTAACACTGCTTCACCCGGCTTCCACGTAGTGGTCAGGGCTATATTGCTGCCCGGTTCGGCGTCGCGTTGATTGATCAACTTGCCTTCGCTGTTTAAAAGCTGCACCGTGACCCGGTAGCGCGTTTCAAGGGGCGCATCCGTTTGCCATTGAAAGCTCACCCCGAGAACTTCGGCAGGGGCAAGGGTGCTGCTGCTGATGGCCGCACTCATCAAGGTGATATGCTCCCCAAAGCGGGCGTTGAGCGCTCGCGGCGTGCCCATCTGAGGCATGGATGCATAACGCACCAACCGTACACTGCCATACCATGCCGAACTGATCTCAAAAGCATTGGCCGCAAGGGTCTTTTCCACAATGCGATTCGGATCGCGCTCGCCTTCCCCCCAGAACAGTACAAAAATCCGTTGAAAGCTCTGGATAATATCACTGGTCAGAGTGGCAGTGGCGGGATCATCCCCACCCAAGCCCGGGGGCAGTGGATAAATGGGCAGCCCTGCCCGGTAGTAATACGTGAACACCTCACGCTGGTTGGGCGCATCAAGGATAATCGCATCGCCGGGACGCCCTTCTGCGGTGATCAGCGCGGCCACGCCTCGGTAGTCATCACGGGCATAGGCAGGGTTGTGATACAAGTTGGAGAGGGCATCTTTGGAGAAGCTGAGGATCGCCACCGTCCCAAAGACCGCCACAAGCCGGGGCACGCTTTCCCAGAAGATGAAGGTCAGTGGGGAGCCGATCTCCCACAAAAGCCAGATTCCCCGTCCGACACATAAGGCAGCCCCCACCTGTGCAGGCAGGAGGAACTTTAGATTTGCCTCTCGATATAAGCCTAAAGCGAGGAAAAGAATTAGGCTCCCGATAAGCATCATTATCGGAACTAATCGCCTCCACCAAGCTTTAAGATAGACTATTCGAAGCCAGTCCGGGAGCAGCCCCACCAGACCAAAAATCAAAAACCAGATCACGACCGATTCGGCTGCGGGCTGATTAGGCACTCCGTAGATATTTCCGATCAGCAGCCAGCGCAGCATGGTGAACAAGCCCTCGCTGGTCTTAACATCATATCCGGTACGAGGCCAACTGGTGATTTGGTGCAGCGCCCCGCCTAGCTGAGGCCCAAACAAGAGCAGGGTAAGCCCACTGGCGAGGATGAACCCGATGAGGGGCCGCAGGGAGCGCCGCTCTATCCAATCCGGGAGTGCCCACAAGACAAAGATCACCCCCTCCACCAACATCACAAAGGGGTAGCTGTAGTGGGTATACAACCCCGCTGCGTTGATGACCCCCCATAGGAGCAGAAGCCGTCCCCATGGTGCGCCTCGCTTGAGCCACAAGACCAACACCAGCAGTGATGCCGCCGCCCACAACTGGAGCAGGGCGTACATACGGGCCTCCTGCCCATAGTAGACACTGAAGGTGTTCAGCGCGACCACCAACCCTGCCAACCCACCTACCCCCGGCGCAAACAGCGCCCGCCCTAGGGCGATCACACAGGCGGTGGTCAAAATGCCAAAAAGGGCTGAGGGAAACCGAAGCGAAAATTCCGAATCGCCAGCGAGGGTGTGCCATCCCTTCAACAGCAGATAGTATCCGGGGGGGTGAATGTCCTGCGAAGCCGCCTCTAGCAGATCTGGCACGGTGCGTTCGACCAGACGTAGGCTGTTGCCTTCATCATTCCAGAGCGACTGCGCTTCGAGCTGGTGGAGGCGGACAGCAGCCGCCAGAAGCAGCACCACAAGGGGCAGCAGGGCATATCCTCGCGCCCGTATCCAACCTCGCCAAAGAGCACTGATCATCGGGGTCATCCTTATCTCAAGTCAGCTCGATGTAAATGCGCTTGTTGAGCTTGCCCTTGCTCTTGTAGTCGGAGACTCTGATCAACCCCACCTCACTTGAATTGTGGACGTGGGTGCCTCCATCGGCCTGCAAATCCAAGCCCACGATCTCCACCGTGCGGATCAGGGTGATCCCTTCAGGTAGAAGATTGACCTTGGTACGGATCAGATCGGGAATCTGGAAGGCCTCCTCACGGGGCAGGATTTTCACCCGCACCTCGCGGGCCGCCTTCACCTCCTGATTGATTGCAGCTTCAACCAGCTTCACGAAGTCTCCTTGAAGGCTCTCAAACTCAAAATCGAGCCGGCCTTTGAGCGGCTCCATGTTGCCCCCGGTGACCTGTGCCCCATAATCTCGGAAACAGACTGCGGAGAGGATATGCAGGGCGGTATGAATACGCATCAACTGGTAGCGACGTGTCCAGTCAAGCTGTCCTTCCACGACTGTGCCGATCTCTGGCAGGGGCGCTTCGCCGCCTAAGACATGAGCCACCTCGTCCCCCTGCTTTTGAACTTTGACTACAGGGAGGGTTCTGCCCCCTGCCCGAATCTCGCCCAGATCATGGGGCTGCCCCCCGCCGCCGGGATAAAAAGCGGTACGTTCTAAGATCAGGGTGCGTGTCTCCGGATCACTTCCCCTCACCGTGGCGCTGAACTGCTGCACATAACTGTCAGTCTGATAAATCATCTCGGTCATGCCGGGCCCAATCCTTTAATCATCAGGACAATCACTGATTAAGCGCCCCAAAATGAGACCCAGTGGAGGCGTCAGGGTTAGGCGCAAGGGCGAATACCTTGCCGTCAATCCCGGTCATCATCCAGCCCCGTTCATAAAGCTGCCACGTGGAGTCATAGGGTTGTTCGGGGCTGAACGCCCACCCAACCCGATCCCGAATTGCCTGACTACCACGCCACACATAACCGAATCCCCGCACGGGTTGCAATAAACCTTGTGGCGGAACAAGCGAGGGATCATCGGCGGGCAGGGTCTCGTTCCAGCTATCTGCTACCCGCCAGTAGATGTCGATCCCCTGCTGTCCAATGGTCAGGGTCGATAACACAAAGATCTCTTTGGTATCTCGCCAGAACATAAACCCATTCTGGAAGGGTTGGATGACCAAACGCACGCCAAAAGGACCTCCACTAGGACAGCCAAGTTTGGCCCGTATGTTGGCGTTGTTGGCCACATTCACAAAGGGTGGGGCTGGCGCTTCAGCACAATTCCCCGCAGGAACTGCGGCCCCACCGAGGGTAGCGGCAGCGGGCACACCGGGTGCGATGGTTGCCGCCGGCACAGGTACACCCACCGCCGCACCGCCAGAGACGATCAGCGCTCCATGGTAGGTGCCCGGACGATAAACCACCGTGCCTGACTCTGGAGTGATATTGCCCATAAATACACCCACATAAGGCGTTGGGGTTGGGGTGAACGTGGGCGGGAGCGGCTGCATCGTCGGAGTGAGCGCGAGTGAGGTGGCCTGAACAATACCCGGATCGGGGGTCTCAGTGAACTGAATTGTGACCAGCGCTTTTGGCAGAGAATCAAAACCCAGCAGCAGCGCCCCATCCGAATCCGGCGGCGTCTGTGTGCCGCAACCCCCAAGCAGGAGCGCGATCCAGCTAAAGACCAGCAGTGAGAGGTAACGTTTCATAGGCTGTGATTGTAGCGCTCCCTGATGTGGGTCGCAAAGAAGGTGAGGTGAGGCAGGCTGAGTAAATGGCTGTAGGACTTACACAGTTAAACCAATCGCCTTGTCTTTATCGAAAGGGGCAGTTTGAGGGGGAACCCCCCGCAAGAACCTCTTTCCCCCTTCTTCCGTGGAGCGAACACCGCGAAGCGGTCGCAAAGGGGGGATGAGGGCAAGTGCGTAACTCCTCGTACCACTATGGGCGCGAGATCACTTCGGGCGTTTACCTTGCCCCCGTACCTATTGCCATCAGATTGGGTGTCGTGATATATTCACCATCATTCCTAAACCAAACCTAAATAATCAATTCCTAAGTCAGTGCTTATGCCGTCATTACGCAGTGACCATATTGAGCGCATGGTCAGCTTGGTTGAACCCTTTTGCCGCACGGAAACCGAGCGGATTGTACTGATTGATACCATCTTCGCGGGCGCACCCGGAAAGCCTGATATCGATATTCACGGTGCTCCGGGCATATTTACCCGCCGTTTGATCCATCACCTTATGGATTACGGCACAGTTGCTCCGGACAGTCCTGCCCTTTGGATATTGCTCGATGGTTTCGTGCGGGCACAGGTTGGTGTTGACAAACAAGCGCAGATCGACGATCTCAGGGTGCC
>JACSRJ010000159.1 GCA_014879835.1 Anaerolinea sp.
CATGGCGCGACCGCGAACAGGTCATGGATACCCTTGAGGCGATCACCGGCAACCGGGTGAACTATTCGGCCAATGTTCTGGGCGGGGTTAAGGTCGATATTGATCCGAGCCGGGCGGAGGCACTACAGCGGATGCTCACCGCTGTTGAAGCCCGCACCCATCACTATCTGGAGGTGGTCAACACCGACGCTTCATTTCTGCGGCGCACCCGAGGCATCGGGGTGATGAGCATGGCCCAAGCCCTTGAAGCCGGGGTGGTGGGCCCCACTGCCCGCGCCTCCGGGTTAAGTTGGGATGTGCGCCTTAATGCCCCCTATGCCGCTTATGAGCGTTATCCCTTGACCGTGATTACCGAAACCAACGGCGATCTGGAAGCGCGTTTTGTGGTGCGGGTGCGCGAACTTTTGGCAAGCTGCACCTTGATCCGGGCAATTCTGGACGATCTGCCCGCGGGCGATCTCACGGCCCGAATGCCCCGGCGCATCCCCGCAGGCGAGGCGATCAGTCGCATTGAAGCGCCTCGAGGTGAACTGTTCTACTTTGTGCGCAGTGTGGGCAGCGACAGCCCAGATCGGGTTAAAGTGCGCACCCCAACGATGTGCAACCTGACCAGCGCGGTTGCCCTTGCAGTGGGACATCAGTTGGCCGATGTGCCCATGATCCTTGCAGGGGTTGACCCCTGCTTCTCTTGTAATGATCGGTGAAATCGGTAACGGCTCCCCCTCATTGGGGGCAGCAAAACGGGTGTGAGGGTAACAGCCATGACCACAACGATGACACGCCCCAAGGTGTTGGTGACTTATGCCACGTGGCTCGGCTCCACGACAGAGATCGCCCTCACCATTGGGGATATGCTGCGCGCTGGCGGACACGAAGTCGAAGTGACCGCCATCCCTGAAGTGAAGTTTGTAGGGCCTTTCAAAACCGTGATTGTGGGCGGGCCGATCCGAGTGGGAGAGTGGTCGCCCGATGTGGTCAATTTTTTGGAGGCCAATCGCCACCTGCTGCGTGACCGTCGTCTGGCCCTTTTTGTGACGTGCCTGACCATGCGAATGGATACCCCAGAAAGCCGGCATATCGTGCGTGGGTACATTCAACCGGTACTGGAGTCCTTTCCTGACCTTAGACCTTTTGATGTTGGGCTGTTTGCAGGCGCTTTTGATGTTCACCGGGTTCCCGGCCGGGAACAAGTGAAGCTATGGAGCAAACCGCACCTTCAGGGAGACTTCCGCGATTGGACGGCGATCCGCGAATGGGCCATCGGGGTGAGCACTTACCTCGCCTCACTCGAAATGCCGCACAAAGCCTGAGGAGAACCCACCATGCAGCTTCTGCGCGAACTGCTGATTCTGATCGTTTTTCCCGGTGGTTTGGGGCTGATCCTCGGTGGGCTTGCCTATGAATGGGCAGGACGCAAACTGACGGCGCGCCTGCAAAATCGCTACGGCCCCCGCCTCATTCAGCCCCTTGCCGACCTGATCAAACTGTTGGGCAAGGTCGAGATCGTGCCTGTCGGGGTGAATCCGCTTCTTTTTCATGGGCTGCCGTTGGTGGCACTGGCAGGGGCGCTCACCGCGGGCCTGTATGTGCCACTGGCGGGTTTGTCCCCCGCTTACGGTTTCCCCGGCGATCTTATCGTGACCGTCTATCTGCTCAGTTTGCTCACCCTTTGCACAGGGCTGGCGGGGCTGATCACCATTGGGCAGTTCTCGCGGGTGGGCGCAGCGCGGGCGCTCACCCAGTTGTTCGCTTATGAAGCGCCCCTGCTGCTGGCCCTTCTGGGCCCCGCGCTGGCAGCGGGCACATGGCAGATCGGGGCGATCAATCAGTCCGCCGCCGGGACGCTGTTTATGGTGGCCCAACCCGTAGGTTTTGTGGTGGCTCTGATCGGTTTGATGGGTAAGATCGAACTGCCACCCTTTGACGCCCCCGAAGCGGAGACCGAGATTGTGGCGGGGGCGCTCACCGAGTACAGCGGGCGTGGTCTGGCCTTTTTCCGCCTGTGCCGCAGCGTGGAACTGCTGATCGGACTGACCTTGATCAGTGCTTTCTTTTTAGGTGGGGTGCAGGAGCCGATCTCATTTCTGATTAAAACGCTGGCACTGCTTACCCTGACCGTGGGACTGCGGGTATTGATCACCCGCCTTCGCATCGATCAGACTGTGCTGTTATGGTGGCGCTGGGGAGCGCTGCTGATGCTCTTGCAGATCCTCTGGATCATGGTGACGAAGGGATGAAAATCAGATGCGCTTGATGACCATGCTCAGTGATGTGATTCGGGCCGTTTTTCAGCGAAGCGCCACACGTCTGTACCCGGTACAGGGTACAATCATCCCGGAACGGTCACGGGGACGCCTCGAATGGCATCCTCAGGACTGCACCGGATGCGCCTTGTGCGTGAAAGACTGCCCCGCCAACGCCCTTGAGTTGATTGTGATCGATAAGTCTCAAAAGCGCTTCCTGATGCGTTATCACGCGGATCGCTGCACCTACTGCGGCCAGTGTGTGGAGAGCTGTCGTTTTAAGTGTTTGGAGATGTGCGGCGGGGACTGGGAACTCGCCACCAGCGACAAGGCTGATCTGGAAATCACTTATGGGGAGCCTGAACAGAAGGCGTGAGGGTGTACTGATGACCCTCACGCCCTGCCTGTTACCTTGTGAGTAGGTGGCGCAGCGCTGTAGCCAAAGGCAGCCACAACCCAAAGACGCTGCCTTTGCCCGGCTCACTTTCAACCCCGACAGCCCCCCCATGCCGTTCCACCACAGTCTTCACGAGACTTAAGCCCAAACCCGTGCCGCTGATATTTTCAGTACCCGGTTCATGGGCCCGGTAAAAACTCTGAAACAGACGCGCCTGACGCTCTTTGCTAATGCCGTAACCGTTGTCCTCAACCTCAAAGATCAAGCGCTTATCCTGAGGATACAGGCGCACTTCGATCTTACCGCCGTCAGGGGTGTACTTGATGGCATTACCCACCAAGTTGGTCACCGCCTGCCGAAGTTGGGTGGCGCTTCCCAAAACCCGGAGCGAAACTGCCGGGTTGGCGAAAGTCAGGGTTTGTTTTTTGAGTTCAGCGCTGCCAAACTGCCCGGTGACCACATCTTCCACCAAATGG
Source organism: Anaerolinea sp. (assembly GCA_014879835.1). Taxonomy (GTDB): domain Bacteria; phylum Chloroflexota; class Anaerolineae; order Aggregatilineales; family UBA2796; genus UBA2796. The sequence continues at coordinate 3,117 of JACSRJ010000159.1, forward strand.
GTCATATCGACTTGGGTCCACGATGCGCCCCTTTCGCTCTCGATCCGTTCCAGTGTGAGCAGGTCTTCGAGCAGGGACTTCATGGTTGTCAGCGAGCGATTGACATATTCAATGTAGCTGCGATGCTCCTCGGTCAAAAGGGTTTCAAGGGACATGGTGAGCAAATGGAAGTAGCCGACCACATTACTGAGGGGGTTGCGCAGATCGTGTGAGGCCATCTTGATCATCTCCGTCTTGATCGCCTCCAGTTCGCGCACATCGGCATATAAACGCACCTGTCGTAAAGACGACGCGATCAGGCTGGAAAGCGCTTCTGCAAGCTGCACCTCATCGTAATTGAAGGTGCGCTCAAAACGGCCTTCGCCTGCAATAAAGATGCCCAGAACCTCACCGATGATGTTTTGGGCGCTGCCCATCACCACCAGCGGGGCGATCATCACCGATTGATAGTTGCAGGTGGTCATGAAATCATACAACCCCCGCGAAATGCGTTTATCACTCAGGGCGATGCTCACTGGGCGTTGATTGTTGACCGCTGCCTGAAATTCTGGGATGACATCACTTTCAATGATCATGCCTACCGGCGGAAGGTTGTCTGGGGCGTTGCGGGCTGTGGGCAGGCGGTAAGTGGCCGTGACGACGGCCTGCTGCACATGAGCACGCAAATCAGCGATGATCGCACTGGAAACCCGCAGCACCGTCGTGATCGATTGCGTGGCATTGGCCAGCGCCATCTCTCGATCTAGACTGGAACTGATCAGGCGGCTTGCCGCGTACAGGGAGGCGGTTTCGTCTGCCCGCGATTCCGCCTCCTGATACAGACGCGCATGGTCAAGGGCAATCGAGGCCCGTGCGGCGAGGCGTTTGATAAATTCGATGTTGTTCTGATTGAGGCTGTCTGTGGCCAAACTCTGGATCATCAAGACCCCAAGCAGCGCCCCTCGAATTTCCAGCGGTACAGCGATCTCGGCACATACATCGGGGATGATTTCGATATAGTCGGGATCGGACTTAACATCCTCCACGACCTGAATATGACGGGTACGGGCTGCCCGTCCCGAAATGCCTGTGTTAAACGACATCGGATTCTCAGTGGCATATTTGACGCTGCCACGAGGAAATCCGAGAGCGACCTGTGGCATAAGATTGGCACTATCCGGGGTGAGGGTAAGGTACATTCCGGCAACTGCGCCAGTGCGACGCAGGGCCCAGTCAATGGTCAGCACCAGAACCCGATCAAAATTGAGGGTTGCCCCCAATTCTTTATCAATCTGCTGAAACATGGTCAATTCGTCAATCTTTTGGTGCAAATTATCGGACATGACTGTTCCTATCAATAAACCGGAGGTACCTTTAGTCGTTCACGGGCGATTGATGCCTAAAAATCTCAAAAGAGACTGGTCACGCAAAGGGCTGGGGATCGTCATCAGGCTTGTATGCGCCGCTTCTGGGATGGTGACTACCTGTGCCTGAGGCATCTGGGCACGCATCAAAGCGATGGCCTCATCAGGCAGTGCAGGATCTGCCGCGCCAATCACTCCCATTCCCGCCCGAAGGATCAGCACGGGGCAGGCGATATGAGGATACAGGTCTGGCAGGGAAGCCCACACCGCCATATTTTCTGGGGTGCGTTCTGCATCGAGCACATACCGGCCCACGCTGCGGATATAAGAGCCGTCAGGTTCACGGTAAAGGTTGCTGCGCACAAGCTGCTCTAGGGACTCCGTCCACGGCTGATAGAGCGGCGACTGCTGAAACCGATCAAGGTAGGCTTCCACTGAGGGATAACGATACTGAAGGCTGTTGTAGTAGGCGTTTAGGGCCATGGTGGCAAGGGAATCCGGGGGCGCCCCCCCATCAAACAGGATCAGCCCGGTCACCCGGTCAGGGTATTGAGCGGCGATTAGGACGCTCAGCATTGCCCCAAAGGAGTGCCCCGCGATCACAAACTTTTCCACCCGAAGCGCGTCCATGAGTGCGATCATCTCACGCACATGGAGGGTAGGCCCATAATCACCCGCCGGAGCATCACTTTTGCCCCGACCCCGCAGATCAGGAGCGATCAGCCGACGATGCGGTGAGATAAGTTCACCCAAGGTGAGAGCCAATAGGCTGTTTGCGGTGATACTGTGCAGGAATAAGATCGGGGGGGATGCCCCCTCCCAATCACGCACATGAATCAGGGTGCGTAAAGCCAGCACCCGATAGGTGTGGTGGTGGAGCATGGCATAAAAACGCTCCCTCATCGTTTATCACTATTTTAACGCCTTAAGCCAAACCGGGACGGTTCAGAAATTGAAACCGCCCCGGCAGTTTTAGAAAGCAGCGAAGATATTCAGTTGAAAAGACCGCGCTGAGTCTTACTCAAGCGCTTTTTCGGTCTTTTTGTCGAAGAGGTGCATGGACGCCAAGTCGATCACAATCGGGATACGCTGCCCCACGACCGCCGTTGTGCGCGGGTCGAGGCGGGCGATGAAGGTCTTGCCGCTCTCTTCCAGATAGATTACCTTCTCGTGCCCCATCTGCTCCACCACGTCCACGTTGGCTTCAATACTGGCCGGTTCGATTCCGGGCGGGGTGAAGTGCGAGTCGTGAATGTTCTCCGGACGAATGCCCAAGACCACATCGGAGCCGACATGAGGACGATACTTCTCATAACGCTTCTGGGGCACGGGCAGACGGAAGATGCGGGCATCGACGAACAGCTTACCGCCTTCTTCAAGCAGCCGGCAGTTGTCAAAGAAGTTCATGGAGGGGCTGCCGATAAAGCCCGCCACAAAGATGTTCACCGGGTTGTCATAGAGATTCTGTGGGGTGTCAATCTGCTGAAGTTCACCCGCACTCATGACTGCGATCCGGGTTCCCATGGTCATGGCTTCCACCTGATCGTGGGTCACATAGATAAAAGTCGTGCCAAGGCGCTGGTGCAGTTTGCTGATGAAGGCGCGGGCTTCAACGCGCAGTTTGGCATCAAGGTTGGAAAGGGGTTCATCCATCAGGAACACTGCGGGTTCACGGACGATGGCGCGTCCCACCGCCACGCGCTGGCGCTGACCACCGGAGAGTTGGCGGGGTTTACGATCCAGAAGTTGTTCGATACCGAGGCTCTTCCCAACCTCGCGTACCCGCTGATCAATCACCTGCTTGGGGGTTTTGCGCAGACGCAGACCAAAAGCCATGTTTTCATAAACTGTCATATGGGGATACAAAGCGTAGCTCTGAAAAACCATTGCAATGTCACGGTCTTTCGGGGCGACATTGTTCACCACCCGATCACCGATCAGGATTTCGCCTTCAGAGATTTCCTCAAGCCCCGCGAGCATCCGCAGGCTGGTTGACTTGCCGCATCCAGAAGGCCCAACGAGCACCAAAAATTCTTTGTCTGCGACTTCGATGTTCAGTTCACGCACTGCGACCACATCGCCCGCATACTTCTTCCAGACATTGCGAAATGAAACGCTTGCCATGTATCCTCCAATTGAAAAACTATTTGCCTAGAAGGGATTTTCCCCCTCAAACAGCAGGAATCACTTCAATATAGGCACATTATGTCATCTTTTGGTGAATTGCACAACCAAGTCATGACAAATCACATGCATTTTCGTGCAAAATGGCAAGGTCATATGATTCGTTAAAATATCACAAAGGTTAACGATATTTTAAGTTATTTTGAAAATTTGAAAATTTCCTGATGGGGACGAATATCCGTTGATACCCAGAATCACCTCACTTCAGCCGGCGAAGCATTGTCATAGGTTTACACATAGAACCACAAAAATATGTGTCAAGGGATGAGGTATGCGGCGAAGTATGGGGGGGAAAGTTCGGTGCAGTTTGCACAAGCGGGTTACAAGGGCTATCCGTATGAGGCGCTTGCCCTACGCCCGTGTTGTTTTTTCTTGTGTCAGGGGCAGCACCGCGCTATAGTTGGCACTCGCATTGTCTTGGGAAAGAATCCAAGGGATGTTGGCATCGTTGGGTTGAGTATGGTATTTAGGTGAGATGCGGCGAAAACTCGGTATTCTATTGATTGCAGGAGCACTGATAACGGTGACCCTGCTGGGTGCGGCGCGGATCAGTGCGCAGCCCCAGATTTTGCTCTCCTTTGATTATGAGTACATCCGTCAGGGTATGGCCGGGGTGGTCAACCTGAGTGGTGCAGATGTCCTCGGTGGGGTCATTGAGACCCTTGATCGCACCTATCCTTTTTTTCCGGTCACCAACGGCTTCGCTTCGCTGGTCTCGGTGCCCCTCAACCAGAAAATCAAAAAGGACTACCCTCTGTCCGTGACTGTCTACCTCAAAGATGGCAGCTCAGTTAAATCAGAGGGGGTGCTGCGGGTGGAAAGTGGTGAATACATCCGCGAGTCTAACTTTGTGATTCCCAAAGATCGGATGTACCTGCTTGATCCCGAAATTCAGCAAAACGAGGACTTACGGCTAACTTCGATCTATAGCGTTGTCACCCCGACGCGCTTTTGGGAAGGGCGCTTTGCAACCCCGGTCAATGCGGCCACCACCTCACCTTTTGGCAGCGTGCGCAGTTATAACGACGGTTCGACCCGGCGGCACACTGGCGTGGATTTTCGGGTGACCACCGGCATACCGATCAGCGCAGCTGCAACCGGCCGGGTCGTTTTTGCGCGCGGTTTGGATATTCACGGCTATAACGTGATCATTGATCATGGGTGGGGGGTATTCACCAATTACTCGCACCTCTCCCAGATTTTTGTGGTTCCCGGTCAGGTAGTTTTACAGGGTGAGATCATCGGATTGACTGGCAATACGGGGCGCAGCACAGGGCCACACCTGCATTTTGAGGTGGCTGTTAATGGTAATTGGGTCAGCCCCATTGAGTTCCTTAAACTCAAGATGCCCACCTAAAGGTCTATACCCGCCTTTATGGCGCCTGCGCCTCGCGTTGGAACTCCAACAGGTTGGCGATCTCCTGTGGGCTAATGGTACGTTCACCCGCAGCCACATAATAGACATCCGACCACAAAGCCCCCGATGCAGCATTGGGCTGCGCTTGGGGGCTGATTGCATCCTGCAAGATGGTACGAGCTTCGGCCGGGGTGATCTCCTCTGGGATTTTGAGCTGCACCACCACATGGCTGCTTTGGGCCTCGATTCCCTCAATATCCCAAAAGCGCGCTTCCGCAGCGGTGCGCACCCATACTGGCAGAAGATCCACTTGCTCCGAAGTGAGCGCGCCCTGCCGGGGCAGCCACACCAACGTATAACCTTGATAAGGCACATTGGGGCGCTGTGGGGTATCGGGAGTCTCCGCTATTTCGGGTTGGGTATCGGGGACAGGGACTTCAAGCACTTTTGGGGTCGATACTTCGGGCATCACCGCAGTGCTTTCCGGGGTGGTCTCCGGCGTGAGGGTACCGGTCATGCTTTCGTGCAGACCCTGAGGCGGACGGACATCAGTGGGGCGTGAGGGCAGGGTTTTGGCGGCCTCACTCTCGGCGTTCTCAGGGACTTGGGCCAGTGCCTCGCGCAGGGTATGGGCCTGTTTGCGGATCACCCGTAGGGGCACATCACCGGGGAAGAGCATGGTGAGGAACATGCCCTCCACCGTTGGGATGGAGTACATAAGGTAATCCGTCCCGCTGGGTAGTTCAATATAACGAAAGACAGCGGGCGCATCGCCTGTCATGATCACCTTGTTCGCCCACGATTCGGTCACCTGCTGCACGCACGACTGTAAATCCCGGTCAGTGATGCCCCCAGAACTGGCAGTCATCCGGCCATCTTTGCTCAGAATTGAGACCCGAGCCGCTGATTCAGTGGTGATCTGCACCAGATAAAGGGCCATCTGGGCCAAGGGATCAACGGTTTCGCTCTCCTCCTCCTCACCTTCATCCACTTTCAGTTCGTCAACACTCTCCACACCCAAGATCGACAGGGCCCGTTTGACGCTGGTCTGTTCATCAATAGGTTGCACAGGCTGAGGAGGGATGGGTTCGGTCGGATTCTCGCCCACCAGTTTCGAGAAGGTTCGGGCGATTTCATCATAGAAGCTGGCTTCTTCTTGATCTTCAACCCCAGTTTGATCCGAAACTGGATGCAGTCCGGTTAATCCCCCGATGAGGGTTGGGGCGTTCAGGTCTTCAGCGTGAACCCAAATGTCCATCGGGTTAAATTCTGGACGGGATTCCGGCGGTAAGGTCTCGGATTGTTCTTCAAAGGCATCCGAAAGCTGTTCAATACCAATGGTGTCATCCCCCGTGATTTCGAGGGTCATGGCCGCGATCAAGGATGCGGGATCAATGCCTCCCGGTGTCTCTGGCACAGGCGGCATTTCCGGAAGCTGATCGGGCGGAGCAGGCGGTACAGCCTCTGGCACAACATCCGAGGATGGTGCAGCTTGACTAGTCTCTGCGGACGGGGTGATCCGGGTTTCGGTTTGAATCGGCTGGGTGCGCGCTCTGACCACATCTCGTAAGGTGGCATCATCGGACAGTTCTGGTTCAGGGATGGTGTCATCCGATCCTGCTTTTTGGGACAGATCAGCGATGGCGCGCCGTAAATTCACCTCGGTTGATGGAGGCGGAGTCCGGGGTTTGATAGGCGGTAGGGGGGCTTTGTGAGCGGGCACCGCAGCCGACTCCGAAGCTGTTGGCAGTTCTGAACTATCCTTTTGAAGGGTTTGTGGGAGCGTTTGGGGCTTAGCCTTTTTGCCCTGCTGACGACGGTGGACGGATTGTTCAACCTCACGCAGGGTTGGGATCAACCCTCTCGCAAAGTAAGGTTTACTGACGATCCCATTCACAGCCAAAGCGCGCAGTGAATCATCCGGATCGGCGGCGCTGAGAAGCAGGTACAACCATGGTTGTCCGTGACGGAGCGTATCGATCATCTGCTTCAAAGGTGGATCACTGATCGTGGTGTCCACGATCACAAGATCGTGCGCTTCTCGCTGAAGAAACTCCAGCGCAGGTTGGCCACTGGCAAAAGTATGCACCTGATAATCACCGAGCATTTCGAGGGCCCGTTTGAGGGGGTCACTGAAGGTAATATCAGGGTCAACAATCAGGATTTTGACAGTCATTATGGCACCTATGCACCTTGGCAAAACCTTAAGCCCTAACGGCACTGAAACCGGTTCCGCCTGCATCCCCTCACAATCATCCAACGCTTCCTAAGCGCTAATTGTATATCGAAACACGAGTCGCGGGGATTCAAAAGCAGGACGCAACAGGTAATTGCATAAATTTTTCCCTGTATGGTTTCGGATGCGCCAAGGTGCATCCTGCACCAAACCCGCTTTCGTAGGTACGCCGTTCACGTCGTCCGACTGCCAGCAGTGCCAAGTTTTCATACAATCGCCCTACACAGCGCAACGAAGGAAGCGATTCCCGGCGCTCCTAAAGATCATACGAGCCGATGACCTGACGTACCCGTTTCACATGAAACTCATGGGTATATTCCTTTCGGAGGCAAGTAGTTTAGGTTCCATTGATACCTTTCTACTTGGAACTAAGGATTTGGCTATTCAGCTTTAATGTTCAATTTCTGACTCCCCATCTGACTGAGGGCCACCGTAAAACAAAAAACATAAGCCAGATCGGTCACAAAGTAACTGTTATCCACCAGCCCGTGCGCGAGGAAGTTGGCCATACTGCCCATCGCACCGGCCAGCAGTGCCGCCTGAAGCGCATCCGGTGGCCGCCAGCCCCGCAGCGCCCCCCGCCAAAATCCCCACTGGATCGCCCCCAAGGCGATCAAACCGCCGATCCCCAGTCGTATCCAAAAGTCGAGGATCAAGTTGTGAGGGTGAGACAGATCAGGTTCCTGCCATGCCTCCGGCAGGATATAACGGCTGCGGTACAGGTACAGGAACTGATCCAAGCCCGCACCCGTGATCGGATGTTCCCGAATCAGATTGAGGGCGCTGGTCCACAACTGCACCCGCACAAAAGATGACGAACGTGAGAGATCAAGGGCCCCCTGAAGGCGGGGCACAAAGCGCGAGAGCGGGATCAGGGCGAGGATCAACACCCCCAGAATGCCAATCACGATCAGCCCCCGCCGTCGATCCCACAGCAGGGCCACCACGGCCAGCCCTGCGGGCAGCCCCAGAATCAAAGCGCCCGCGCTCTGGGTGAAGAGCAGCCCCGCCCCAATGATCAGGGTGAGGATGCCCGCCCCGATTTTGCGCGGACGTCCGGGGGCAAAAAGGATCAGGGCCACCCCAAAGGGCAAACACCGTCCCAAAAAGAGGGCGAGGTTGTTGGCCGAGGTGTAGACGCTCATCAAGCGGCGTGATCCCTGCTCCGCCACCGAAACCCCTGACCCGCCCGTGACGAAGCCGACCAGCCCGATCAGTACCACGGCCGCGCCTGCGATCAGCAGCACATCCACCAACCGCTGCCAGTCCTCAACCCGAAGGCGGGCGGTGCGCAGCAAGGCGTAAAAGATCAGGGGTTCGATCAAGAGGATGCGCAGTTCGCGGGTAGCGGGGTTGATCTGGCCGCTCCACGTGAGACTCAACGCCCCCAAAATGAGCATCAAGACCATGCCCCCATCCACTGCGCTCCATCTGAGGGGCGGCAGGGGGGCGCTTTGGGGTTTGCGCAGCATCCAATGGAAGAAGCCCTTCACCAGCACCGCGCTCAGGGTGATCAGGGTAGCCAACTCCACCATTGGCAGGGCGTAAACGTGCAGATCAAGGGGGGCCAGAAAGAACGGACTCCAAAACACCACCAGCGCCAGCCCGATCAGGGGGCGGTTGTAGATCAGCAGCCACAAGACCAGCAGCGCGATCAAGGTCAGAGGCAGGGCCGGCGAAAAGGACAAGGCCCCGATGGTCATCGCCGTTGCCAGCAGTGCCGGCAGATCGCGCCGGAGCAGTTCGGGCAGGCTTTGGTTGAGGGTGATGGCCATACTCACCGCCGCCACCAGACTCACCCCGATGGCTCCCAAGAGATCGCTCATCCGCCGCGAATAGCTGAGGACTGCACGAGACGCGGGTTTTAGAGCCTGCCGTGCGCCCCAGACGGTGATTCCCCCACCCATAACACCTATCAACAGGGCCGCCGCACCCACAAGCATCAGCCCATCAGGGGCACTGGTATCCGGCGGGGATCCCACCCCAATACCCGCCAGTATCCATTGATCGTAACCCAGATAGGCACGCACCACGGTCCGGTGGGTCTCCGAGTCAAACCGGGCCGCGCTGATCATCTCAGTCATGGGGGTTTTGAGAGGCGACTTCAGGATGATATAACTTTCCCCGCCGCCTACCGGGTTACCATCGGTGATCCGGGGCAGGCCGTTGGCAGGCTGATCATCAACCCGCACGTATAGATAGGCGGTGAAGTCGCCCCGGCGCACTTTAAACCCTAAGGTATGCCCCACAAAATCGAAGCTGAACTGATGGGCGCTGCCATCAGAGGGTGGCTGCTCACCGGGATCAATACGCACATCCGCGCCCAGTTGGCCAAACTGCCATTTGCCCAGATAACTGATCCGAGGATCGGTGGGCGGGTACAGCCCCACCTCTAGGGCGTTGCTTCTGCGCCAATATGCGCCCTGATCAAACCATGCCGCAGCTTTGTCCCGTACCGCGAACCCCTGAATGGGATCATCGGCGGGGGCGTCAGGCTGCCACGCCTGCAAGATCAATCCGCCCGCCCATGCCCACTCCTGCCGCGCCCGATCATAAGCGGCCCGGACATACTGACCCTGTGTGGCGGCATCCACCTGCCCCCAGATCGAAGGCGGGCCCGTCCACGAATCGGGCAGGCTGTTCCAGCCGAAGTGGCTGCCCCAGAGGGGCTTATGCCCGTCACCGTGTTTGACCATCACCTCACGGAGCAGGATCAACCGGGAGAAGTTAAGGGTATTGGGGTCAACGGTGCGATCCAGCGGGCTGAAATCAAAACCGTATGGTTTGCCCGCCACTGCATCGAAGGAATCAGCCGCACCCGCGGCATAGAGCGCCTCCAGAAAAAGCACATCGCTTAGGTTGCGGGGGCCGCTCTCTACGGTGGGCGCAAAACCCGCAGTGATCACCACCGCGCCCGGATCGTTGGCTTTGATCGCCGGGTAAACGGCCTTAAGCATGGCCGCATAATCGGCGGGACGGGGATCAAGCCCACCCCAATGGGTGTTCAGGTTTGGCTCATCCCACACCTGATAATGATCGATCACGGCCCCGTAATGTGTGGCCACTTCGGCCCCAAAACGGGCAAAGGCGGCCATGCTTTGGGGCGGGGCAAAAAGGCGATCAGAGGCTTCGGGGCGGCGGGCCCAATCGGGGGCGCTGTCCAGCACGGCCACAAGGCGCAGACTGGGATATTTTTGGACAGCCTTGATCAGGGGATCATACAGACTGAAATCAAATGCGCCCGGTGTCGGTTCAATCTCAGCCCAACTGAAGGTCTGGCGCAGCCACACAAAACCGATTCTGGCGATCTGGTTCAGCTCCGCCTCAAGCTGATCAGGGGCATATTGGGTCAGTTCCACATTCACCCCCGGCAGGGGCTGCCGGAAGGGGAGGTCACCCTCAGCAGCGGGATCGACCCAACCGCGGGTGTCGCGGGAGCGCCAAAAGGCTCCAATGCCAACCAAACCAGCGCCCACCAGCGCGATCAGGGTGAAGATCAGGACTGCTGCCACAAAAGATCGTGCGCGCAAAGGGCTACCCCTTTCAGGAGTGTTTATGAGGAGCCAAAATCGGCTGGGTAAAGGCGCTTCCACAGCCACAGACAAAGCAGGATCACCAGCACCGTCTGTAAGCCAAAAAAGAGATAACGTTCCAGCGGTAGGTAAAGGATCATGATGCCGAGGGTGAGGGCCCGGTCAAAAGTCCACAGGCGGGCGGCGCTGGCCGCGTTGTCGAGCATGGCCACGTAACCCAGAAAGAGCGCCCCGATCCCCTGAAGCCGAAGGTAAAAACCCGCCCACAAATACCCCCGCATCCGGTAGCCCAATACCCCAATGGGTACGCCCAGAAAAAGGATCAGATACAACCAGAAGGGCATGGTGAATTGGGGGTTACTCCCCTACGAGGCGTTCCCAACGGGAACTTTGTAGGGCCGTGATGGCGATGGCCAGCGCATCGGCCGCGTCGTCAGGTTTAGGGATTTTTTCCAGATCAAGAAGGGTGCGCACCATTTCCTGCATCTGGGGTTTGGGCGCATTGCCAGAGCCAGCAATGGTCTGTTTGATCTCGGCGGGTTTGAACTCGCGGATCTTTAAGCCCGCGTTCGCCATGGCCAGCAGAGTGACCCCGCGCCCCTGAGCGACCGTGATCGCGGCCGTCACATTTTTGCCAAAAAACATTTCTTCGATGGCGGCTTCATCAGGGTGATAGACACTGATCAGACGGGTCACTTCGCGGTAGATATGCTGCAAACGGCGGGGCATAGGGTCACCGGCGGGGGTGGTGATCACCCCAAATTCGACGGCGACGGGTGCGCCTTCCTCGTCCTCACGGACGATTCCGTAACCCGTCGTCGCCGTCCCCGGATCAATGCCCAAAATGATCACAGTGAGCGCACCTGACTCACGCGGTCTCCATTGCCTTTGCCAACTCCTCAGTGATGTTCAGGTTAGAGGCCACACCCTGCACATCATCGAGTTCTTCAAGGCGCTCCAGCAGGCCCATCACCTGAAGGGCGTCATCCTTCTCCAGTTCCACTTCGTTTTTGGCGATCCAGCTAAAGCCGGAGTCGGTGACGTTGTAGCCCTTTTCGGCGAGGGCGCTTTCAACCGCAGCGAGGGTATCACGGGCGGTGTAAACGGTGATGGTCTCTTCACCGGGGATGACATCATCTGCGCCCGCATCAGCGGCCACCAAGAACAGTTCGTCGGCGTCCACACCTTCGGCAGTCAGTTCGACGTAACCTTTGCGTTCAAACTGCCACGCCACCGATCCTTCTGAAGCCATGCTGCCGTTAGCACGGGTGAAGGTGGCCCGAACTTGAGAAATGGTGCGATTTTTGTTATCGGTCAGAGCGTCGATCAGGATAGCCACACCGTGAGGGCCATAACCTTCGTAGGTGATCTCTTCGATCTGCACCGCATCCTCGCCCTGCCCAGTGCCCCGCGCAATGGCCCGCTCAATATTTTCTTTGGGCATGGAGCTTGCCCGTGCTTTGGCAATCGCCAGCCGCAGCCGGGGATTAGCGTCCGGATTGCCACCACCGCCTTCACGTGCCGCGATGGTAATGTCCCGTCCTAAACGGGTGAAAACTTTGCCCCGTTTGGCGTCTGCTGCGCCCTTCTTTCGTTTAATGGTTGACCACTTATTATGCCCAGACATATTCCAATCTCCACGCCGAACGCTGTATTATACATAGTATGTCCATTATACCTGACCGTAAAAAGCGCCCGCAAGCGGCGAATTTCGCGGTATATGGTCACTTTGTTTGTAGATGTGCCGTGTTTATCGGGCTTGTTGTCGGTTTTTTTAGGCATCCTGATGCTCTCATTGACCTTTTGGGCGAACATCCCTTCCCACCCACACCTTGATTTGTGTTCAGCACTGGCCGCAACCCCAGAAGTGGACTTGCGCATCGTTTTTGCCCACCATGTGCCCCCGGAGCGGACTGTGTTGGGCTGGGATCAGGACGCCTTAGAATCACGATTCGCGGCGCTGGGGGCGCGTTTTTTAGATGGGCGTTCACCCCTTCAGGCACTGCGTATCATCACCCATGAGTGGGATCGACTGCACTGTTTTCACGGCATCTGGGTTCACCCCGCACTCACGGTGGCCCTCATCTGGCAGCGGCTGCGGCGGCGCAGGTTGGTGATCTATTCTGAGGCTTCCAACCCCTACCTATCCCGTTCGTCCTTCAAAGCGGTCTTAAAAGGGCTGCTAGGGCACTGGATCGGACACTGGCAAGGGGCTTCGCTGCTGGCGGCCTCCCGTCTAGCCAGCACCTTCTACCGTCCCTTTGGTTTTGAAGGGGATCGAGTCCTGCCTTTTGGCTACTACCGGGCAGCCCCATCTCCAGATTTGCTCAAAACTTCGCCCCAGCCCGGCGCAAGTTTCGTATACGTAGGGCAGTTTGTGCCCCGCAAGGGCGTTGATCTGCTTCTAGACGCAGTGCGCCCCCTATTTGATCAGTATCCCGACTTAGGTTTGACCCTCTACGGGGGAGGAACTCACGAGGCAGCGCTGCGACAGCAGGTGGCAGGTTTGGCGCGGGTGCATTTTGGCGGCGTTCTTCGAGATTCGGAGGTACAGTCCCGAATCGCAGGCGCGGCAGCGTTGATCCTGCCCTCACGGTGGGATGGTTGGGGCTTGATCGTGAACGAGGCCCTCGCGGTCGGGGTTCCTTGTCTGGTCTCCGATCAGTGCGGCTCAGCGGAGGTGATCAGCCCCGGCATTGATGGGGATGTCTTCCCCGCGGGAAACGCCGCCGGGCTGCGGGACTGTCTCGAAAGGCATCTTCAGCGCCGTGATCAGTGGCCCCAGATGCGCCTTGAGGCGCAAAAAAAGGGTGCAGCCTTGGCGGCCGATCAGGCGGCGGCGCGCTTGGTGAAGTGGCTTCAAGCGCTATACCCCTAAAATCTCTTAGGGGCTTATCAACTTCTTTCCACCCATCCCCTGCTAAACTCTGATTCATCGCTTCGCAAAAACGAACGCTAACGGTATCAAAAAGGAACAACCATGCCCAAAAAAATTCTGGTGATCCTCTTGGCAGCCGCGCTGCTTGCAGGGCTGATGGGCTTTAACCCTACCCACGCCCAGTCACAGCCCACCCTTTTGGGGTCGTTTTCGATTGGTTATCCCGGTTATGATCAAGTCTCACTGGTGGTGGGGCTGATCGATGCCGCACCTTACTTTGGCAAGGAGCCGATCCGCCTGCCCGCGAAGGAAACGCAGGTGATCGGCACGGTCTCAGGCATTGCCAGTCGCGGATCATACCGCCTCACCCTGCCTGAGACCCCGCAAGGTTCGACCTTTGATCTGGGAACCGACGTGCCTGCGCCCATCTCGATCTTTGACGTGCGCCTGATGAGTGACGTTACCAAACGGGGCTTCATGGTCGAAAATGAGGACAACATCGCCTCCAGTTTGCGCATTGATATTGAGTTCCGGGTGGCAGGCGGAACCCTGCTGATCTGGACACAAGATGGCACCGTGAAGTTCCCCACCGGTTGGGGCGCGGACGAGATTCCCTTTACGGCGGATGATCCCCGCATCCCGGTAGGAGCAGGCTGGTCACAGGTTGATCTGGATTCGGAGCCGTTCGCCATCAGCCCGATCAGCGGTGAGGTCGAACTTGATCTGATCACCACCGAGATGGGCGATACGGTTGATTACAGTGACTTAAGCTGTAAGGAATTGATCCCCACCTTTTTGGACCGGTTGGTGAAGGTCTATCCTTTCAGTGAGCTGTACAACCTTGACTGGAACAGCCTTTATGCCCGCCTGACGCCGCTTGCCGAAAAGGCCCAAAGCGCCCGTGACTGCGAACTGCTGATCCGGGAGATCGGCAACTTCATCCCGGATGGCCACGCCAACTTCAGTTTGCCCAGTTTGGCCGACGAAAGCGCTGGCTCACTGGGAATGCTGCTCACCCCCCTCAGTGACAGTCAGATGGCCGTGTATACCCTGCGTGAGAATGGGCCCGCCGCCAATGCGGGCATCAAACTAGGGGCGATCATCACCGCTTGGGACGGCAAACCTGTTGAGGAAGCGCTCAAGACCGTAGTGCTGCGCAGCGCCAACGCTTCCACCCCCCACGCCCTGATCCGGGTCAAGCTCACTGAGATCACTCGCGGACCGCTTGGCTCAACAGTTGAGGTCAGTTTTCTTAACCCCGGTGAGAACCAAGCCCAAACGGTCACCCTGACCCGGGATCGTCCGGCGCGGGTCTCCGGGCTGCCCCCTACACCGGACGGGGTGCTGCCTTCGGGGATCGGTTATGTGCGGGTCACCAGTTTCATTGGGGTGCAAAACCTAGAGGCCTTTGATCGGCTGATCGACACCTTCATTGAGCAGGATGTACCCGCGATCATCATTGACATTCGGGGCAACCCCGGCGGCTTCTCCCAGATTTCGGATGCGATGGCCAGCCGGCTCTTTGAGAAACCTTTTGTGATCGGACGCCAGACCACCTACGATGATCGTTTTGTGTATCAATCTCAGGTGGAGCCGCGTGCGCCGCTCTACACGGGTGCGGTGGCGGTCTTGGTCGATTGGCGTTCCTCCAGTTCTGCCGATCTCTTTGCGTACACGATCAAGTCATCGGGGCGTGGGATCATCGTGGGGCAAACCCCTTCTGGTGGCTTGGCCGGCACGGTAAGTGGTGGTCAATACCTTCTGCCCAATGGCGCTTTCATTCAAGTGCCAACCGGGAACTTTGTCGATGAGAACGGTAAGATCGTGGTTGAAGGTGAAGGCGTTGCCCCCGATGTCCTTGTGCCGATCACTGTCGAGAGCCTGATCTCTGACACCGACATCGTACTTCAGCAGGCCGAAACAGCCCTTTTGGAAACTGTTCAGGTGAAGTGAAGGGGACCCCACCCGGACGCCAACCATGCCTGATCCGATCTTTGAAGCCCTTGAACAGGAACGTCAACGACTGGCGCGCCTTCTTGAGCGTGAGGTGATCGAGTCCCTTCAACTGATGTTGGCTCAGGCAGGGGTCTACGAGCAGACCTTCGTGGACAATGCTCAGGCGCGGTTGGTTATCTCGGTGTTGGGCAAACTCACCCGCGATCTGCTTCAGCAGGTGCGTGATCTGGAGGCTTCTCTCCACCCCGCCATCCTTGATGATGTGGGTTTGGAGGCAGCCTTTCAGACTCTCGCGGTTCAGGTCAGGCGCACTTCCGGGATACAAGTTCAGGTGGTCTTTGGTCGTGGCAGACTGCCCTTGGATCGCCCCGTTCAGATAGGGTTGTACCGCCTTGTTCAGGGCCTGATCGACGGCGCTGGCAGCGAAGGGCACGGTTCACAGGTTTGGCTCCAACTGGAAACGGGAACGGAAGGGGTCAGGGTGCTTTACCGCGATGATCGGCTGATCACCTTCAACCGTGAACCGCTGCGGACGGAGATCAGCACCCTCGAAGGGTGGGGCGGGGTGTTCTTTTGGGAACAAAGCGCGGATCAGTTTGAAATGCGCCTGCTGATCCCGGCGCGGGCAGCCCTCACCCCCACCGAATACCGGGTGCTGCGCCTTCTGGTGGAGGGTCTGAGCAACAAACAGATCGCTGTTAGCATGAGCGTCAGCCCCCGAACGGTCAACTTTCACCTTGACAACATCTATGCCAAGTTGGGGGTCAATTCGCGCACTGAAGCGGTGATCTTTGCCCTCAACAATCACCTCCTCCAGCGTGATCCCCGTTAAATGACGGGGATCAGCCTGCACAAATTACGGATCACAAGGCTGCATCAATATGCGAAGATGAATCCAGAACAGCCTGAAGCACAGCTCCAACGAAAGGATCGTACCGATGAGCAGTCATAATCCGCCGGCATTATTACCCTCACTGGAGGAAATCTTAAGTGATCCCGATATTTTGGAGATCATGATCGACGGGTACACCAGTGTATATGTGGAGAAACAGGGACGTTTGCAGGATGTGCCTTCACCCTATCACAGCCATGAGCAGTTGGTGGACGAACTGGTCGCGCTGGCCGAGTACGCGGGGCGCAGTCTCACCCCGGAGTCGCCCCTGCTTGATCTGCGACTCGCCGATGGTTCCCGCGTGCATGTGGTCATGCCTCCTATCGCCGTTGGGGGGCCAGCGGTGAACATCCGTAAATTTCCTAACAAGTCCTTCATGACCTTTGAGGAACTGGTTCAGGTCGGCGCGCTGGATGAAAACGCAGTCACCTTTCTCAAGGCGTGTGTGCGCAGTGAACTGAATATCGTCATTGCCGGGGGCACAGGCAGCGGCAAAACCACCCTGATGAACGTGATCTGCGGTCAGATTCCGCGTACCGAACGGATCATCGCAGTGGGCGCGGTGGCTGAGCTAAAACTGACCCAACCCCGAAAAGTAACCCTCGAAGGACGCGAAGCCAACCTCGAAGGCAAAGGTGAAGTGACGGTGCGCGATCTGATCCGCAGCGCCATGAAGATGCGCCCGGATCGGATTCTGGTGAACGATGTGTTGGGCGGGGAAGTGATCGACATCCTCAACGCGATCAACAGCGGCATCACCGGGACGATCTTCAGTGTTCACGCCAATGGGGTGCGCGATGCGCTCTCACGGTTGGAGATCATGGCCACAGCAGGCAACCCCTCGCTGCCCTTACTGACTATCCGGGAGCAGTTGGCCTCAGCCCTGCATCTGATCGTTTACATTGAGCGCTTGCTGACGGGAGACCGCCACCTGATGAAGGTCTCCTCGATTCAGGGGATGCAGGGGGATTCGCTGCTGGTGGAGGATATTTTTGAGTTTCACCAAACGGGCGTCGCCAACGGGCGAACGCAGGGCTACACCAATCCTACCGGACGTCTGCCCCGCTTTCTGAACCGCCTGCGTGATCTCAACCCCGATCTATCTCTCGACATCTTTAAACCCCGTTGAGGGCGAGAGTACCGCAGCTTCAGGGGACGCCTACGCGGGCATCCTCTGAAGTGTGGCTGTTTGGGGGAAGGGTTTACTCAGGGCATCTGGGATTCAATGATGGTGCGCTCCGTCAGGTTCACCGTCACCGTACCAATGACCTGATCGCCTGCTTTGAAGGTGATCACAAATACCCCTTCGTCGGTTGAGACCGCTTCCGCCCGCCATCCCTCATGAGCACGCACCTTGCCCGCGATCTCGGCGGAGGTGAAGGCAACCGTGATCGCGTCGGCCTTTTGCCCTTCCAGCCATTCAGGGTAGCTGATCACGTCAGGGAAGCTCACCCCGAGCAGGGTTGGTTGGGTGTATGAGAGGCGCGATTCATCCCCAAACTGCACCCGAAACTCGATGGTGGTGCCCTGCTGATAACTCCAACCAAACCACACATTCCATTCGGGGTTGTATTCGATGTAGATTTCGTCCAGATCGAGGTCACCAAGCATGGTCTTCACTTCGGCGCTGCCTCGGATAAAGTCCGCGACAGCCTTCTGCCCAATCTGCTTCTGGGCATCGCTCAATCGGTAGTAGGACTCCCAAGAATAGACCAGTCCCTTTTCAAGATTGACATGGGCCCAGCCAAGTGATTCCCCCGATGTGTCCCAAAAATCCACCCGCCAGATGGCAAACGCATTGTGGGTGAAATAGGCGCCGCCCTTCCAACCCGGTTGAGAATCAAGAAGGGGGGCAAAAGCCGGGTGTGCCGCAGCAATGGCCACAGCCTGTTCCGCGCCGCCGCTTTGGGCACGGGTGGGCATTGACCCGAAGAAGACCGTCAGCCCGATCAACATAGCTAGGATCAGACTGATCAACCCATAACGGGATCGAATGATCATGGGAGACTACTCCTTGCTTCTGCGTTTAACTGCGCGCCTGCGTGATTCCCCGAAGGGTTGGGCTGAAGTTGGGGAAAATCTGATCCAGCGCCGGATTCAGAACCCGGTTGCTCAGGATGTCCGCCAGAATGTCGCGGTAGTCAATGGTGATCGCCAGATCACCCTCGTCCAGCGCTTCTGGTTTGAGACTCGGCCACTCCACATGAACGCCACCATTCACCCCACCACCCATGACCAGCATACAATTGCCGTGACCATGATCGGTGCCCCGGCTGGCGTTTTCATCAGCCCGACGGCCAAACTCGCTCATGGTGACGAGGGTGACATTGGTCATCGCATCACCCAGATCAGCGTAAAAAGCCGCCAACCCCTGCCCAAAGTTCTCCAACAGCCCCCCAAACTGCCCGTCCACGCCGCCTTGATCCTCGTGGGTATCCCAACCGCCGATGTCCACACAGGCAACTTCCAGCCCTACCCCGGCTTTGATCAACTGCGCCACCTGCCGTAAACCCATCCCAAACTCCCCATCGGGGTAGGCAGCGCCGTTGGCAGGCTGGTACTCGCTGGCGTTGAGTTTGGAGAGCAGTTCAATGGTGGTGAAGGTGTCGCGGGCGCTCACACTGATCAAATCCGAGGGAGCATCAATGGTGTAGAGGTTTGCTAGAGCCTGTGCCGCAATCTGCGCCTGCCGTTCATCACCCCGCAGATGAAACTCGGTGATCGAATTGAGGGCCAGTGCCGGAATCATCCCGTGCAGGGAGGACGGGAGCATCGTACCCATGCCCACAGCCCGGAAAGGTGAACTATTCTGCCATGCGGACGTTTGCAGATGGCGGTTCAGCCAGCCGTTGGGCGCATTTTTGGAGCCGGGGGTACCGCGCTCCATGAACTCCATGGCGTCAAAGTGGGAGCGGGTCGGATCAGGCGATCCGACGGCGTGAATCACCGCCACTTTGCCTGTCTGATAGACCTCATGAAGGGGGCGCAGGGCTGGGTGAAAGCCAAAAAAGCCGTTGAGATCAAGGGCCCCTCGGTTTATGCCCGGTTCAGGGATCGCAATGGTGGGGCGTTTGTCATAGTAGGCTGCGCCTTCACCAAAGGGCACAACTGCATTCAACCCGTCCATGCCCCCCCGCTGAAAAATGACCACCAGCACATCCCCCGGCGCTTGATCGGCCCGAAAAGCAAGGCGCGGCATCCATGCGGGGAAAAGCGCCCGGCTTACCCCTGTGACTGCGGCTGCCCCCAATGTTTCCAGAAAACCCCGCCGTGAACTCACTTTACCAGTTTTCATCAAAGCACAACCCCCTCTTAAGTCATTTCCACTGAAAATAGGGTGAAGCGAAGATCAAAGCGACCAACGCAGGCAGCACCTCAGCGCGTTTCATGAGGTCAAGGGATGCGTTGGGATCAGCGTGGATCAGCCCGGCGAGCATGTCGCGGTGATTGGGGCTGAGCGCACCGCCTGCAAGCAGGTAAGCGGCGGTCTCATCGATCATCTCATAAGCGGTGCTGCTGGTGTTACCCAATTCGCCAAAGCTCAGCCGCAGCCCTTCGATCTGCCCTAAGGCTGCAAGGGGCAGCGACAATGCGATGTTCCAACGGGTGAGCAGCCCATTGGTGTTGATCCATGCAGCGGCGACATCCGGATAACCGTTTGGCGGGTGCCAGTAGAAGGGGATATGCCCCATCATCTGAAGGGGGTACAGCAGCAGCCACGGATCATCGGCTTCCATCCGCATCAAACGCATCACCCCAACCAAATAATCCATCGGACGACGCAGTTTTTGCCCGGCGGAGTCCATAAATTCGGGCGAGAGCAGGATATGGCGCAGCACCGCTCGTATATCACCATCAGTGGCGCTAAATTGCTGCGCGGCGCTCTCCACAAGGCTCTGGGGCGGATTATCGCTCACAAAACGGCGGCACAATTTGAAGGCGATGAAACGTGCGGTGGAAGCATGACGGGCCAGTATATCAAGCACTTCCAAGCCGTCCTCGATCCCTCGCCCCGCGGTCAGCTTTTGACCGAGCACGATCTTTTCGCCCCCATCGTGCATTTCTTGATCAAAAAAGAAAGGCCGATCCCCACTGCCCCGAACCGTCCAACCCGTAAAGGCCCGAGCCACGGCTTTCACATCGGCCTCACTATAGCCCCCATCCACACCCAGTGTGTGCAGTTCCATCAGTTCGCGGGCATAGTTCTCGTTGGGGTGTTCCTTGCTGCTGGAGTCATTGTTGAGGTAGCGCAGCATGGCTTCACTTTGGGCAGAAGCGAAGACCAGATCGCGGAATTTGCCCAGCGCATGTTTGCGGATCACCTCACGGTCGTCAATGGTCTTTTCCGCCACATAATCGCCAATAGGGATATTAAAGTGATCGGTCCAGAACTCGACCACCAGCTCGTAAAGCTGGCGCTCACTGTAAGCAGCGCGCACCAACCGGGTGACCAAGATCGCCGTCTCGGTCTCACCGTAAGCATTGTTGAGTGCAGCCGCGATCCCCGCCCTTGAGAGGCTTACAGGCGAGTTTTGGACATAAGCATCCACCACCGGATCGGCAATGGACTCCGGAGAAAGCTGCCAGTCAAGGTAGGCTTCGATGCCCATTTCGGTAATCCGGGCGAGATCTTCGCGGCGGGCAGCCCAAGTGACTCGGTTCAGCACATGGGCAAAAGGGGAAAGGTCAGCCCCATAGGCGGGCCGCGCTCCTCGCCATGTGAACGTCAGTCCCAAACTTGCGGCTGCGGTCGCAAACCCAGATAATCGCAAGAACTCACGCCGACCGATAGCATTCATAGCCTGCTCCGAAACCACATTTAGTCCATTGATTCCGAGTCTAATCGAGAATCCTACGGGGCAACATAACGGAGCCGAAAGGAAAGTGTGCCGATCTGGTAAAAACCATACAAAACTGCGCCATGAAGGGCGAAATCAGGCGTGGCAAGGTCGATTTGAAGATCAGGCTCGCGGATTTAAAAAATCGTAGGTTAGAATTTTGTACTCAAACTTAGCACCCTTGCTATAATCTTCGTTTGTGTAGCCGGACAGATAAAGGGTTTCATTGTTTCACTTCGATCTGCACGCCACCAGTGGAGCGGCACGGGCCGGGGTTTTTCACACCCCACATGGCACTGTCCCCACACCGGTATTTGCCCCCGTTGGCACTCAGGCAACGGTGAAGGCTGTAACCCCGCGCGATCTGCGGACATTGGGCGCGTCGTTGATCCTTTCTAATACCTATCATCTGTACATGCGCCCCGGCGATAAACTGATCGCGGAGATGGGCGGGCTGCACCGATTCATGGGGTGGGATGGGGCTATTCTGACCGATTCAGGCGGGTTTCAAGTGTTCAGCTTGGGCGCGCTTCGGGTGGTGGATGATGAAGGGGTGACCTTCCGCAGCCACCTCGACGGCTCAACCCACCGCTTCACCCCAGAAAAATCGATCCAGATTCAGCATCACCTCGGCGCGGACATCATCATGTGTTTTGATGAGTGCCCTCCGCCGCTTGATCGAGAAGTGGTTCAGGCCGCCTGCGAACGCACACATGCTTGGGCGAAGCGCTGCGTAGAGGAGCATCAACGTTCCGGAGACAGCACCCGCCAAGCGTTGTTTGGGATCGTGCAGGGGGGCATTTTCCCTGATCTGCGCGCTTGGTCGGCCCGAACCCTTACCCAATTGAATTTTCCCGGTTACGCCGTCGGTGGGCTGGCTGTAGGCGAGACCAAAACCCAAATGCTCACGACGCTGGAACAAACGGTTCCGCTCTTGCCCGCAGATCGCCCTCGCTACCTGATGGGCGTGGGCAGCCCTGAAGACCTCGTGACTGGGGTTGCACGGGGCATTGACATTTTTGATTGTGTACTCCCCACACGGGTTGCACGGAATGGCTCAGCCTTGACCCGACGAGGGCGGATCAATATGCGGAATTTACAGTATGCTTCGGACTCCGCGCCTCTAGAAGAAGGCTGCCAGTGCTACGCCTGCCTCAACTTCTCAAAAGCCTATATTCGCCATCTGGTAAAGGCGAATGAAATCCTCGGCCATCACCTGCTCACCCTGCATAACCTCCACCTTCTGATCACTCTCATGCGTGAAATGCGTGCCGCTATCATCAACGACACGTTTAACCAGTATGCTGCTGACTTTCTGGCGAACTACCGTCCGTCCAGTAAGGAGGCGAACGCGCCCTCAGTTATGTAAACGTTCTGCGAGAAGGCGTTTAGGGCCCTCGCGTCGTTTGGGTTCGGTTGATTGATCAGAGAAGGGGGGGAAATGTCTGGGGCAGCTGAACGCACCCAATTGTATCCCCTGCCGCGCCACGAAAGGACAGGTTGGTGTGAGTCGGCTATCGGTTCGCCCGTCGCGCAGCGTCGCCATACGAGGCTGAATTTGATTCGCAAACCGATCAGCGGGGCCAAACGCACGCTTGTGGTCTTATCGCTGGCACTTGCAGGTTGCCGTGCGCCGCTGCCTGCCACAAACCCGACCCCTGAAACGATCTCTATTCGCCTCGTCACCGATGACGCCTCCGCGCCTTTGCTCTACGAGCTGGTCAGCCATTATAAACCTGATCGGGCATTAATCTCGTGGGATATTGAAGTGAGCGATGGTGCGGCGGTCTTTGAGTGGCTGCGCGAAGGGCGTGCCCCCTACGCTTTTGTGGGGCTGCTGCCCCCGGAGTTGGGCACTGAATCTCCCTACTGGATGACCCCCGTTGGATTGGGCGGTGTGGCCTTCGTAACCCATCCAACCAACCCCTTTCAAGACCTGTCACCGGATCAACTGCGGGATATTCTGCAAGGACGGGTCAGGAACTGGTCGCAGTTAGGGGGCGCAGACATCCCACTCACCCTGATCACCCGCGCTCCAGATAGTAGTGATGGGGCACTGGTTCAGCGTATGGTGCTGGGGGATCGGGTGGTATCCAGAGATGCCCAACTTGCCTTCAGCGGCGCTGATGTGATTGATCGGGTCAGTGCGCAACCGGGTGCCGTCGGATTCACCTCCGTTGGTCACCTCACCCCGGCAGTGCGGGTGCTCAATATTACTGGAATTGCCCCTACCCCTGAAGAACTCCAAAAGCAGAACTACCCCCTGCGTGCCCCCATCGTGTTTGCCGGACTGCGCGCCCCCGGTGATGATCCGTATCGGGCGTTTTTCGCTTGGACTCAAAGCCCTGAAGGGCAGGTCATTGTACGCACTCGTTATGGGGGATTGCCTGATCAGTAATCAATGTTGGCTGACGGATGACGGCACAAACCGTTGGCAGAACACGCATTCACTTTGCCCCAAACGGGGCCGTCTAAAAAATCCCTGCCCGATTGTGGGAGGTGCTTTGAGGGTCAGATCAGGGCCGGGAAACCCGGATCACCTTGGCCAGTTCAACCCCAATAACCTGATCGTTTTGATCCACCCGCAAGCGCAAGGGTCCGTGAAACGGGGCACGATGAAGTAGGGTCAGGCGCTGACCGGGGATCAGCTTGAGCGAGGCAATATATTGAAGCAGATCGGAGTCATGGGTATTGACCCGGCTCACCTCTAGCTCGGCGGGCGGCTCGATCTCCGCCAAAGGGGTATCGCTAATGTGGGGCATTTTGCCATCTGCGGTCGGAATGGGTTCTCCATGCGGGCATCGTTTGGGGAAACCCGCCATTCGCTCCATCCGAGACGCCACTTTTTCGGTGATCACAGCCCCAATAGCATCGGCCTCATCGTGGACTTCGTGCCAGCCGAAGCCCATGACCTTCACCAGAAAAACCTCCGCCAGACGGTGACGTCGGATGTTCATCAGGGCCTCGTGCTCGCCCCTCAGGGTAAGGCGAATCCCTCGGTAAGGTTCATGTTCAACATACCCGGCTGTTTTGAGCCGCTCTACCACCGCGGCCACAGCAGGCGCGGAGACTCCCACCCGATCCGCAAGGGCAGAGGTCGTGATGAATTGAGCTTCGGGATGGTAGTGCAGGAGGCGGTATGCTTCAGCAAGATATTCCTGCTGAACTGCCGTCACCTCAGAGGCAGTGATCATCTGGTCTAACTTTCCACAAAATTGTAGATAAATACCTGAATTATAGTTACTATAGCGGAGTTTTTTCGAGAAATCAATGACTGCTCTCGGACGAATCGGGGCAAACGCGCCTCGTTCCCCCCACGCTGAGCGGCTTCTCTCTGCCCATATAGGCCGACTCCGTAGCCCATAATCCTCAGAAGCCATCTGAGAAGGGTATCTGTTACTGGGTTTGCCTTCACCTCCAGCCGCTGTGTGTCGAGGAAGAGAGACAAATGGGGGGATTTACCCCAAGGGGAAGGTTGAGGGGGATGAGGTCGAAACGTGCAGGGTTACTTTTTAACCGGACTCTAAAAGGCCGCCTGAAAAGCAGTCCTGCACTCCTGTTTGGGAATAAAGTCACGTTAAGTTAGAATATCTTCTCTGTGCGACACAGAAGCACGGATCACAAACTCAACTATGCCTCAACCAAACACCAAAACCTTGATTATTGAGCCTTCACAGGGCTGGGTCGCGCTGAAGCTGCGCGAACTGTGGCGGTATCGTGAACTGCTCTATTTTCTCACATGGCGAGACATCAAAGTTCGTTATAAACAAACTTTGATTGGGGGAGTATGGGCAATCCTCCAGCCAGTACTCACCATGATTGTATTCAGCCTCTTTTTTGGAGGGCTGGCCAAAATGCCCTCGGATGGGGTGCCCTATCCCATCTTCAGTTATGCGGCGCTTGTGCCGTGGACCTTGTTCGCCAACGGCATGACTCAATCCTCCAACAGTCTGGTGGGCAGCGCTAACCTGATCAAAAAGGTGTACTTCCCCCGTCTGATCGTGCCTCTGGCCAGCGTGATGTCCAATGTGGTCGATTTTGTGCTGGCCTTTGTGGTGCTGATCGTGATGATGTTGTTTTTTGGGATCGTCCCCACCGAACAAATCATTTGGCTGCCCCTGTTGGTACTGCTGGCCTTGATCACTTCGCTAGGAGTCGGTTTGTGGCTCTCCGCGATGAATGTGCAGTTCCGGGATATTCGTTATGTGGTGCCCTTTCTGGTGCAGTTATGGCTTTTTATAACGCCTATTGCCTATCCAAGCAGTTTGATCACCAATGACCTGCTCAAACTGCTGTATGCCATTAATCCCATGACGGGCGTGGTAGAGGGCTTTCGTTGGGCGCTTTTGGGAACTCAGACCGCCCCCGGCGCGGTGATCCTCGTCTCATCGCTGGCTGCGGTGATTCTGCTGGTGAGCGGCGCTTATTACTTTCGTCGGATGGAACGTTCCTTTGCAGATGTGGTGTAAGTTATGAGTGAACTGGCGCTTGATGTTCAGGGAATCAGCAAACGGTACTACATTGGGGGTAGAGTCGAGGCCTATCGTACTTTTCGGGATGCGCTCACCGAGACCGTGTCAGCCCCTTTCCGGCGGATAGCGGGGGTGCTGCGTGGGCAAACCCACGCGGCCTCCAATGCGGAACAATCCTTCTGGGCCCTTCAGGATGTCTCTTTTCAGGTCAAGCCCGGTGAGGCTATTGGGATCATCGGACGTAATGGTGCTGGCAAAAGCACCCTGCTCAAAATCCTCTCCCAGATCACGGAGCCAACCAAAGGGCGCGCCGCCATCACCGGGCGCATCGGTTCCCTTCTAGAAGTCGGCACGGGGTTTCACCAAGAACTGACGGGACGTGAGAACATCTTCCTCAATGGTGCGATCCTTGGCATGACTCGAAGCGAAATCGCCTCCAAATTTGACGAGATCGTGGCCTTTGCGGAGGTTGATAAATTCATTGATACCCCCGTCAAACACTACTCAAGTGGGATGTATCTTCGACTGGCGTTTGCCGTAGCCGCCCATCTGGAGCCGGAAATTCTTCTGGTGGACGAAGTGCTAGCCGTGGGTGATGTGGTCTTTCAGCGCAAATGTCTGGGCAAAATGAGTGAGGTCAGCGGGCAGGGCCGGACGGTGCTGTTCGTAAGCCACAACATGGGCGCGATCAGCAACCTGTGCCGCCGCACCATCTGCCTTGATAAGGGCAGGATCATTGACGATGGCGACACCGAGGCTGTGGTACGCCGCTACCTTGAGCGCACCAATGCCGAGCTGCCTCAGGATGGGTATGTGGACCTGTCGCGCCATGATCGGGGAAGCTGGCTAGCGGAGCGCCATTCGCAGTTGAACTGGGTGCGGCTCTCCGACGGCAGGGGAAGGCAGTCCGGGGTGTTTGCGGAGGGCGATCCGATCACCGTGGAGGTGGGTTTTTCACTGGGCAAACAGGCATCGATCATCCAACTGGGATG
Organism: Anaerolinea sp.; assembly: GCA_014879835.1. GTDB lineage: Bacteria > Chloroflexota > Anaerolineae > Aggregatilineales > UBA2796 > UBA2796. The sequence continues at coordinate 29,798 of JACSRJ010000159.1, forward strand.
CGTGGTCTCGATCAACTCCAGCGAGCTTTTCACTGTGCCCTCACCAGAGTACGATAGTGGGTATGAGCCGGGCGACTTTGAAACCCGGATGCGGATTGCACCCAACTACCTCCGTGATGGTGGTTATGAGATCAGCTTGAAGTTGTTTGTGGATGGGATTCGCCAAGATACCCTCTCGGTGATCACCCGATTCCAGATGGTGAGTAATCTCTCTGCCGATGACACCAGCGCTTATCTCAAAAAATGGGTAAGCGGACCGCTGCGCTTTGACTATGGCTGGGACCCGTTGGCCAAAACGACTCAACCTGCGGTTGAGTCCGGTGGGTAGCACGCCCCAACACATGAATGATCCAAGCGTTGGTAAGAGCTATGCTCAAAAGCGGGTATAATAACGTGAAGAAACACGGCTGAGACCAATTCCTACAAAAAGTTCCTGATAGCACTCTGTACCGCGTGCTTTGAGAAACGTGGATACACCGCGCTAGCGCTGATCAATACAATCACAAAGGTTTCTGAAGCATCGTGTCTGATAATACCTACAAACAATACGTCGATAAGCTGCTGCAACGTATTGGGTTATACCAATCGTTCAAACGCTGGCGGCGTATCCTACGTGATCCTTTATATCGCCTCAACCTTGCGGAAGTCGCCGCCGATTATGCCTCAACCCGCGCTGCGATTGGCGGTTTTATGGCACAGGGCGCAGAACGGGCGGATCCCCAAAAAGGGCTTCTGATCGTCAGTTTTTCCAACAACCCCGCTAACCTCAAAGTTCACGCCCTGTTGGGCAAAATCCTTCAACTTGAGGGATACACCCCGATCATTCTAACCAGCAAACGCTTTCGGAATGTAGGGCGGTACTGCAAACTCTTTGGGATCACCAAAGTCTTGTATTGGGAAGACCTGATCCGGCGTTTTTCACCGCCGCTTCAGCAGGTGAACCAGATTGTGGATGATCTGCTGGCTGGCACAATCAACCCGATGGTGCTTAAGGACTGGCATCTGGATGGGGTTTTTGTAGGACGCCACGCACTCTCCACCGCGACCCGCTTTCGGCTTACCGCCTATTTTGACCTGAACGATCCCGAAACCCGCCAGATGCTTTACGAGCACCTGATCAAAGCGGTGCAGAGCAAATTTGTGGCTGAAAATATCTTCCAACATTACCCCATCCAAAAGCAGTTTGTGGTGAATGCAGGGTATACTCCTCAGGGGGCACTGCTCGAAGTGGGCTTACAGCGGGGGATCGACACCATCCGCTTCGGGGGCACCATGCGCCGTGGGTCAGTGACCTTTAAGCGTTATTATCCTAATCAGGCAAGTCGCCTTCATCCGATCTCGCTCTCCCCGGAGACATGGCAGAAAGTGCGTGATATTGCCCTAACACCAGAACAGGAAACTGCACTTCAGGCCGATTTTGACGGACGTTATGACCCCCACTCCAACTACCACCTACACCGCTATCAGGAAGGGAAACACGACTTTGACTCAGAATCCCTAAGGAAGCTGCTTCACCTTGATCCCCACAAAAAGACGGCGGTGATTTTTTCTCACATTTCGTGGGATTCGAGCTTTTTTGAAGGGGTTGATCTCTACGATAGTTATGAACATTGGCTGGTGGAAACCACCCGCCTTGCCTGTCAGAATCCCCACCTCAACTGGATTGTGAAGCTCCACCCTGCCAATCTGGTGAAGTTGGATATGGATGCCGGTGGGGTGCGCGAGACCGAAATGCGCGCTCTAGAGCAGTTTACCCCCCTGCCTCTCCATGTGCAGATCATGCGGGCCGATACCCCAGTCAACACCCATTCGCTCTTCCCGGTAATGGATTACGGCTTGACAGTACGCGGCACCATCGGTATGGAACTGCCCTGTTTAGGCATTCAGTCTTTAACCGCAGGTACAGGGCGTTATAATGGATACGGTTTTACCTTGGATTCGGCCACACGCGGGGAATATGAAGAACGGGTACGCACCCTTCAGAATCAACCCCCGGTGACCGATCACCAGCGGGAACTGGCCCGGCGTCATGCGTACTGGACCTTTATCCGCCGCCAGACGCTCTTTAACGATCTGATCGATATTGCGGTGCGTTCCAATGCCGAGGTCAAAAATGATCTTCAGTATCAGATCACCATTTTGGCGAAGAGCATCGAGATGATTGAAACGCACCCTTCGGTCAGGGCATTGGCCCATTGGGTGATCGATGAGGACACCCCAGATTTGATCGTGTGAACTGAAAGAAACCAAAAACAACATGTCCAGCGCTGTGCGTCATCCATCCCTGCGCCCCATCCTGAAGCGCACTTGGCATCTGCTCAAACATCCCACCGACCGCCGCCGTTATTTGGAAGTGTGGGCAGATCTGATTCGCACCCGTCACATGCTTGGTAGATGGGCCGCACAAGGCGCGGAGTCGGCGGATCCCAACCAGTTATGCGCCATCCTCAGCTTCACCAATTTGCCTCTTCACGCCAAGTTTCACTGCCTGATCGCCAAAACCATGCAGCGGCGGGGCTATACCCCGGTGATTTTCACCTACCGAGGCAACCGCTTTGGGCATGAATATTTCCGGCTTTTTGGCTTTGATCGCCTGCTGGTTTGGGAAGATTACCTCGAATCCCTTTACTTTGATGAGGCTGAGATTGACCGCATCGCACGGGCCCTACTGCCCCCTAAGCCCACCATCGCGGGCGTTTTGTTGGTGCGTTATCATGGGGTGGCGGTGGGCAAACACGCCCTCTCAGTGACAGCCCGGCGTTTGATTGAGGGCCGCCCCGATTTGGACAACCCCCGCACTCAGAGCTTGTTTCAAGGGCTGCTTCGAGACTCAATCCGAGGGGTGCTGGCTGCCGAACGATTCCTGCGCAAAACACCTGTCAAGAAGATGCTGGTGCGCGATTCCGGTTACATCCCCAACGGGCCGATCTTTGAGACCGCCCTTGAAAAAGGTGTTGACTGTGTGGTGTACGAGCAAGGGCAGCGCCGGGGTACGTGGATTTTTAAGCGTTACACCGCGGAGAGCAAGGGTCAGCATTATTTCTCGCTGTCAGCCTCCACGTGGGAACGGATTCAGACCCAACCGTGGACATCCGCAGACGATCAGCGTTTAGACGCGGAGTTTGCGGGCCGGTACACGCCCCACTCAACCGATGACACCCGTCGCTTGCAGTCGGGCAAAAAGATCAAAACCCCAGATGAGGTGCGCGCCCAGTTGGGGCTTGATCCGGGCAAAAAGACAGCGGTGATCTTCTCCCATGTGGCGTGGGATGCAGCCTTCTTTTTTGGGGCCTGCCTGTTTGAGGACTTTGAAAACTGGCTCTTTCAGACAGTCAAATTTGCGGCAGCCGAATGCCCTCACCTGAACTGGATCGTGAAGCTCCACCCCTTTAACGCCTTTAAACTTCAGCGGGAGGGCAAAACGGAAGAGTCGGAGATGCGCCTGCTGCGCTCACTCATGCCGCTGCCGCCTCATATCATCCTGATGCGGGCCGACACTGACATCAATACCAGCGCCCTATTTCCGCTGGTGGATTACGTCCTGACGGTCAATGGCACGGTGGGTATGGAGTTCCCGTGTTTTGGCGTTCCAGCGGTATTAGCGGGCACAGGGCGTTACAATGGGAAGGGCTTCACCATTGAGCCGCCCACCGTCGAAGCGTACTTTGAAACCTTGCGCACACTCCATGCCCTGCCCCGGCTGGATGAGGCATCTCAACGCAAAGCGCGCCAGCACTTTTATACTCTGACTGCACGGCGTCAGACTTCACTTGAGGATATTGCCCCCATGCAGCTTAAACGACTGAACGAGGCGGTCAGTGATATTCACGATAATATCACCATCAAAGCCCGCTCGCTGGTGGAATTTGATCAGGCGCAGTCTTTGCGGCGGTTTGGGGAGTGGTTTGATACCAGCACCGATCCTGATTTGTTGGAACCCTAAAACGAAGGCAACCCAAAAGAGGCACTTATGCCCCCTCGCATTATGATCGCTGGATTTGGCTCTATCGGACGCCGCCATCTGCGCAACTTTCGAGAGTTGGAAGTTGAAGAGGTGATCGTCTACCGCACCGGCAAAAGCACCCTGCCCACCGATGAATTAAAGGGCGCTCAGGTGGAGTTTGATCTCGATGCGGCGCTGGCCCACAAGCCCGACGCAGTGGTGATCGCCAATCCCACCGCCTATCACCTTCCGGTGGCGCTGGCCGCGGCAAAGGCGGGCTGTCATCTGCTGCTCGAAAAACCCATCTCGCACAGCCTTGAAGGGGTGGATGAACTGCGCCGTATCGTGGTTGAAAAAAAACTCACGGTCTTGGTTGGCTTCCATTATCGCTTTAATCCGGGGCTGAACCGGGTCAGGCGAATCCTTGGTGAAGGGGGCATCGGCGAGATCGTGAATGTTCATGTTCACTGGGGTGAGTACATGCCCGGCTGGCACCCGTGGGAAGATTACCGCACCAGTTATGCGGCCCGTCCCGAACTGGGCGGTGGGGTGCTGCTTACCTTGTGCCATCCCTTTGATTATCTGCGCTGGCTGGTGGGCGAGATCACTGGGGTGGCCTCGTTCAAGGGCTTTCACGGAGGCTTGGATATTCCTGTTGAGGACAGCGCTGATACCCTGCTTCAGTTTCAGAACGGCGCTACCGGACATGTTCATCTGGACTATGTGCAGCGTCCGGGCACCCATACCCTCAAGATCGTGGGGCGCACCGGCAAGCTCGGTTGGAGCAATGAAGATGGCACGGTTCGCCATTATCGGGCCGAGACCGAGACATGGGAATCCTATCCACCGCCATTGGGGTTTGAGCGCAATGAGATGTACCTCGATCAGACTCAGCATTTTCTGGACTGCCTCGAAGGCAAAGTGAAGCCGGGGTGCACCCTTGATGACGGCATTCGAGCATTGGAGATAGTTCTTGCGGCGCATCAGGCGTCCGATCAACAAAAGGTGGTGAAACTGTGACCGGCACGATGGATCGATTTGACCTCACTGGACGGGTGATCGTTGTCACTGGCGGGGCGGGGTTGTTGGGCAGCGAATACGCGGGCGCGATTGTGGAAGCCGGAGGCACGGTGATCGTTGCCGATGTCAACGGTGAACGGGCTGAACAGACAGCCCAACAGGCCCTTTTGCAGGGCAAAGGCAAAGCGCTTGGGATGGCACTGGACGTGAGCAGCAAAGCCTCAGTTACCGCGTTGGTGAAGGATGTGCTGGATCGATTCGGGCGCATTGATGGCTTGGTCAACAATGCGGCCATCGATCCCAAATTTGAAAAGACCGATGAGGGTAAACATCTCAACGCCTTTGAGGACTATCCCGTTGAACTGTGGACGCAGAGCCTCTCGGTGAACATCACCGGCATGTTCCTGTGCGCTCAGGCGGTGATTCCTTCGATGGTGGCGCAGGGTCGGGGCGCAATCGTAAACATTTCTTCCACCTATGGGCTGGCAGGGCCGGATCAGCGCCTCTACGAAAAGGATGATCCCAATGCACCCAAGAGTTTTAAGCCGGTGGTGTATTCGGTCACCAAAAGCGCGGTGCTGGGGTTGACCAAATATCTGGCAGCGTACTATGGGGAAAAGGGCATCCGGGTGAATACCCTCACCCCCGGTGGGGTCTTTAACAATCACGCCGATGAGTTTGTGCGTCGTTACAGCTATCGCACGCCTTTGGGCCGGATGGCCCAAAAACACGAATACAATGGGGCGTTGTTATTCCTGCTCTCTGAGGCTTCGGCCTACATGACCGGGGCTAACCTCGTGGTGGATGGAGGTTGGACCGCATGGTGACTCCGTCTTCGCCCCGTACTTTGGCCCTGATCCCGGCGCGGGGTGGTTCCAAATCCATCCCCCGCAAAAATATCAAAACCCTTGGTGGGGTACCCCTGATTGCCTACAGTATTGCCGCCGGCAAACAAGCGGCGCGGGTGGATCGGGTAATCGTCTCCACCGATGACGAGGAGATCGCGGCTGTAGCGCGGGAGTGGGGGGCAGAAGTGCCTTTTTTGCGCCCAGATCAGTTTGCCCAAGATTTAACCCCGGATTTTCCAGTCTTTACCCACGCCCTCGCATGGCTCGCAGAACACGAGGACTATCACCCCGAAGTGGTGGTACAGCTTCGCCCCACTTCGCCATTTCGTCCACCGGACTGTGTAGATCGGGCCGTGGCGATGCTGAGCGCTGATCCCGACGCGGATTCGGTGCGTGGGGTGGTACTTTCGGGGCAAAATCCCTATAAGATGTGGCGACTGCCACAGGGCGAAGAAGGCCCCATGCAGCCCCTGCTTGACGAAGGCTTTCCTGAGTCCTATAACATGCCTCGCCAGCAGCTCCCGGTCACCTACTGGCAGACTGGACACATTGATGCCATCCGCACCCGGACGATCCTTGAGCAGAACAGCTTGAGTGGAAGGCGAATCCGCCCTCTCATCCTCGATTCGCGCTACACCATCGATATTGACAATTTGTGGGACTGGGATCGGGCCGAGTACATGCTCGAACGATCTCAGGTTCCCATCGTTCGTCCAGAGGTCCGGCAGCACGCCCCCCTTGAAGCGATCAAGCTGCTGGTACTGGACTTTGACGGCACCCTTACCGATAACCGGGTCTGGGTGGATCAGGACGGACGTGAGCTGATCGCGGCCAGTCGGGGCGACGGCATGGGTATCCAGATGCTCAAGGCGACCGGGGTTGAGGTGATTGTCCTGAGCCGCGAAACCAACCCGGTAGTAGCTGCACGCTGTCGTAAAATCGGGATCGAAGCGGTACAGGGAATCCTCGACAAGCCCGCTGTCCTTCAACGGATGGTGCAGGAGCGCAGTCTGAGTCTCACCGAAGTGGCCTACATCGGCAATGATGTGAATGACATCGGCTGTATGGAACTGGTGGGCTGTGCGGTAGCGGTGGCCGATTCCCACCCTCAGACCCTCAAGGTAGCCCATTTGGTGATGAAGGCGAACGGCGGTTTTGGAGCGGTGCGCGAGTTTTGCGATATACTTTTGGCACGCCGTACCCATTCAAGCTGAAGGACAATCACCCCATGAGCAGCCTGCCCTACCGCGCCGTTTTGCGCCTGTTTAAGTCGAACTTTCTGCAACGTTGGCTCAAGCGGCTGAGCTTCACCGAACGGGCCGACCTGCTGATCAAATTCTGGCGCAGCGCGGAACGACACCAAGACGTTGAGGGGCGTTTTAAGCTCATCCAAGAGGCCTTTAACCGCCAGCGGATGGGCACCCTCTCGCTGGTCAGTTCCAATGAGTACGGGCGCGCCTACGGCTTCTTTGATCTGGTGGGTTCTTTGCGTGGGGTTGAGGGGGATATTGTAGAGTGCGGAGTCGGGCGGGGTATCTCCTTTGCCTATCTGGTTTACGCGGTGGCACTCCATAAACTGGATAAGACCGTTTATGGGTTTGATTCCTTTGCGGGCTTTCCCCCAGCCACAGCACAAGACGTGGGATCGCGGGTGAAGGAAGCGAACCGCCCGCCAGAAGGCTGGACGGAAACCTCACCAGCGATGATCAAAGCGATCTTTGACCACGATCTGCCCCTTAGGGACAGCCTGATCGCCGCGCACCCGGTGAACTACAAACTGATCCCCGGTTTTTTTGATCAATCTCTGCCGGGGAACTTACCCCCCAAGATCGCCCTTCTGCACGCAGATGCGGACATGTATCCCTCTACCATGGCAATCCTAACGCACGGGATACCTCGAATGGCTTCCGGGGGGGTGGTGATCTTTGATGAGTATCATGAGGAGCGCTGGCCGGGGGTGCGTAAAGCGGTTGAGGAAGTCTGCGTCCCCAAAGGGCTTCAGGTGGAATATTTTGAGAAGATGCGGCGCTACGGACTAAGGATTCCTTGATCTGACGCGGTATCATTGAGGTCATTCATCACACTTTATCCGAGGGAGATCATTAATGCGCAAAGAAGTTATCATCGGCGGCCATAAACTCGGCGATGGACACCCTGTCCATATCGTCGCGGAGATCGGGATCAACCATAACGGCAGTGTTGAAAATGCCAAGAAACTGATCGATGCCGCGGTTCACTCTGGCTGTGATGCGGTCAAGTTTCAGAAACGCACCCCAGAACTGGCGGTACCACCCGATCAGCGCGATAAGATGCGCCAGACTCCGTGGGGCTATATCAGTTACATGGAGTATCGCTACAAGGTTGAGTTTGAGCAGGCTGAATATACCGAGATAGACCATTACTGCAAGGAAAAAGGGATCATCTGGTATGCCTCCTGCTGGGATGAACCCGCGGTGGACTTTATGGAACAGTTCAACCCGCCCTGTTACAAGATCGCCTCTGCCAGCCTGACCGATCACAATCTGCTGCTGCACATGAAGGCAACTGGTCGCCCGCTGGTGCTCTCAACGGGTATGTCCAGCATGGCCCAGATTCACGAGTCCGTGAAACTCCTCGGCACCGACAATTTGGTGCTGCTTCACGCCACCAGCACCTACCCCTGTGAGCCGCAAGAGCTGAACCTGAAAATGATCACCACCCTCCGCCAAACCTTTGACTGCCCCATCGGTTATTCCGGGCACGAGGTCGGGCTGCCCACCACGGTTGCGGCGGTGGCCTTGGGCGCATGTTTTGTGGAACGCCACATCACCCTTGATCGGGCCATGTGGGGCACGGATCAGGCAGCCTCAGTGGAGCCAAGTGGGTTTGAGCGCCTCGTGAAGTATATCCGCGTGGTGGAATCTTCAATAGGCGATGGGGTCAAGCAGGTCTACGACAGCGAAGTGCCCATCATGCAAAAGCTGCGCCGTAAGTAGCATTCACACCAAACAAAGGGTCATGATCCATGGCAGGGTTTGAGCTTCAGCCCACCCAGAGTCTGGGGCGCTGTCCCCTATGCCAGCACCGCATCCTTCTGCCCTATGGCAGCGCATGGGAGTTTGGGATTCGGTGGCGTTATCGCCTTTGCACCTACTGCGGGCTGGTCTTTCAATCCCCCCGCCTGACAGAAGCGCAAAGTGCGGAATTCTATCAAACCCACTATTGGGCCGCACATGTGGGCTTAGAAAAACCCGATGAGGCCATCATCACCTATCAGAAGCGTCGTGCGGAACACCTGCTCAGCCTTGTCCCGCATGAAGGGGTGATCCATCGGCTGATGGATGTGGGCAGCGCCACTGGGGTCGCCTTAGAAGCGGCGCGGCAGATGTTAGGCTGTGAGGTGGTGGGCATTGAACCCAGTGACTCCTTCCGCGCTTATGGGCAGAAGCAGGGTTTGGACATGCACCCTTCGCTGGAAGCGTGGGGGGAACAGGGCGGACGGGTTGATCTGGTGATGATGAGTCATGTGTTGGAACACCTGCCTGATCCGGTGGCATACCTGACTCGCCTTCGCCGTGAAGTCCTGACACCAGAAGGTTACATCCTGATCGAAGTGCCCAACGTGTTAGCCCAGCTTTGTTACGAAGCGCCCCACCTGATCTGCTTTTCGCCTCGCACTTTACGGGCAGTTTTTGAACAATCCGGATTCCGGCTGGTGAAGCTCAAGGTGCACGCCCAACCCCGGCAGGATCGGTATCGGAGTCGCCCCCTGTATATCGCGGCCTTGGGGCAGATTACGCCGGGGCTGCCTGCACCTTTGCTTTCTCGTGCGCCCTTGGTGAGCGAAGTGATTCAGCGGCAGTACCACCTGCTGCGGGGTACGGTTGGCAGTCGCAATCCACTGCCCCGGCGCATCGGGAAACGAATCAAGGCAGTGGGAAGGCAGATCAGGAAGGCGCTAAACCGCGAATGATCAAGAAAGTCCTATGGGTAGTGCCACCTGTGGCACTGGATACCAACGTCTCTGGGGCTGCCAGTCGTTACCTTCAGAACCTGAGGATGCTTCACGAATTGGGGGTTCAAGTCACTGGGGTGCGGGTGGGCCATACCTCTGAATTGGATGCTGTTGAAATAGACTCCGGACATGGAACCGCGTTGGTTCATCAATGGCATGAGATCCGCCTGCCCTACCTCCAGAAACGTTCTCGGTTCACCATGCTGCGCCAGACTCTGTTGGACGTGGTACGTTGGGAGTATCCCCAGTCAGAGGCGGTGGGCGCGGCACTAACGAGGCTCAGCAATGAGGTGATCCCTGATCTGATCTGGGTCGAAGGGATCGATCTGGCAGCCGCAGCCAAACATGTTCCATCGCGGAAATGCCTTTACTCGGAACATGATATTGCCCACCAAGTCCGATCTATCCGAATGGGAGCGCGGCAAAGTCTGAAAGAGCGCTGGCTATTGTGGGCGTGCCAACGGGCCGAACAACGTATCTTAAAAGCAACCTCTCAAGTTTTGACGGGTTCTTCCAGCGACGCCCAGAAGCTGCGCCAGATGGGGGCAAAGCAAGTAACCGTCATCCCCATCACCTACGACCTCATCCCGCCAAGCAGCGCCCCTTTTGCCCAAACGCCCCGCATTGTGCATCTAGGCAGCCTCGAAACCACCGCCAACCGGGCGGGCTTGGAAGGGTATCTGCGCAAGGCCCACCCGGCAGTACAGAGAGAATCCGATCTGGCACTAACCATCGTCGGCGACGCCAGCCGGGTCAAGCCGCCGCTTTCTGATTTGCTGCGGCAGGCGGGCGCAACCCTTGTGGGCTATGCACCTGATCTGAACACAGCGCTGCGTCCCGGCGATCTGGCGATCCTGCCTTACGAACACGACACCGGCTACCGCACCAAACTGCCCCTGCTGCTGGCCTATGGGCAGGTGGTGATCAGCACCCGCGCCGCCGTCGCCGGATCGATGCTGCCGGGGCTGGAAGATGTATGTTTGATTGTGGATCAGGTGGAAGAATTTCCGAAGGTGCTCATCCCCTTGGCAAAGGATGAATCACGGCGCATGAGTCTATCAAGTGCCGCAAGAAGGTTCTTTGAAGCGCACTTCACCCACCCTTGTGTTCTTGATAGTTATCGGAATCTGCTAAAGGACCTGCTGTGACCAAAAAACGCACCGCATTCTATCGGATTTACAGCCGTTTGTGGCCTATTCAGCGTCTGTGGAGGTGGCTTTGGTTTCGACTTGGGGGTAAAGTCGCTGGGGGGCCTTTTGCTGGGATGCGCTACCGTTCCCACGCCGTTTGGGGTAATCCCGGCAACAAACTGCTGGGCACTTATGAACAAGAGCTGTTCCCCGTGTTGATGCAGCTTGATAGAAACCCTCCCCCTGTCGTTTTTGACATTGGGGCATCTGAAGGTTATTACGCGGTTGGGCTGGCATGGCGCTGGCGCGAGGCAAAAACCCAAGTTTACGCATGGGAGAGCGATCCGCGCTCACAGGCGCTGATTACCGCGGGGAGCGCGGAGAATCAGGTTCAAGATCGGATCGAGGTGTACGGTGAATGTACCGAAGCAGTACTCTATGAGGCGATTTCCAAACTGCGACCGGGTTTGATCATTATGGATATTGAGGGTGCAGAACAGGATGTATGTTCTGCACGCTGCTTGGGGGCATCCGGTGAAGCTGGCAGCGTTTGGATTGTTGAGTGCCACCACCCCGATATTGTGGAGACCCTAAAAGCGCGTTTTGAAGGACGCTTTCAGGTTGAAGTGATTCCGAACCAGCCGCGCACACCGGCTGATATTCGGATTCGCCTACCGTTGTTCAGTGCACCACTGTTGAATGATCGCCGCCGTCTGGTGAATGAAGGACGTCCCTTCCCCACACCTTGGATTGTGGCGTTTCCAAGGCAAGGATGAGGATAAATATGAGCACAGATCAGGAATCGGGGTTAGAGCGCGTCTGGAACAAATATCGCCTTGCCCGTTGGTTATGGTGGCGTTTGGGCGGCAAGGTGGCGGGCGGATTCTTTGCCGGGATGCGTTATTCATCACGCACCTATCGGGGCAACCCCGGCAACAAGCTGGTGGGCACCTATGAACTGGAACTGAACCCGATCTGGGAGCGCCTGAGCCACAACCCGCCCGCGGTGGTGTTTGACGTGGGCGCGGCCGAAGGTTATTACGCGGCCGGCTTAGCATGGCGCTGGAAAGCCACCCAGTGTCAAGTGTACGCATGGGAGAGTGATCCCCGCTCCCACGAGCGGATGCGGGTGAACGCCCAATCCAATGGGGTTGAGGCACAGGTGAAAATTCTGGGTGAATGCGATGAACCAGAGTTTCTAGAAGCGATCCAGAACTTGCACCCCGGTCTGATCATTGTGGACATTGAGGGTGGTGAGCGTGATCTGTGTTCCCAGCGCTGCATTGACGCCTCTGATGGGGTGTGGGTGGTGGAATGCCATAGTTCGGAAATATTGAGCTTGATGCAGGCGCGTTTTGGGGTGCGCTTTGAATGGGAAGTACTCCCCAACCGTCCTCGCACCAACGCCGATCTACCCCGACTGCCGCTTTTGGGAGCACCCCTGCCCGGTGATCGGGCCCGTCTGCTGGATGAAGGGCGTCACACCCCAACACCGTGGCTGGTTGCAACGCCCAAGAAAGCCTGAAGCCTTTGATGCGCGTCCTAATCGAAATCCACGAAGGGCATATTGTCCGCAATTTTCTCGAAAACGGGCTTCTAGAAAGACTCACCGAACGCGGTGCGGTGGTGATGGTTGTCACTCCGGGGGCCCGGGTGCCAACTTTTGTGAAGCGTTTTGAGCGTGAAGGGGCGGCGTTTGCCGATCTGGGGTTGATCACCTACCGTCCTAGATCGCGGGTGGAGGTTTATGATTTTGCACTGGGTAAGTGGCTGTGTGCTAGAGGTCTGAACAGGCTGCGCCGCTGGTCATGGCGTTATCTGGCTGAACCCCGCGCCGCCCGTGAGGGAACCCGCGAAAATGCTCTGCTTGATCAGTGGAAGCCAGATGTGGTCGTTTCGACTCACTTGAGTCAGGTCTATGGACGGCGTCTGATAGCAACCGCCCATCGGAGAGGCATCCCTACCTTGGGTAACCTGAACTCATGGGACAATGTGTGGAAGGGTTTATGGGTGCGCCCGGAAGTGATCACCTGCTGGTCGGAACACAACCGCGAGGAAATCTGCACTTTTGCAGGTTATCAGCCCGAACAAGTGAAGGTTATTGGCGCGCCCGCCTTTGACGCCTACTTTGCGCCGGATGGGATGTGGACACGGGCGGAGCTTTGTGCCCGGTTGGGGCTTGATCCGGCCCGGCCTATCCTGCTTTTTGCGACTTTGGGGCAGTTCAGCCAGCAGATTGATGAGACCAACCCTTTTGAGGCCCTGCTGCGGGCGCTTGATCAGGGGTTGATTCCGGGCAATCCTCAGATCGTGCTGCGAATGCACACATGGTCAAAGGATATTTACTTCAAACACCTGATGAGCCACCCGGCCGTGACCCTTTCCCGTTTTGAGACCTATGTGCCCGGTCTGACATGGACACCCACCCGTGACGAGGTGATCCTGTTGGGTAACCTGATGCGCCATGCGGATGTGGTCATCAGCCCCGGTTCCACCATCAGCATTGAACCCGCCGCCTTTGACACCCCCACCCTCGTTCCAGTCTTTAACGAGTACATGCCCGAAGTGTATGAGTCCTACTTCCGGCAAACATGGCTTAATCAGCATTTTGGGCGTTTGGTCAAACATGATTGGGTACCGCTGGCACGCACCCCGGAAAGCATGGTGGAGATGATCAATTGGGCGCTCACAGATCGATCTTGGTACCGTGAAGGGCGTACCCACATCCGCGAACAAATTTTGGGCCCGCTGGATGGCAAAGCAACCGAACGGTTTGTAGAGAGCCTCTGGGCCCTAAAGTGAGGCTGTCATGGCGAACGCAGAAGTAACCATCATCCTTTGTGGGGGGGCGATCAACTACAGCACCCTGCCTTTGGGGTACAGCCACGCCAACGCCATGATCCCGGTGAATGGTAAGCCCGTCATCGGCTGGATTCTGGACGATCTGCTGCACAAAGGCATTCGTCAAGCGACGGTGGTGCTGCGGGCCAACGATACCCGGTTTGCGGACTTTTTACGCCGAGTCTATGCCCCACGGATGGACTTAAGCCTTGCCCTTCTCCATCACGAGGGATCGATCCTCGAATCACTTCAGTCCGGGCTGCTTCAGACTCCAAGTGCGGGCTTGGTGCGGATCATTCTGGGCGATACCCTGATCCGCGACTCCTTTGAACATCCGGCGGACATGGTTTACATTGATGAAGTGGACGAAGCCCGACGCTGGTGTGTAGCCTTTACCAATGCTGCGGGTGTGATCACTGAATTGATCGATAAACCAGAGCTACCTTCGGGACAGTATCAAGCACTGGCCGGTTATTATCACCTCCATCATGGGGATCATTTGCGGGACTGTTTGACGCAGTCTTTGGCGCAGGGTGAGCGCGAACTGAGCCGGGTGCTGATGCGTTATCAACACGCCTACCCCATCCACTGCCGTCGGGTTGAAGATTGGTACGACTTTGGCAATATTGATCATCTGGTGGAGGCACGACGGCGTCTGCTTTCCCCCCGTTACTTTAACGCCCTGAGCATCAACCCGGTGCTGAACACCATCACCAAAGTGAGCGCCCATGATCAGAAACTTCAGGATGAGTTGGACTGGTTTCTGAAGCTACCCGAAGCACTCAAAGTCCTGACCCCACGCATTGTGAGCCATCATGAGATCGCCCACAAGCTGCATATCGTTCAGGAATATTACGGCTATCCAACACTCGCCGAACTATATGTTTATGCCGATCTTGATCCGGAGATTTGGGTCTCGATCCTGCGCCATGTACTGCGGATTCATCTGGAGCTGCGCCACTATCAGGGAGTACCTCAACCAGAGGCCGCAGCCCAGATTTATGGTGCAAAAACATGGGAGCGGCTTGACGCTTTACGCGCCCTTTCGCCCTATTGGGAGGCGCTTCTTGAACTGCCCACCCTCACCTATAATGGTCGCAGTCTGCGCAATCTCCCCACCTTGCGTCCCGCCCTTGATGCCAGCATCAGACAGCTCGCCGCTCAAACCCCGTGGAGCATCATTCATGGTGATTACTGTTTTTCCAATATCCTTTTTGATGTGAACAATCAGATCGTGCGCCTGATTGATCCTCGCGGCTCCTTTGGGGAGAAGGGCATTTATGGCGATCCCCGCTACGACATTGCCAAATTGCGCCACAGTGCGGTGAGTCTGTATGATTATATTGTGGCGGATATGTTTGATCTGAACGAGACCAACGATCCGGGGGGATTTGTGGGGCAAGTGTACGCTAACGGCGTCGCCCATGCGGTAGCGGCCGTGTTTGATCGGATCATCGCGGCGCAGGGGTATGATCCCGATGCGATCAAAGTGATCGAAGGGCTGCTGTTCCTCTCTATGACGCCCCTGCACCGGGATCGTTTCCAGCGCCAAAAAATGATGTATTTGACTGGCATTTCTTTACTTAATGAGGTGCTCTGATGCGCATCGTGATCGATCTGGATGGGACGATCTGTCCCATCAAACAAAAACATGAAACGTATGCCGACCTCAAACCCTATCCCGGCGCTGTTGAGAAGATGCGTGCCCTGCACGAAGCCGGACACTACCTCATCATCTCCACCGCCCGCAACATGGCCACCTGCGACAGCAATCTGGGCAAAGTGATGCGTAATGTGGGTAAAATCACCCTTGATTGGCTGGAACAGTACGGCATCCCCTACGACGAAATCTACTTTGGCAAACCCAACGCAGAAGTGTATTTGGATGATCGGGCGCTGCGTTTCAGCGATTGGGCCGCCGTCACTGAGGAGGCGCTGGCACAGGCGGGGCGTGAACGATGATCGTGGTCGTCCCGATGGCAGGACGGGGATCACGTTTTGCCGACAAAGGGGTAACCACCCCCAAGCCCCTGATCCCGGTTTTGGGCAAACCAATGGTCGCGTGGGCTTTGCGCAGCCTCGAAGGGGTTGCGTATTCCCGTTTGATCTTTGTGGCCCTGCGTGAGCACGAGGAACACTTCGGGGTGACCGCCCTGCTTAAGGAATTGACCAAAGGCAAGGCCGAGGTGATGCTGATCGATCAGGTCACGGAGGGGCAGTTGGCGACCGTGTTGGTTGCTCGTGAGGTGATCAATCATGAAGAGGGTATATTGGTTGCCAGCAGTGACACCTATATCGACTCTGCCATCGGGCGCGATATTCAAACCTGCCCGCCGGAATGTCGGGGGTTGATCTCCGTCACCAACATGCCCGGTGAGCGCTGGAGTTTCGCCCGTGTGGATGAGCACGGCAATGTCGTTGAAGTGGCTGAAAAGGTGCGCATCTCCGATCACGCCAGCACCGGACTGTACTACTTCTCCAGTGGGCGCGAACTGGTTGCGGTGGGGGAGTCCATGATCCGCGCTTCGGAGAAGACACGCGGTGAATATTACGTGATCCCCGTTTACCAAAAACTGATCGCTCGGGGCGGGTTGGTGCGCCTTTCCCATGCCAAACGCATGTGGGACATGGGCACACCCGAAGCGCTGGCGGAATTTGAACGGCATTTTTCGCGGTAGTCCGTCTTTCACGGAATTGAGTCAGGGAATCAAGCATGAGCACCAACCGTGCAATCAACGTTCTCTATCTGTTGAACGCGGCTGAAGGGGGGGCATCACAGGGCATTTATGAATTTGTGCCTCACCTTCCCCGCGACAAATTCCGGGCATTTGCCCTTGTGCCCAAAGCCACTGCCGCGCAAAAGACGCATCTGAAAACTCTCTTTGAGGAGGTGCGTATCTTCCCCCTCCCATGGTGGAATGTGCGTTATGAGGCGGGTCTCTTGCGGCAGTTGGCTTTTTGGGCAGCCCAGTTCCGAAGGGGAATCGTGCCCGCCAGCGTGCAGGCAAAAGTGAATAAGGTCATACGTGACTGGCATATTGACCTCGTTCATACCGGAACTTCCTTGAACCGACAAGGGGCGATAGCCGCTCAGAAGGCGGGCATCCCCCACATCTGGCATATCAAGGAGACTATTGGCTCCGCCAACCGGGTGCATTTCCCCCTACCCGATCCCCAATTGGCGCGCTATTTTGAAAGCCACTCGGCCCGGGTGCTCGCAATGTCCGATTATGTGGCTCAGTTTTTCCGCCAGCACGGTCTAAAGAATCTTGAAGTTATCCCCGATGGGGTTGACCTTACCCCTTA
Source organism: Anaerolinea sp. (assembly GCA_014879835.1). GTDB lineage: Bacteria > Chloroflexota > Anaerolineae > Aggregatilineales > UBA2796 > UBA2796. The sequence goes on from JACSRJ010000159.1 coordinate 46,880, forward strand.
TGAACACAATATCTCAAGGGATTTACGGGCCTCACTTAACCTAGGGCCCAATGCCTTGCTTGTGGGGATGGTGGCAGGGCTTTCGAGTACGTGGAAGCAGCATGATCGCTTCATCCGGATGGCAGGTGCAGTGGCCGGGCGCAGCCCTGAGGTTCATTTTGTGATTGTTGGGGGGATGCCCTCTCCTCGATCCCGCTTCCCGAACGATCTGGGGGCCCGTTATGCAGCCCGAATAAAAGCGCTGGCAGCGGAAACACTACCACCGGGGCGTCTAACCTTTGTGGATCATGTGCCTGCCCCAGATGACATCATGCGTTCGCTGGATATTCTGGTGCATCCGTGCGATATTGAACCTTTCGGGCGGGTTGCCCTTGAAGCCATGGCCGCGGGGCGGCCTGTTGTGGGGCCCCTCACGGGTGGGATTGCGGAGACGGTGATCGACGGTGAGACAGGAATCCTCGTTGACACCGCAGACCTCGAAGCCTTCTCCGGGGCGGTCTCTCGTTTGATCAATGACACCGCCCTGCGTACCCGATTAGGCGAGGCTGCTGTCAGCCATGTATCGGGGTCGTATAATATCCTCCTCATGGTTGATCGAATCAGCACCCTCTATGAACAGGTGATCCATCATTGACCCAAAACCAACCTACCTTTTCGATCTGCATCCCCAACTACAATTATGGACACTTGATCGGGGATACCCTTCAGAGTGTCCTTGATCAATCCTACCCGCATTTTGAGATCATCGTGGCCGACAACGCTTCTACCGATGACTCAGTGGCGGTGGTGGAGAAGTTCAAAGACCCACGTATTCGACTTTACCAAAACCGCTACAACATCGGTTTTGCGCCCAACCTTCAGCGAGTGACCCAATATGCCCAAAACGATCTGATCAACCTGCTCTCCTCCGATGATCAGATGAAGCCGGGCGCGCTCGAAACGTTTGTGGAGGTGATTCAGCAGGCCGGGGCAGATGTGAATAACGTCGTTCTCTATAGCGACACCGAATACTTCGACAATGACAACCGGATCACGGGCTACCAGCGCAAGGTTCCCGGTGCCTTTGATTTGCAGATGCTCACGTCACCGCCTGCTCCCTCCCCTGATCTGAAGTTTGAGGCGTATGCTGGACGTGATGTTCTCAAGGGGGCATTATCACGTCTGCGCGCTTTTGCGCCTATGCTCTCCACTGTGTATTCACGGGCATTGTGGCAAGCGGTCGAGGGCTACAATAACACCCGTACTATCGGGCCCGACAAACACTTTGGTTATAAGCTGTTAGGGCAGAATCCGCAGGTAATCTATATCGCTCGGGCTCTGTATCGCTACCGCTTCCTGACCTCTGCTAACTTCGCCACGCAGTTCTCAACCCTAAAACAGGTCAGTGATGATTACCTCTATACCCTCGAATGGTCAGCGAAAGACCTGAACGCGCTGGGGCTGTCCCAAAAAGGGCTGATCCACACCTTCATCAAAAAACGGGTCATAGAATACGCCCTGCGTCAACTGGGCAAGGGACACTACGCCAATGGCTTTCGTTTGTTCTGTTACGCTTTCGCCAGTTATCCCGGCACTGCGCTGCGCATCCCCAAAACCTATGCAGTATTAGGGCTGCTGATGATGGGCCCACTTTCCAAAGTGGTCGCGCCGCTGCTCTTTCGGGCTTATCGTAACCTGAGCGAATAACCGATGTCCCCAGTTGGCAAAGTCCTGTATGTGGTATCGCGGTTTCCTCAGATCAGCGCGACCTTTACCGCACACGAAATGGCTGCCCTCACGGAGGCGGGGGTACAGGTCGCAGTCGCCTCGGTATGGAGACCCGCTCAAGGCACGATCCCACACCCGGTTGAGCAATCTTTTTTGCCCGGTTTGATCCATTTGCGTCTGTCTGATCCGGGGCTGTGGTTTCGTGTAGGGCGGGCCATTTTGCGCCGTCCTCTGGTTTTATGGTTGTGTCTGCGCTTGTTTGTGGCTCACCTCAACTCCATCTACGCAGTAGCCAAGGCCCTCACCACGATCCCCAAAGGGCTGGCTCTTGGTGAGATTGCCCATCAGCAAAGGTTTGATCAGATTCACGCGCACTTTTTAACAGCCCCTGCTGCTGCCGCGATGTTGGCTTCAGCAGTGAGCGGTATTCCCTATTCAGTGACCATCCATGCATTTGATATTTTTGCGACTGAACCTCGGCTTCGAAACAGCGCGGTACGCCTCAAATGTGAACGTGCTACGCTGAATGTGGTCATTTCCGACTTTAATCGCCGTTTTATGCAGGAACGCTGGAAAGGCATTCGAGGGCGCTTTGAAGTCCTGTACAACGGGATCGACCTAAACCTTTTTCGCAATCCCACCCCGGCCCGATACAGCCCCGGAATGCCCCTTCGTATCCTTTCTAACGGACGGTTGGTATTCAAAAAAGGCTTTGAATACCTGATCCGTGCGGTGGCACAACTGATCGCTGAGGGCGCATCGGTGGAACTGCGCATCATTGGGGAAGGCCCCCTGATGGAACCCCTGCGCGGTTTATGCGCCGAACTAGGTATTACCCAGCACGTCCACCTTTTGGGCAAATTGTCTCAAACTCAGGTTGTGGCTGAATATCAACAAACACATCTGTTTGTGCTCGCCTGTGCCGTTGCCCCTGATGGAGATATGGATGGAATGCCTACAGTTCTGCTCGAATCGCTGGCGATGTGTATTCCTTCCATCTCAACGAAGGTGTCTGGTGTACCCGAGATCATCCGCGACGGAGAGACTGGACTATGCATTCCACCTCATGATGTGGAGGCGCTTGTCCGGGCTATCCAAAACCTACGCGATGAGCCTGAAAAAGCGCATCGGATGGCTCAGGCAGGGCGCGCCCTGATCGAACAGTCCTTCGACCGTACCCGCAGCGCCCAACGCCTGTTGAATCTGTGGCAGGAGATGCACCCATGAGCGCCTTGCCCTCTCAGCCTCAGGACTGGCGAATTGCGTTGATCGTGGGCGACTTGAACACAGGCGGGGCCCAAAAACAGTCGATCTATATCACGCACGCCCTGCATGAAGCAGGTGTGAGTCTTCAGGTGTTTTACACCTCCTATGATCCGGAAGGGTTTGTTTCGCTTGAGCAGCGCGGTATCCCGCTGGTGAATTTTGGTCAGGCCGGGCATATCCCCGGCCGGGTGATCAGGCTTGCCCATAAACTGCGACAGTTTCGTCCTCACGCCGTGTATGCCCTGCGAACCTATCTGAACCTTTATGCCGGGCTTGCCGCACCGCTGGCTGGGACTTTTTGCATCGGCAGCCTGCGCAGCAACCTCTCTTATGAGCGGGCGCACTTTGGGCGGCTCAGCCGCCTTGTGTGTACGTTGCCCGCCGCTCTCGTGGTCAATTCCTTTACCGCCCGTGAGCAGATCATCAAGGCGGGTTGGCTTTCACCGGGGCGGGTTGTGGTGCTGCCCAATGTGATCGATCTCGAGACTTTTGATCAGCAGTCAGGTGGCAGTATCGAGCCGCTGGGAATGCCCCGCAAAAATATCTTCTTTGTGGGCAGACTGGAACCTATCAAACGTATTGATCGTCTGCTGGAAGCTTTTCCTCTCGCTCTTGCCCAAGACCCTGATCTGCGTTTGATCATTGTGGGCGAAGGTTCGGAGCGCCCACGTTTGGAGTCCTTCGCTCAGGATCGGGGCATTGCCCATGCTGTGACCTTTTTAGGGAGGCGGAAAGATGTTCCCGCACTATTGGCCCAGCAGGCTGGCGCCCTCGTGCTGGTCTCTGAAGAAGAGGGCTTTCCTAATGTGCTTTTGGAGGCGATGGCGGCCCGCATTCCGGTGATCTCCACTTCAGTGGGGGACGCCCCCCAAGTGGTCGAAGATGGTGTCTCTGGCATCCTCATCCCGCCTGATGATGCCCATGCCCTCGCAGAAGCGATGCTCCGTTTTGTTCACGATCCCGTGCTGCGGGACCAATTTGGGGCAAGGGGACGCCAGCGCGTGGAGGCAGAGTACGCTCACCGAAACCTGAAAGATCATATTGTTGACATCATCGGTCGGATTTTTGCGGCAAGAAGGGGGCACTGATGAGCCGTTTGCGAGTCTACCGGGTGATGATCGGCCGCTGGGTAGGGATGCTGCTGGGCCGGAATACTTACTTTCACACAGTTCAGGGAGTTGGTGCAGCTTTCAAACCCGGTGAACTCAGCGGCTACTACAGTGACCTTACTGGCAAAACCCGATGGCAAGGCTTGATCGACGCGCAGGGGATCATCCTTAACCGGGATACTGAAGGTAATCCGGTCTATTTTCCGATCTCGATCATCCAAAAAGGCCTTGGTCATTGGGATTCGTGGTTGTTTAGCCAGCGCAGTGATGGTCATCATCTAGAGTCGGTGCTTCAAGCTTGCCGTTGGCTTTTGCAGCATCAGGATCAGGATGGTGGATGGACAATCTGGTTTGCCCAAGCACCTCGGTTCCGGGGGCCTTATTCGGCCATGGCACAAGGTGAGGCGGTTTCCTTACTGCTGCGCGCCTATTCGGTGAAGGATGACCCCGACTATCTAAGCGCAGCCCAACGGGCTTTGGAACTGATGCTCCGTGATGTAGAGTCGGGCGGCACAGCCCACACCAACGCCGATGGGCTGGTGTTGGAGGAGTTTGTGATGAACCCCCTCAACACCATCCTGAACGGTTGGATTTTTGCACTCTACGGTTTGTATGATGCTTGGCTGGTGGAACCCTCAGCGCGGCTTGAAGGGGCGCTCAATCAGAGTCTCAACGCCTTGATCGCCGCCCTGCCCCATTACGATCTGGGCTGGTGGACCTACTACGATTCAGCAGGAAATCTCTCCAGTCCCTTTTATCAACAACTTCATCTGGCACAGCTTCGGGCCCTTGAACTCACTTTCCCAGAGCGGGCAGAGGCATTCAGTGCCTTCCAACGCAAGTGGAAAGGTCAGTACACTTCACGGTGGAATCGCCTTCGCGCCGTTGCCGCCAAAGGGCTTCAGAAACTCATCCACCCGCCCTCTGCGATCACCCGCTGAACCGGAAAGGCTTTCAGAAACGCTCAGGGGAACGGTACCTTACACCACCAGAGACAACCAGATGATCCCGATCAGCAGGGTTAGGATTGTGACTGGAATGCCCACCCGAAGGTAGGCCATGAAGGTCAATTTGACCTTACGCCCCGCAGCGACCTCAGCCACAATCAGGTTCGCTACAGAACCCAGAAGGGTGAGATTTCCAGCGAGGGTTGAGGACATGGCTAAGGTGAGCCATGCCTGCTGGGGATTGGGAAAGTTTGGAATCTGGGGCTTAAAGAGCAGTACTGCCGGGACATTCGAGACCAGATTGCTCAACCCAGCAGTCATCACACTTAACGGCGCAACCCCACCACCCACAAAGCCCTTGATATGTTCAAAGAGTAAGGCACTCAACCCGGTCACTTCGATAGCATGGGTGACAATGAATAATCCCCCAAAAAACGCCAGCAGTTCCCACTCGATCTTGAGCAGTTTGTGAACATGCAGCCGGGAGATCAACAGCAGCGCTGCTGCAATGAAAGCAGATGAGGCAATGGGCAGTCCGATTAGGAAGGCGATCAGCATCATCAAAACAACCAGAATCACCCGCCACAAGAGCGGTGGATACACCCGTGGTTCAGGCAGGTTGACATTTTGAAGTTTGCCCCGGAACTCGTTGGGATAAACAAGGACGATCACCAACCAGTTGATCGCCAATCCGATCAGGGCCACAGGCGCAAGGTGTACCAAAAAATCCACATAGGAGATACCGCTTGCCTGACCAATAATCAGATTTTGGGGGTTTCCGGTGATGGTCGCGGTAGAACCAATATTGGCAGCGGTAGCCAGTCCGATCAAGTATGGGATGGGATCGCGGTGGGCGCGTTTGGTTAAATCCACCACAAGTGGGGTAAACAACAAACACACCGGATCGTTCAAAAATAGTGCCGACAACACCCCGGCAGCGCCAATGACCAGCGCCAGAAGCATCTGGGGGGTATGTGCTATCCTCAGCACTGCATTCCCGATCCAATTGAAGAAACCTGCCATACGGAGGTTGACATTCACCAGCATCAAGGCAAATAGGAGCATCAGTGTGCCCAGATCGATAGCCTCAAACGCCTGCTTTTCGTCTAGGGCACGGGTAGCGAGCAGGAGCGCAGCCCCAACGAGGGCGATGGTAGTGCGATTCATGCGGTACCGAGGCACGCTGCCAACGGCAATGCCCGCATAAGTCATGATGACGATGATCAGCGTTAGGTTTTGGGTCGAGGTCATAGGGAACGGTGTAAATTCTCCATTTGGGTTGAGGACGTTTATGTACCGTGGGGAATGTTCCTACCCATCGTTTCCCTCGCACCTAACCGCACCTAGCGGTAAGCAGAGGGGATCGACGGAAGGCCTGATGTCGATGTATATTCACCCTGCAAGATAACACCTAAGGGTGTGCAGTGATGTGCTGAGCCAGATAATCCGCATCCTCGCCCACTCCCCCAACCAAGCCGGAGCGCTGCTTGTAGAGGTAAGGCATCCCCAAAAAGTACAAACCGGGATAGTCGGTTACGCCCCGCTTGCTCACCGGGAACCCATCTCCATCGGTCACAGGCAGTTTGACCAGACTGTAATCATAGGCAAAACCCGTCGCCCAGATCACAACGCTGATCCCCGCATCGGCCAGATCAAGTTCAAGAATTTGGGGCTGATCAAGGCCGTCCCGCAGTTGAGGCACTGATTCTGGAGGCAGGTTTAGCCCCTGTTTTTCAATGTAGGCGTCCACTGCTTTGATGAAGCTCAACTCTGCCCGGTCGGTATTGGCCAATGTCTCATGGAGGTTAGGGGCAAGGATCAACTTACCGTTGTGCGTATCCTGTGCCCTACCCAACAGGGTTACCCCATCACGGGCAAACTGATGGAGGTTGAGGTTGTGCCCGCCCTTTGCCCCAGACACCTGCGGGTTGCCCGCGAATTTCATCTTTGGCGAAGGCAGCATCTCCGGGGTGCGATCCAGCATTCCGATCTTGTCGGCCCAATAAAAGCAGTCGTAGCCCCGATAACGGCGAGGGACGCGCCCCATGGCGCTTACTGCCAGATATACTCGACGTCCACTTTGGTAAAGTTCTTCAGCGATCTGGCAGCCAGATTGCCCGCTGCCCACAACCAGCACTGATCCGGCCGGGAGGGCCTCTGGGCGGCGATAGTGGGTGGAGTGAAGCTGGGCGATCTCGGCGGGCAGACGACCGCCAAAAGCAGGGATTTTGGGGCGTTGAAAGAGTCCTGTGGCGATGACCACATTGGACGCTTCCAAAGAGGAGCCGTCGGCGGTGTCCACCTGATACCCCCGAGGCGTTGGTTCCACCGAAATCACCTGTACCTCAAAGCGTACTGGAAGGTCAAAAGTACGCACATATTGATCAAAATAAGCGAGGATTTGATCACGGGCAAGGTAACTGTTGGGGTCACCGGGCAGCTTCAATCCGGGAAGTTCAGTCATAAAGTTGGGGGTGACAAAGGTGAACGAATCCCAACGGGCGCTCCAAGCGCTGCCGGGGTGGGAGGATTGTTCTAGGACAAGGTGTTGATGTGCCTTTTGAGTCAGATGATAACTTAGTGCTAACCCGGCCTGCCCTGCGCCAATGATGATTGTCTTCACGGTACGCGCTCCTCGTCTGAACCTGAGTCCTCAAAGCTCGCACTATACTGGAATAGCCCTCAGGGGCAAAAGTCCTAAAGATCATACGCGCCGTACTCGTTTTCACCCTGCTCCATTCTCAGTGTGTTTCTCAGAGTACATCTCCATCGTGTTACCCGCGTCTGCTCAGCGTCGATCCTTTCGGGCGCGCACCTGAATACGGCGGTCAGGCTGTTTGCGCACCCACACAAGGTAGCGCTGGATATCGGGATCAGAGAGAAGAGCATCAAGGGAGTTTTTCTCGCGGGCAAGGGTGCGATTGCGGAAGAAGTGGTGCAGGGTGCTGTGGCAGGGGCTGCATAAAGGCACCGTCTCCGTGCCCCCTCTGGATTTAGGAATAATATGATGTTGGGAGACCCGTTCAACCTCACGACCGCACAAGGCACATCGTTGGGTGGTTGGGGTTTCGGCCTGTTCTTCTAAAGGCTGACGCGCCTTTTTCCGGGTCATGTTGATCCCATACTGTCTGATCAGTCAAAGTCAGACATGCCCTCGCCAAAACCACTGTCCATGCCCATCCCGCCGGAGTCATCAGGCATGTCGCTGAAGTCCATCGACTTTTCAATCGATTCGGGGTCCTCACCCTTCTCTAGACGAGAGACAACCTCACCGAACTCCTCGCCTAAGTCCTCCCCGGTCTCCTCGCTCATCTTACGCATGAAGCGCCCAAGGGTTTTGGGATCGGCATTTTCCAACTCGTCCAAAGCAGAATCATCCTCAAGATTGTCCAAGCGTGAACCTTCCGAACGCATCAAAGCCACACGCTTGATCGAGCGTACCAGATTCTTGCCTTGACAGCGGGGACAAACTTTCTCACTGCTGTCATAGGCTGCAAAGGATTTAAAAAACAGCGCGCCGCGCCACTTACAATCAGGACAGCGGAAGTCGTAGGACGGCATAAAACGATCTGAACTCCTCAATTCTCATGATTTATGGTCAACGAACGGGATATTACCTCCCCTATCGCCTGCTCTGAGCGGGTGATAGGGTGTGACTCTGTAGGGGTATCCCCCACCAAACCCTACTGTGAATCGCTCTTGAGAGGTGCTTCGCGCACAGTACCGAAGTCCGCCCCAACCCGCAGCACCCCCGGAATCTCAGCGATTGCCTTAATAATAATATCTGCCGAAGCCCCTGAAGGCAGCCTTCCGGTAAGGGCTACTGCGCCAAACATGACCGAGGCATGAACCCCCGGCGGCAGCAGTTCACCAACCTTAAACCGAATCATCTCGTCGTCAAAAAATGCTTCACTAATTACAGCTTTTACCCCTTCGATGCGGGGTATGTTGTCTACCATCACGCGGCGTGCCTGAGGGTTTCGCACATTGCCCTTGAGGGTCACAACCCCATTTTCACTATGCACCGTGAAATAGGCTCTAGACGCCTGAAGTGGGCTGAAGCTATGGATGATCTGTTTGATGTCTTCTTCAATGTCCACATCGGGACGTGGTTCCGTTGGCTCCATCTTGGTAAAGTTCCTTTCAGACTGTGCTTAAAGATCTGATTGCAGTCGGCGGGAATCGGCTAAAACCTAGACCAATCTACCCGCTCACCCGTAAATTTATACACCTTATCCACCTGATCTTCGTATTCTAGAGAATCCCTGTCAGTTCAATCAGGTATGCAGCAACATCGACCACCCGATCCCGAAAGGTGGGGGTGATCTCTGGGCTTTGATCGCTGTAGTGAAGGATCAAACGATGCAGACGCATTCGCAGCACATCACTCCAATCAAAATCGATCCCCACAATATCCGCCATACGAAAGGCCACAAACTGCGCGTCATCACCCCCCAAATGCCAGCCAATGGCGCCATCAGCACCAGCAGCGCTTACCAACGGATGAAAAGGGTAGGTGCGCAGTCGTTCGCGTATGGCTGCGAGGTGCTGATCGGTGACGATGATGATCCGATACCCCATCCTGACCCCATCCACATCAGAGAGAATTCGCTGCACAGCCGCTTGAGGGCTGCTTTCAAGGGCCGTCAGATGGGTATCCAAATCGGGCAGGGGCACTCCATACAAGCGGGCTAAGTCCTCAGCGACCAAACCCAACTCATCTCCAATGCGCATCTTGATCCAATCCGCACTGCTGCTCATGTGTTGTTCCTCACCTCTTATTTAACCATTCCAACGCCAGTGCTGCCAGCCCGTACTGCTCCGTCTCACTCAAGGTAGCCTCAAGCAGCAGATCGGGACGACGTTCCCATGTGCGGCGGATCGAATCCTGCCGCCGGAAGCGAGCTACTGCGCCGTGATCGCCACTCTGAAGCAAAGCCGGGACACTCATCCCGCGAAATTCCGGAGGGCGGGTATAGTGTGCATGTTCCAGCAGCCCGGTCGCGTGGGAATCCTGCGCCGCCGCATTGGGATCACCGAGCACACCGGGAAGGTGGCGCACTATGGCGTCGATCATGACCATTGCGGGCAGTTCCCCACCCGTGAGGACAAAATCACCAATGCTGATCTCCTCTGTCACCACCAACTGCCGCACCCGTTCATCAACCCCTTCGTAACGCCCACACAGGATCACCAATCGAGGATGTTCTGCAAGGCGACGCGCCATCTCCTGCGTAAACACCCGCCCCTGAGGGGTGGTCAAGATTACCGGGACGTCTGATGCACCTTCTAGCACATCCTCCACCGCGCTCACCAGCGGCTCAACCTTCATGACCATACCACCGCCGCCGCCGTAGGGTGGTTCATCTGTGACTCGGTGTTTATCCAGCGCATAATCCCGGATGTTGTGCAACCGTACCTCAATCAGACCATTCTCCTGTGCCCGTTTGAGGATGCTCTCAGTGAGAGGCCCCTCAAACATTCCGGGAAACAGGGTTAACACATCTATTCTCATGCTCTCATTATCCCACAAAAGCGTTTCAGTGTTGTACTCCACCGTTAGGGGGCGCTTTTAGCCTTGATTCCACAACCATTCCATCTCTGCCTGAACCTTTTTCAGGGTCATCTCGCCCGCCACCTCACGCACGATCTGGAAGGCCATATCGATCCCGGCGGAAACCCCACCAGAGGTGGTGATCCGTCCGCTCGTCACAAAACGTTTGTCCTTGATCACTTCGGTTGTGGGTGAAAGTTTGGACAGCAGATCAAAGGTGGTGTGATGGGTGGTTGCAGGCTGCCCCCTGAGCAGTCCAGCCCGTCCCAAGATGAGCGCGCCAGTACAGACCGAAAGCAGGCGACTCACTTCTTTTGCGCGCTCCTGCACCCAATCGAGCAGTGGTTCATTTTCAAGCAGGCGTCGTGTGCCCACACCACCGGGAACGAGCAGGTAATCAAGATGAGGACAATTATCCAAGGTAAAGTGGGGGAGCACCTGCATTTTGCCCCGTGTGAGGATGGGCGCTTCGCTCAGACCAATGGTAAACACCTTAAAGGGCGGTGGGTCAGTGACCTCACCGGCCACATTAAAGACCTCATAAGGCCCACAGAAGTCAAGGACTTCCACGTCATCAAAGATCAAAATCCCGATTTGTTTCACGGGTATCTCTCCTAAAGATTTGCTCATTCCCGCCGAATCAATACACTATGAACTCAAGCCTATCCCTCAACAGCGCGGAGGCGCAATGTACGCCGAACTCGCCATTTACCAGACCCCGGTCCGGCGCACCTTCCATTATACAATCCCTCCTGAACTGGCGATCAAGGTCGGTCAGTTGGTGGAGGTGAGCTTTCGCACGGGCTTGTATCAGGGGATTGTCGTGCATCTTGATCACACCAGCCCTGTACCCAACGCCAAGCCCATACTGGAGGTGTGTCTTTCAGAACCCGTTGTCACCCCCACCCAGATTGCGCTGGCACGCTGGATGGCCGAGACCTCGTTTGCTTCGCTAAGTGCCTGTTTATGGCTGATGCTGCCGCCGGGGGTGGCGCGTCGCGGCGGTATGATCTACAGCCTAAAAACGGACGCAGAGCCAACCCCAATAAAGTTGAACCAAGCGGCGGCGTCTGTAGTGAGCCTGCTCCGTGACCGGGGGCCGCTGCGCACTGCCCAAATTGATCGGGCCCTCTCAGGAGTTTCGTGGCGGGAGGGAATCCGACCGCTGGTGGCGGGTGGGTTGATCACCGCGGAACCGTTTCTGCCCCCGCCCGATGCACGCACCCAGACTGTTAAAACGGCGGCGCTGAATGTGCCTGCTGACGAAACACATACGATCCTCAGCCATTTGCGCAATTACCCCAAACAAGCCGCAGTGATGGAGCTTCTGACCTCACGGGGAGAAGCGCTTACACTGGAGCAGATCACGGATGAAACCGGCGCAAGTGTGGACTCGATCAAACGGATCGCTAAAAAGGGCTGGATCAAGCTGGGCGAACGAGAGCGCTTCCGCGATCCGCTGGCGGGCAAAATCTACCCCAAAAGTGAGCCGCCATTACTCACGATGGATCAGGAGAGGGTCTGGGCCCGCATCCATGAGACGATGGTCGCTTCATCCCCCAAACACAGCCATGCTTTTTTGCTGCATGGGGTTACGGGTTCGGGCAAGACTGAGATTTATCTGCGGGCTATCGAACAAACCCTTCATCAGGGACGGCAGGTGATCGTACTGGTTCCTGAAATCGCGCTGGTTGCGCCCACTGTTGGGCGTTTTGCGGCCCGGTTTCCGGGGCGCTGCGCGGTTGTCCACAGCAGCCTGAGTGACGGTGAGCAGTACGACACATGGCGGCGGGCCAAAGCGGGCACGGTGGGAATCATTATTGGGGCGCGTTCGGCATTGTTTAGCCCGCTGCCTGATCCGGGTTTGGTGATTATTGATGAGGAGCATGACGACAGCTACAAACAATCGCCACCACTGCCCCCACCCTATTACCACGCCCGCGAAACTGCGGAGAGGCTCATGCAGATCACCAAAGGGACCCTGATTCTGGGGTCTGCTACTCCCGATGTGCGTTCGGTGTACCGGGCGGAGCGCGAGGAGATCATCTCCCTGCGTTTGCCAGATCGGGTGATCGTGACCGGGATCAGCCCTGAAGGAACCCCTCAGACCAGCAGCGCACCCCTGCCTCCGGTTCAGGTGATCGATATGCGGGCTGAACTGCGCGAGGGCAACCGGAGCATGTTTAGTCGGGCCCTCCGTGAGAACCTTCAGAGGGTATTGGACGTGGGCGAACAAGCGATTCTCTTTCTCAATCGGCGGGGGCACTCCACCTTCATTTTATGCCGTGACTGTGGTTATGTGGCCCGATGCCCACGCTGCGATATTCCTCTGACCTATCATCAATCCCATTCTGGCGGGGATGAAAAATTGGTCTGCCACTATTGCAACTTTCACAGCCCCGCACCCGTACAGTGTCCTGAATGTAAGAGCAGTCGGATTCGGTATTTGGGGGCCGGCACGGCGAGTCTGGAACAGGCAGTGAGTCAAGAGTTTGAAGGGGCGGTGGTAGCTCGCTGGGATCGGGATACAGCCTCCAACCGAGTCGCCCACGAGGAGATTTTTGAGCGTTTTGAAGCGGGTGAGGCTAATGTACTGGTAGGCACGCAGATGATCGTCAAAGGGCTGCACCTGCCCAGAGTGACACTGGTCGGAGTGGTTTTGGCGGATACCGCGCTGGGACTGCCCGATTATCGGGCTGGAGAGCGGGCCTTTCAACTACTTACACAGGCTGCCGGGCGCGCTGGACGAGGAGTCTTGGGTGGGCGAGTCATCTTCCAGACCTATCAACCCAATCACTATGCCCTTCAGGCGGCGGCACTGCACGACTTTGAGTCCTTTTATGCGCGTGAGATCACCTATCGGCGTGATCTGGCCTATCCACCCTTTAAACGTCTGGTCAGATTTCTGTTCCGCTCACCTCAGGCGGGCGCGGCCCAACACGAAGCTGAAGCCGCGGCGCGTCAACTTCGGGAGCAGATCACACGCCTCAACCTGACCGCCACCACTTTGATTGGCCCGACACCCGCATTTTTCGGTAAAATCGACGGGGTTTATCAATGGCATCTACTGGTTCGCACCACCGACCCAGCACATCTGCTTGAAGGCTTTGAGCCAAGGTCGGGGTGGATTGTGGACGTTGATCCCGTAGATATTTTGTAGGAGCGCGCAACATGAGCGACAAAACGCCAAAGTCCGCCATTGGGGAAGTGATTGAGACCATCAAAGACGCGATTGTGAGCAGCGTTGAGAAGTCCCCTAAGCGCCCATGGACGGACAAAGATAAAGAGGAGCTAATCCGCCTGTCTCGAAAGGGTTTTACCCTTGAGGAGATCGCCGAAAAAACGGGGCGAACCTCCAAGTCCGTGGAGAAGAAGATCCGTGAGATCCGCGAAGAACAGATGGGCGCCCTTTCGGGCGGCACCTTCATCATCGGCTTGGCCCTGATGTTGTTTGGGGTAATTCCGTGGTGGCCGGGGATCATGTTTGTTTTTGCCGCAACCGCCCTCACCGATGGTCTGGTCAAAAACAAGCTGCGTGACGGCTTGATCGCGGCCATGTGGTTGGGCGGCATTGGGCTGGTGTTTACGGTTGGGTTTAGTTTGCCCCTGATCCTGATCATGATCGGGGTGACCATGATCCTTGGGTTCATGTTTAAGGGCGCGATTCCGATGCCTCGTTCGTCTCGTGCTGAGGAAGATCAATCTACCCAGAAGCGTAAAAACGAATGGCGCGAACGCGAACGGTTGGCCGAACCGGAGGAGGATGAATCTTACGAAAAACCCAAACGAGGAGCCATGAGGTTAGGCCCGGATGGCGAATTGATCGAGATCACCGATGATGAAGCCCGTCGCAGCGCTCAGCGACGCTAAAAGGGAGAGCATCCAACTTGGACTTAACCGCCTATCGAGCTTTCACCGCCGCTCTGATCGCTTCGTTGGAGACCGATCCTCAGGTTTTGGGGCTGATTGCGTTGGGATCGATGGCGGAGCGAGGACGCCAGCCCGACCGTTACTCTGATCACGACTTTTTTGTAATCACCGAATCCGGGGCACAGGAGCGCTTTCGCCAAGACCTCTCTTGGCTGCCCGACGCCAACCGGATCGTTTTTTCAATCCGGGAGACAGCGCACGGACTAAAGGTGATGTATGATCCCGGTCATCTGCTGGAGTTTGCAGTTTTTGATCGGACGGAACTGAGGGAGGCGAAGGTCAACGATTACCGGGTGCTGCTGGATCACGGTGAGATCACCCCCCTTATCGAAGGGCTTGCAGCGCGCCCTCAAGAGGATGCTGCCTCGCCCTATTCCCCCATGCGTGATCTGCTCATGGTCTTTTCGCTGCTTTATGTGGGCGTGGGGCGTTACCACCGGGGCGAACGGCTCAGCGCTCACGTATTTGTCAAACATCACCTTTTTCACCATCTGCTGAGACTTCTGGTGAAGATGATCCCTGCTCCCGACCAGAAACGCCTTGATGATCTTGATCCTTTCCGACGTTTTGAGAGTGTGTATCCCGCCCTTGGCGCGGCCATTGATGAAATCCTGCTTCAAGAAGTACCCGCCTCAGCGCTGTCCCTGCTGAATCTGACCGAGCAAACGATTCGCCCTTTGATGCCCGATTATCCCGTCCGGGCTGCGGAAGTGGTGCGGCAGTACCTTGAGCGGGGATGATCAAAAAAGCAAAACCACTATCGCCAAAAGCGGGCGGGTGCAGGTAAAATTCGCGGCATGACAGATCGATACCTAATTGTAGGTCTGGGCAACCCCGGACGCGACTTTGAGAATACCCGCCACAATATCGGCTTTCGTGCAGTAGAGTCGATTGCAGCCGCGCATGGTTTGGGTTTCAGCAAACGCCAGTCCAAGGCACTGGTGGCCGATGGAATCATCGCTGAGAAAAAGGTGCTGATCGCCAAACCGCAGACCTTCATGAACCTGAGCGGTGAATCGGTGCGCGGTTTTGTGGACTTTTACAAGATACCCCTTGACCACATCCTCGTGATCAGTGATGATCTGGACATCCCCCTTGGCACCCTGCGCATTCGGGCAAAGGGTGGTTCAGGCGGGCAGGGCGGCTTAAAGAGCATCATCGCCCATCTGGGCAGTTCGGATTTTGCCCGGATGCGGGTAGGTATTGGCAGACCCCCCGGCAGAATGCTTGCCCGTGATTACGTCCTCCAAAACTTCGCCCCGGCTGAGGACATTTTGGTCATTGAGACCCTCCATCGGGCCGACAAAGCCATCGAAACGTGGCTTCGCTTGGGCATTGAGTTGATGATGACCCGGCATAACGGCACCGCTGATGAATCCGCCCGCAATGCCAATGCGGACGCGCCCAAACCGGATGCGCCAACAAAAGGCACCACCCCGGACGCCTGAACCTACCCCCACAATGGAACCAATTGGCACAAAAGCGCGTTTAGCACTATAACGCTTAATAAGCCCACACCCTCCCATACATCACCTCTTCTGAGATGCTTCTTCCTGACGCGCTGGGCTGCTGCGTTTTAGGCAGGATTGCGTTCTGTGATGCTGATCTGGAGGTCAGATGATGAGCCGAAACTTTCGTTATGGGGCAGTGGGCAGTGCAGTGGTGATCTTATGGGGCGCGCTCTTGTGGCTGTCCTTCTCTGCGGTGGGTGCAGCCCCCACTACCTTGACCGAATCTACCCCCTCAGAGACACCAACCGGGACTTTCCCCCCAATCAGGATGGATTACCCTAAGGCGGCCGCCACCCAAACGGCCTTTGCCCCCAATGCACTCCTCCGAGTAGACCTGATCAGCGCCGCCGAGATTGGTGCCCCCGCGGTGGATGCGATCTTAAGTGGGGATCAAAACCACTGGTTTGTACGCGCTCAAGGGCGGATTTTCGTTTTTTCGCTGGCGGACTCCAAGCCACCCCATGAGGCATTGACTGCGCCAAACCTAATCCTTGATCAGGGTAGACCCCTTAACGGAATGGTGCTGAACACCACTGGGACTCGGCTGGCCAGTTGGAGCGATGCGGATGAGACCAACCTGTACATGCTGGTGCGGGTGTGGGATACCCAGAGCGGAGTGCTTCTCCAAGAGATCGAGATCAGGGATGATAGGCGCTTTTATTCAAGCAATGGAGCGCGCTGGGATCAGTCTGGAACCCGCCTGCTGATCTGGTCGCGGGCGGGGCAGGTTGAGGTTTGGAATACCCTTACGGGAAAACAGACCCTCACTCTCAAGCAGTCGCGGATCGCGTGGGGGGCTGCTTGGAACGCCGCTGAAACCCGGATTCTGGTCTGGACGACCGATTTTGGGGTGCGCCTTTATGACGCCCAAAGCGGCACTTATCTGGTGACCCTCGGACACCGAAATGCGGCTCTGAATGCGGGCTGGAGCGCCGATGATCAATACCTTCTCAGTGCCAGCATGGATATGGTCGCAGGAATCTGGGATGGGCAGACTGGCGAACCCCGCGCTCTCTTTTATCATGAAGGTTATCAAGAGGGTACCTCAAACCCAGCCGCAGGCATTTGGTCGGTGGCGTGGAGCCATGATCATGAGCGACTGTTCACCGGCACCCTCAACGGCAAGGTGAACGCATGGGTAACGGATTTGGACGCCTCTTCGTTGGGTAAGGCCTACACAAAACCTTTTAGGGTGTTAGAGGCGGGCAGCCCTGTCACCCAGCTTGTCACCAACGGTTTGCGCAACCGGGTGTTCATTCGGGCCAAAGGAACCCAGCTTTGGGATGGGCTGAGTCCCGATCCTATTTTTAGTTCATCTTTGCCCGGTGTGGTGAACCCTTCTCTGACCTTCTTTGCAGTTTGGGATGAGTACGCGGCCTCGGTGCGTTCAGTGATACATGGCGAGGTGATGGCATGGATCAGTCACCCGCAGCAAGACCTTGCCCTAAAACAGGTGGTATGGCTCGACGACTTGACCCTGCTCACCGCTACCGAAAACGGGTCGGTTCGGGTGTGGCGTCTAGGGAATGTCCCTGAATGGGTCTCTCAACCCCTTGCGGTGCCGATCCTACCCACGGCGATCCCTGAAGCCCCTCCGCCTCCGATCAACGAAGGGCGCATTACCCGGCGCAGCAGCTTAAAGGGAAGTGCCAGTTATGGGCAAACCTTCGCGGCAGCCGAACCTGAAATTCGGAGTATTGAGGTGCTCCTTGAACCCACCGGGGTCTTCGGGTCTGAGGTCTCGTTGACCCTCAAAAACCAAAGTGGGCAAATTCTGGGCGAACAGCGACGGTATATAACCCCACCCGTTGGGTTTTGGGTTCCATTCACCTTTGATCCGCCTATCCCTGTTGTACCGGGGGACATCTACCGGATTGAGATTCAAGGCAGCTCTGAAGGGGGCATCAGTCTTGGCTTTACCAATCAGAACTATCTGCCCGGTTTTGCTTATTTCAGGGAGTTCTTCAACGATGCGCCCGTGACCACCTACCACATTCTGTACGACATGCAGTTTAAGGTGAACAGAAGCTCCCTCAGCGAACTTCATGCCCTTGAAACCCGGATCGCGGAGGTGGCCACAAACATCCCTCCATCCAAAACTGCCTTCAGCATTGCTGCGGCGGCCACCAAACAGCAGTTTGATCTGGAGATCACGGCTACCGCTGCCGCCCTCAACACCCGCGGTGCCATCCTCAAGGTTACGCCTTATGAGGTAGCGATGCTCCATATTGGCTTAGCCAACAACCTTTCCGATCAGTTTGAGGCTCAGCCGGGTGAGAGTCTCGATTTTGAGGTCGGCGTGACCGAGTGCTGCTACCTGTTCCGGGTTATGGATCAGCTTAAGGTGCACTGGTCGATCAGCCCCACCGAGGGCGCGGAGATCAATCCTGAAACGGGTCGATTCCACGTTTTTGACACCACATCCAGCGGCAGCGTATATCGGATCGAAGCCCTACTTGCCGATGGATCGGTATTGAATCATTGGGTACACGTTTACACCCCTACCGCCAATCCTCTGGTGGGTACATGGCGTGAAGATGCTCAGATCGCTTGTGCCGACGGTTCATGGGTAAAAGCGCCCCGCCCCATTCAAGAGCTGATATTCCATGCAAGTGGCAGCTTATCGGTCACGTGGTACCCGTTTGAGGTCTACTTCGACTATGGTGGAACCTACCAGTTCAACCTGCAAAGTGGACAGTTCAGTTTCAGCCCCACGGAGATCAACTACCTACCCCGTCAACTCAGCACACAGGGTAAGTTCCGCCTTGATGAGCAGGGACGGTTGATCCTTGAGGGTATCTGGTTAGGGGTTCCACCTGATGAACACAGTCAGGTGCTGGGGTGCGGTCATCGTTTTGTGTACATCGGGCGCTCTTATCGTTAAGGGAGGATTCCATCGGGATTCTCATTCCACTACTTAGGGCTAAGGAGAGGGCAAGGCTGACCTTCAGGTGTTCGCCTTGATAAGCCGCACCTTTGGGATTGACAAGCAAAGGGGCATAGGTATAATCCTCTCTAACTTGCCGTGGTGGCGGAACTGGCAGACGCGCATGGTTGAGGGCCATGTCCTTTACGGGGTGGAGGTTCGAGTCCTCTCCACGGCACCAAAAAAGTTGATTTAGTGGGGAGTTTTCCCCACAAGCAAAAGAGCGCCTCTTGGGGCGCTCCTTCGTTTTTAGGGATGGGGTTGGTTCACTGCGAGTTAGTAGTGGGGCGCTTCAGATGCGCCAGCATCCCAGTCAACTTGCGCGGCTGCGTCGGCGGATCGGCTAATCCAAAAGCCACAAGGATTTCGGATTCAGTCGCTGCCGTGGTCACCGTGCGGGCCCGACTAAGCGCCACCACCAGATCATTCACATCACTGGCAATGGTCGGGCTGGATGAACAAATGCCCAAACGATTGATCATCGGGTGCTGCATCATCCGAAAGAAGGTCGCTTTGAGCGTTTGATCAAATCCACTCGCAAAAGTCAGATCAACGATAGCGGTGATCGGAGACTTTTGCTGGAGCAGAACCGACTGAATCGCCTGCCCCACTTCTTGTGCGCTGCATCGCCCGTTAAGGCGAACGGTCAGCACACCTTCCACAAAACTCACCTGATGGGTCATACTGTGATACTCCTTCAAATGCCTGTACTCATTTGAGATAAGGACAGATACTCACCGGCGTTTAAAAGGGCACACAGTCACTTGTTACTAGAATACCCCGTTTACAATTTTTGCAAATAGGACATAGGTCACAATCGGGGGGGCTGCTCCTTAAGCAAGAATGCAGGGGATGCCCTCACAGAGAGGACTTTTCCGTCTTTTTTTTCAGAACGAAGTGCAGCCATAAGATTCGCTTGCCCAACCCTGCACCCCTTTTTTAAGAGGTATCTTTGCGCGCCTTGCCCTCCGCTTTTATAATTCTGGCCAAACCTTTGTGAGGAATATGGCGGGAAAGGTACTTCTCATGGGCGATTTTTCCGATGTCAGCGCCAAGCTAAAACAGAAACGCACCGCGCAAGCAGGTTTTGGAGCGCCCGCCGAACGCGATTTCACTGAGCTGCATCTGGTGCGTGGGCGTATTTTGGGGGTTCTGCTTCGTGATGCCCGCTCTGCCATGGGTAAGTCTCAGGCCGAAGTCGCGGCGGCGGTGGGGGTTGAAGAACAGCGCCTTCAAACGTGGGAATTTGGTGACGAATCCCCCAGTCTGCCTCAACTCGAAATGATCGCCTACTTTTTGGATGTACCTGTCAGTCAATTCTGGGGAACCGAAATCATCGGCGAAAACAAAGAGCGGCGCGGGCTTCCTGTCCCCACAGAGAGCTATAACCAACTACGGGATCGGGTGATCGGGGTGCGGCTGGCGGTCGCCCGAAAGGAAGCCAAACTAAGCCGTGAGGAACTGGCCAAGGAATCAGGCAGCACCCCGGAGTTGATTGAAGCCTACGAGATGGGGCAGCGTGCTATTCCCTTCCCCCAGTTGGCGACCATCGCCGCAGAGGTGAAAAAATCGATCACCTATTTTCTTGAAGAAACCGGGCGTATCGGCGCTTGGTTACGGCTTCAGGAAGAATATGATCGCTTTACCGAACTGCCCGAAGCGCTGCGGGCTTTTGTGTCCCTACCCGTGAATCAGCCCTATCTTGAAATTGCGCTGCGCCTGAGCAAAATGCCGCTCGGCGAACTGCGCTTGGTGGCCGAAAAGATTTTAGACATCACACTGTAGCGAGGAAACCAAAATCATGACCACTGGAGCCGACCTGCAGCAGCAGGGGGTTGAGATGTTCATGCAGCGCGATTATGAAGCCGCTGCCGACCTGTTCAAAAAAGCCAAAGACGCCTATGAAAGCGAAGGTCACCCTGATCTGGCCGCGGAGATGCAGGTTAATCTAGGTTTAATTGACCGCGCCCTCGGCAATTATGAAAATGCAGCGATGCTTATGGTGGAAGCCCGCAAGACCTTTGCCGATCTGAAGGATCGCAGCCGCGAGGCGCAGGTCATTGGCAATCTGGGTGGGGTGTACTATGCGCAGGGGAACAGCGAACAAGCGGTCACCCTCTACCGCGAAGCCGCCGATACCTTCAAAGAACTGAACGATGAGGAGCGCTACGGGCAAACCCTTCTGGCCATCGCTGATATTCAGATGCGCTCCGGCAAATTGATGCAGGCAGCGGCCACCTATGAGATCGCGCTGGAGAATATCAAGGATTTGAACTTCCGCCAGAAGATCATGAAAGGGCTGTTGGGCGTCAAGAACCGTCTCACCGGGACGGGGCTGCCCCCAAAAGAGGACGAGGAAAAAGCCTAGAGCGTTATCCTGAAGGATTCACCTGCAATTTTCAGAAGCCGTTTGAGAAGTCACCTTTCGATGATTGACCTCATCCCCCCTTTCCCCCTTCTCCAGTTTGGAGAAGGGGGGATAAGGTTCTTGAGGGGGCATCCCCCTCAACCTTCCCCTTTCGATAAATGGGGGGCAAATAGG